>NZ_JBEXVE010000005.1:0-381773 GCF_040629205.1 Streptomyces sp. NPDC005962 | reverse complement strand
TCGGAGCCTGGGGGTCGTAGCTCTTTGGGTTGTCCGAAACCTTGCATTGGTTGAGGTCGCGAGTTCGAACCTCGTCGTCCGCTCCACAGAGGCTTGAGGCGCCGGTCGAATCGACCGGCGCCTCAAGCCTTTTTGATGTCCGGCCCCGCGCCCCGATGACATTTGTCATCGGGGCTGATGACAGCGCGCACTACAAGTGCTCCCCAGGCGGCGAAAGCCTGGAGGCATGGATGCGACGGAGAGCGCGATCGCGGTCGACGGGCTGCGGCGGAGATACGGGCCGAGCGGGGCGCGGGGGTTCGACGCGGTGCGGGGCGTCTCGTTCTCGGTGGCGCGCGGTGAGCTGTTCGCGCTGCTGGGCACGAACGGCGCGGGCAAGACCTCCACCCTCGAACTCCTCGAAGGGCTCGCCGCCCCGACCGGCGGCGCGGTGCGGGTCCTCGGCCACGACCCGTACCGGGAGCGGGGGAAGGTGCGGCCGCGGATCGGGATGATGCTCCAGGAGGGCGGCCTCCCGTCCGAGCTGACGGTCGCCGAGACCGCGCGGATGTGGGCGGGGTGCACCAGCGGCGCCCGGCCCGTCGGGGAGAGCCTGGAGCTGGTGGGGCTGGCCGGGCGGTCGGACGTACGGGTCAAGATGCTCTCCGGCGGCGAACAGCGGCGGCTGGACCTGGCGCTCGCCCTGCTCGGGCGGCCCGAGGTGCTCTTCCTCGACGAGCCGACCACCGGCCTGGACGCGGAGGGCCGGCGGGACACCTGGGAGCTGGTGCGTGCCCTGCGCGACCAGGGCACCACGGTGTTGCTGACCACGCATTACCTGGAGGAGGCCGAGGCGCTGGCCGACCGGCTCGCGATCATGCACGCGGGGCGGATAGCCACCTCCGGGCGGGTCACGGACATCGTGGCCGCGCGGCCCTCGCACCTCTCCTTCACCCTTCCCGACGGCGTCTCCCCCGGCGAACTGCCGCCGCCCGTCGCGCTGGGCGCCCTCGAACGGGACTCGCTGGGCCAGGCCGTACGGCTGCGCACCCGTGACCTCCAGCACACCGCCACCGAGGTGCTGCTGTGGGCGCGGGAGCGGCGGATCGTGCTCGGCGGGCTCGACGCCCGGTCGGCCTCGCTGGAGGAGGCGTGAGGCGTTCCTGCACATCGCGAGCACCATCGACACGGCACCGGGGGAAGCACAGTGAGCGCTACGAGTACCGCGGGCACGCCGACCGCCATGAGTTCCGCGCCGACGACCGCCGCACGGGGGCGGGTGTGGGCGCTGGCCCGCGGCGAACTGACCCTGCTGGCCCGCAACAAGGCCGCGCTGACGTACGCGCTGCTGCTGCCCGGGATGCTCACGTACAGCATGAAGACGGCCGTCGACAGCGTCGACCTCAAGGGCACCGGGCTGGACCCGGGCACGATGCTGCTGCCCGGTTCGATCGGTATGGCCCTGGTCATGGCCGTCTACATGAACCTGGTCGGCGTCTATGTGATCCGCCGTGAGGAGCGGGTCCTCAAGCGGCTGCGCGCCGGGGAGCTGACCGATACCGAGATCCTGGCCGGGGCCGCGCTCCCCGCCGTCCTGCTCGGGCTCGCCCAATGCGTGCTGCTGGTGACCTCGGTGAGCGTCGCGCTGGAGGTGCCCGCCCCCAAGGCCCCGTATCTGGCCATCGCCGGGATCGCCGTCGGCCTGGTGCAGATGGTGATGCTGGCCGCCGCGACCGCCGCGTTCACCAAGGCATCGGAGTCCGCGCAGCTGACCCCGGTGCCGATGATGATGATCTCGATGGTGGGCAGCGGTCTGTTCGTCCCGCTGGAGGTGATGCCGGACCAGGTGGCGTCGGTGTGCGAGCTGTTGCCGCTGACCCCGGTGGTCGATCTCGTACGGGCGGGCTGGACCGGGGACATGAGCGCGGCCGACGCCCTGGGCGCCCTCGCCACGGCGCTGGCCTGGACGGTGCTGGCAGGGTGGGCCGTGCGGAAGCGGTTCCCCTGGGAACCGCGGCGCTGACGAGCGAGGGGATACGGGGTTCGTGATACGGCGATGGCGCAGGGGCACCCGGCTGACGCGGGTGGAGCTGTTCACCCGGTGGACGCTGTACACGGTGCCGTGGTTCCTGGTGATCTCGGTGGTCGACGTGCTGGTCGAGGGAGTGCGGAACGCGGCGCCCGCGCCGGCGTGGTCGCTGCTCGGGCTGTCCCTGGCACAGAACGTGCTCACCGTCCCGCTGTTGCGCCGGGGGCTCGACCACTCGCTGCGCGACTGCCCGGTGGGCCCGCGGCTGCCCGCGCTCACCGCCGCGCTGACGGCGGCGGGGCTGGCCGCCGGGATGGTGCTCCAGGCGACCGGCGGGCCGTACGACGCGGGGTCGGCCACCCGGTTCGTCATTCTCAGCGTGGGGCCGTTCGCCATCGGATACGCGCTGCTGGTGCCGATCCGTACCTACTTCACCCTGCACGCGGGGCTCGCGGCGGCGGTGGCCGTGGCGGAGGCGGTGATCCGGCCGGGGGCCGCCGCCGCGGCGGGGGCCGCCTTCGGGGTCGCCGCCACCTGTGCGCTGTGTCTGTTCACGGTCCGCTGCTCGGTATGGATGCTGCAGGTGATGTACGAGGTGGACGCCAACCGGGAGGTGCAGGCGCGGCTGGCGGTCGCGGAGGAACGGCTGCGGTTCGGCCGGGACCTGCACGATGTGATGGGACGGAACCTGGCGGTGATCGCCCTCAAGAGCGAGCTGGCGGTGCGGCTGGCGCGGCGGGAGCGGCCCGAGGCCGTGACCCAGATGGTGGAGGTGCAGCGGATCGCGCACGAGACCCAGATGGAGGTCCGGGGCGTGGTCCGCGGCTACCGGGAGGCGGATCTGCAGGTGGAGTTGGCCGGGGCGCGCTCGGTGCTGCGCGCCGCCCGGGTCGACTGCCGCGTGGACTGCCCGTCCGAGGACGGCGGGGGCACACCACTGCCCGAGGCGGTGCGGTCCGCGCTGGGGTGGGTGGTCCGCGAGGGGACGACGAACGTGCTGCGGCACGCGGACGCCGTGCGGTGCGCGGTCCGGGTGCGGGTGCACGCGGGGACGGCGGTGCTGGAGATGGAGAACGACGGGGTACCCACGGGACTCCGGACCGGAACGGGGGCCGGTACCGGGGCAGGAGCCGGGACCGGGACCGGGACCGGGGAGGGCAGCGGGCTGAAGGGGCTGCGGGAGAGACTCGCGGCGCTCGGCGGCACGCTGGAGTCCGGTCCCGGCGACGGCGTCGGGACGTACCGGCTGCGGGCCGAACTCCCGCTGGAGGGTGCCGTATGAACGACGGCGGGGTGATCCGGGTGCTGCTCGCCGACGACGAGCATCTGATCCGCGGCGCGCTCGCCGCGCTGCTGTCCCTGGAGGACGACCTGCTGGTGGTCGCCGAGGCCGCCTCCGGCCCGGAGGCGATGGCGATGGCGCGGGCGCACCGGCCCGATGTGGCGGTGCTGGACCTCCAGATGCCGGGCATGGACGGGGTGGGGGTCGCGGCGGTGCTGCGGTCCGAGCTGCCGGACTGCCGGACCATGATCGTGACCAGCCATGGCCGACCGGGGCACCTGAAGCGGGCGCTGGAGGCGGGGGCGCGGGGGTTCGTACCGAAGACCGCCTCGGCGCAGCGGCTCGCCGAGATCATCCGCACGGTGCACGGCGGCAGCCGCTACGTGGACCCCGACCTGGCCGCGGACGCGATCAGCGCGGGCGACTCGCCGCTCACCGCGCGCGAGACGGAGCTGCTGGATCTGGCGGCCGACGGGGCGTCGATCGCGGAGATCGCCCGGCGGGCGGCGCTGTCCCCGGGGACGGTGCGGAACTATCTGTCGGCGGCGGCGGCGGCGAAGCTGCACGCCGAGAACCGCCACGCGGCGGCCCGCGCGGCGCGCGAGCGGGGGTGGCTATAGGAGGGCTTGTGGGGGTTTGTTCCGGGCGGTGGTGGCGGCGGCCGGAGGTTTGGTTATAGTGGAGACGCATCGAACGGGAAACCGACGGTGCGTGCGGACGTAGCTCAGTTGGTAGAGCGCAACCTTGCCAAGGTTGAGGTCGCGAGTTCGAACCTCGTCGTCCGCTCCGGATCGAAGGCCCCGGTCACCGCGACCGGGGCCTTCGTCGTGCTGTCTGCGCCTGCGCCTGCCTCTGCGCCTACGACCAGCTGATGCCGGTCAGCCGCTCGTACGCCTCGACGTACTTCGCCCGCGTCCGCTCCACGACCTCGGCCGGGAGCGCCGGCGGGGGCTGCTCGCCGTGCCGGTCCCAGCCGGAGGCCGGGGAGGTCAGCCAGTCGCGGACGTACTGCTTGTCGAACGACGGCTGGGCGCGGCCGGGCTGCCAGGTGTCGGCGGGCCAGAAGCGGGACGAGTCGGGGGTCAGCACCTCGTCGGCGAGGACCAGCTCGGCGCCCTCCGCGTCGGCGGTCGCCTCCGCGTAGCCGAACTCGAACTTGGTGTCGGCGAGGATGATGCCCCGCTCACGGGCGATGTCACGGGCCCGCGCGTACACCGCGAGGGTGGTCTGACGCAGATGGGCGGCGGGTTCGGCGCCGATCCGGCGGGCGACCTCCTCGTACGACACGTTCTCGTCGTGCTCGCCGACCTCGGCCTTGGTGGCCGGGGTGAAGATCGGGGCGGGCAGCTCCGAGCCGTCCGTCAGCCCCTCGGGCAGGGCGAGGCCGCAGACCGTGCGGCCGCGCTCGTACTCGACGAGGCCCGAGCCGGTGAGGTAGCCGCGGGCCACGGCCTCGACCGGGAGCATCCGCAGCGACCGGCAGACCAGGGTGCGGCCCTGCCAGTCGGCGGGGGCGCCGGGGGGCAGCTCGGTGGACAGGACGTGGTGCGGGACCAGGTCGGCCAGCAGGTCGAACCACCACAGGGAGAGCTGGGTGAGGACCCGGCCCTTGTCGGGGATCTCGGTGGGCAGCACCCAGTCGTACGCGGACAGCCGGTCGCTGGCGACCATGACGAGGTCGCCGCCCTCGGTCCGGTAGAGGTCGCGCACCTTGCCGGTGTGCAGGTGCTCAAGGCCCGGAACCGCGACCGGTTCGGGCTTTTCGACGAATCCGGACACGCATCCTCCTGGTGGTTCTGTCCAAGCCACCACGATTCTGCCCCACGCCCTCCCAGCGGCGGCGCTGCCCCTCACGCCCGCTTGCAGATGCGGTCCAGAAGGTTCGCCGTCGCACGCTGCACCCGCTCGTCCGTATGACCCGGCCGGTCCAGCGCCGGAGACCAGGCGAACGTGCCGGACGCGAACACCAGGGCGCCGCTGGGGGCGCGGTAGAGCGAGGTGTCCTGGTGGCGGGTGGCGCCCTCGCCGTCCTCGTACGGGGAGTGGGCGAGCAGGATGCGGCGCAGGTGCTCTGGCAGCGGGGTGCGCGGGAAGTAGCGGTCGGCCTCGCCCGCGACCAGCCCGGGCAGCTCGTCGCCCTCGGCCGCCCCGGTGGCCTCCCACAGCCAGTGGTCGCCGTTGCGCACGACCAGCGGGCGCGGTTCGGGCACCCGGCCCGCGTACTGGATGCCCATCAGCTGCTGCTCGGGCGCCGATTCGCGCCACAGCGCGGCGCGGCCGGGGCCGCGGCGCTTGCGGCAGGTCAGCAGGCGGTCCGGGCCGGACGGCGAGGGGGCCAGCTCGACCTGCCAGTACATGGTGTTCGCGGAGAGGAAGACCAGCGAGGTGCCGCTGTCCCGGGCCCGCTCGACGGTGCGCCGCATCGGGGCCGACCAGTACTCGTCGTGGCCGGGGAAGACCAGGCCGCGGTAGCGGGTGGGGTCGACGCCACCGGCGTGCAGATCGCGGGTCTCGGCGTAGGCCAGGTCGTAGCCGTAGCGCTCGGCCCAGCGGATGAAGTCGTACGCGTGGCCCACATGGAGCGGCAGCCCCGCGCCCGCGTACGGCCGGTCGAAGGAGACCGTGACGGCGGCCTCGGACTCGCCGAGCAGCTTCCCCCGCTCGTCCCAGGCGTGGTAGAGGCTGGCGCCGGTGCGGCCGTCCTCCGGGTAGAGGTTGTACGCCTGCCAGGTGAAGTCGGGCAGGACCAGGAGCAGGTCGGCGGGGCGGGTGTCGCGGACCGTGAACGGGATGTGGCTGCGGTAGCCGTCCACGGTGGTGAGCACGGCCACGTACGCCCCGAGCGCCCAGTACGAGGGGATCTGCAGCCGCCAGGACAGCCACCAGTGGTGGCAGGAGACGGTGCGGTCGGCGGTGAGCGGCGGCGGCTGCACGATGCCCGACAGCCGCGGACTGGTGGTGATCTTCGACGCGCCGTCGCCGCCGTAATGGCCGATGCGGTAGATGTCCACGCCGAACTGCTGCGGCGGGTCGACCGTGATGCGGAAGTCGATGGCCTCGCCGGGGGCGGCGGCGGAGGTCGAGGCGAAGCCCTTGATCTGGCGGCGCACATCGTCGGCGGTGCGCGGGCCGGGAATCCTGACCATGGTCCCGGGGGCGTGGACATGGTCCGCGTACCAGGGGACCACATGGCCCGTGTCGTCGACGTAGTTCTCGCTGGTGCGCAGCCAGGGCAGTGGGCCCTGGCCGAATGGATCTGTCACCGCGTGGGCCAAAGCCCCGGACTCCCAGCGCCGGATCTGGTCCGTCCCCATCCTCGTTCCCCTCCCTGCGTGCCCCGGCGGCGTCCCGTCGCCTCGCTGCCGTTGCGTTCCCGTCCCGCCGGTCCGGGCCTTGTGGGTCCGGGTCCGCGGGTCCGGTTCGGTGGACCGGGCCGGTGGGCCGGTCCGCTGGGCCGGGTGGCAGCGACCGGTCCCAGCACATCACATTACGCACCCACTCCGTCACCGATCGTCGCGAATTCTTTAAACGGAAACGATCCGTAAGCCGCGAGTCCGTGCCGGTCCGGACGAATCAGACGAGCCGGACCGGCTTCTCGGGGCGGACGCCGACCTCGGCGAGCCAGCTGCGCAGCGGGGCCGCGTCGCCGTCCTCGACCAGAGTGAGCACCGGATGGGACAGGTCGGCGCGGCGGCGCCCGGCCACCATGAGCGCCGGGCCGTCGAGCCAGTCGAGGCCGGGGGCGGCGCCCGCGGTGTCCACGGCGGCGCAGCAGACCATCGCGGTCACATGGTCGGCGAGCAGCTCACGGCCGGTGCGGGGCGGCTGGAGCGGGAGCAGCGGCGCGAAACCGTCGATCCAGGGGTCGCCGACCGCGCCCTCCGCCGTACGGGCCTGACGGGCCTGTGCGGTGGCCCGGTGGGCGGCGGCCTCCTCCCGGGCCAGTTCCACGGTGAGCCGGGCCGCCAGGTCCTCTCCGAGGCCGCCGGTGCCTTCGGTGTCAGTGCCTTCGGGGGCGGTGCCGTCGGGGGCGGCGCCTTCCGGGCCGCGGCTTTCGGGCCCGGTGCCTTCGGAGCTGGTGCCTTCCGGGGCGGTGCCTTCGGGGACGGGGGCGGTGAGCCGGTCCATGACCCGGGCCAGGGTCGGCGGGGTGGGGGTGCTCGCGGGGGTCGGCGGCGGGCCGGAGGGGTCCGTACGCTCGTCGAGGACCCGGTGGAGGCGGGCCGCCTCCTGGCGCCATTTGCGGTCCACGACCTCTTCCGGATACTGCGCCCAGTCGACCGGGGACCAGTCCGGGCCCGGTTCCGGGGGGCCGCCGTGGAAGAGCCGCGCGGCCAGCAGCGACGTGGCCTCGTCGATCAGCCCGGGCTCCTCCAGCAGATCGCAGGCGGGCCGCTCGCTGAGCCGGGAGGCGAACCCCTCGGCGAGCCGGTCCCGGCGGGACAGCTCGGTCAGCGCGGCCACCACGCCCGCGTCCAGCCGGGACGGCCAGCGGCCCATCCGCCAGGCGGGCAGCGCGACCCGGGTCAGCAGCCGGTCCCAGCCCGCGTAGGCGAGGCCCACCTGCTCCTGGGCGACGATCCGCAGCCCGTAGTCGACCGCCCGGGCCCGCTCGGAGGCGGCCGCGGCGACCGCGCGCTCCATCTGGGCGGCGTGGTCCCGGCAGTTGCGCAGCAGCAGCCGGGCGACCCAGCCGAGGAAGGCGAGGGCGGGGCGGCGGACGGCCCGGCCGAGCCGGGTGCCGGTGCCGCCGCCGGCCGCCGGGTCGTCGTCATGGGACGCCGCGACCGCCACGGCGGCGTCCAGCCCGCGCACGAAGCGACGGGCCGCGGCTATGTCCGGGTGGACGGACGGGCCGGTGCCCGCCACCACGGGCGCGAGCAGCGCGCGCAGCTCGGCGACCCGCATCCACCACAGGAACGGCGATCCGATCACCAGGACCGGGGCCCGGGGCGCACGGCGCTCCCGCCGCCCCTCCCCCGCACGGCCCGTGACGCGGTCGCTCCGGGCACCGCCCGCGGAATCCGTGCCCGGGGGGCCCACGGTGTGCTCCGCGGGGGACTCATCGGGCGGGTGCCGGTCCTTGTCACCGCCCTTGCCGCGCTTGCCGCCGTGCGCCGGATGATCGCGGTCCTCCAGCCAGCTGTCGCAGTCCGGGGTGAGCGCTATGGCCGACGGCACGGGCACTTCCAGCCGCTCCGCGAGGTCGCGGACCAGCCGGTACAGGTCCGGGGCCGTCTCCTCGGCGATGGGCACCGTGGGGGTCAGCGCCGGTTTCGCCCGGACGACCACGGCGGCCACCCCCGCCGCCAGCAGCAGGACCAGCAGGGCACCGCCGACCACCGCCCAGCGCAGCGCGGACCAGCCCTCGTCGTGCGAACCGCCGCCGATGCGCCCGGTGGCGCTGCCGGCCAGCAGCACGACCGCCACCGCGGCCGGAAGGAGGGCGACCGCGAGCGCGGCGCCCCGGATACGCAGTACGGCGAGGGCACGGGCGCGTGCCGCCAGTGCACCTGCTTCCGGACCTGCCACGGTTCTCATCACCCCCTACTGTCCGGCCGGTGGTTGAACAGCGGACGACGGCGGCGTTGTCTACTCCCCCACTGTGGCACCGGCCGCCCGCTCCGCAATGCCGATGGGCCAGTTGCCGCACCTCGCCTGAGCGGCACAGTAGTTGGAGGCGGGGCGTGCGTCAGCAGGATGGGGGAAGCCCTCACCCGATGGAATGGCCTTGGGGAGAACCGGGAACTCCGGCCCGGGGGCGTGGCTCAGGCGCCTGCCGCATCATCGGCACTGGCTGCGCCCTCGGCACTGTCAGCGCCCTCGGAGGCTGCCTTCGCCGCGATGTCGGTCCGGTGGTGGGAGCCGTCGAGCCCGATCCGGGACACCGCCCGGTACACCCGCTCCCGGGCCTTGCCCAGGTCGGAGCCGGACGCGGTGACGGACAGCACCCTGCCTCCCGCACTCACCACGTCGCCGGACGCGCCGTCCCGCTTGGTACCCGCGTGCAGCACGTACGCCTTGGGCGCGTCCTCCGCGGCCACCTTGTCCAGCCCGGTGATCGGGTCGCCGGTGCGCGGCGTATCGGGATAGTTGTGCGAGGCGATCACGACGGTCACCGCCGAGCCCTCGCTCCAGCGCAGCGGCGGCTCGGCGGCCAGCGCACCGGTCGCGGCGGCCTTCAGCAGACCGGCCAGGGGAGTCTTCAGCCGGGCCAGCACGACCTGGGTCTCCGGGTCGCCGAAGCGCGCGTTGAACTCGATGACCCGCACCCCGCGCGAGGTGATCGCCAGCCCCGCGTACAGCAGCCCGGAGAAGGGCGTGCCGCGGCGGCGCAGCTCGTCGACGGTGGGCTGGCAGACCGTGGCCACGACCTCGTCCACCAGGGCGTGGTCGGCCCACGGCAGCGGGGAGTAGGCGCCCATGCCGCCGGTGTTCGGGCCCTCGTCGCCGTCGTACGCGCGCTTGAAGTCCTGGGCGGGCTGGAGCGGTACGACGGTCTCGCCGTCGGTCACCGCGAACAGCGACACCTCGGGGCCGTCGAGGAACTCCTCGATCACCACGCGTCCGCAGGCCAGCGCGTGGGCGCGGGCCGCCGCCAGGTCGCCGGTCACCACGACGCCCTTGCCCGCGGCGAGGCCGTCGTCCTTGACCACGTAGGGCGGGCCGAACGCGTCGAGGGCCTCGTCGACCTCGGCGGGGGTGGTGCAGACGTAGGCGCGGGCGGTGGGCACGTTCGCCGCGGCCATGACGTCCTTCGCGAACGCCTTCGACCCCTCCAGCCGGGCCGCCTCGGCGGACGGTCCGAAGGCCGGGATGCCCCGTGCGCGCACGGCGTCGGCGACGCCCGCGACGAGCGGCGCCTCCGGGCCGACGACCACCAGCTCCGCTTCCAGCGCGGCGGCCAGGTCGGCGACGGCCGCGCCGTCGAGGACGTCCACGGCGTGCAGCTCGGCGACCTCCGCGATACCGGCGTTGCCGGGCGCGCAGTGCAGTGCGGTGACGTCGGGATCGAGGGAGAGGGAGCGGCACAGGGCGTGTTCGCGGGCGCCGCCGCCGATGACGAGGACCTTCACGGTAGGCACCCTACGGCCTCCCCCGTCGGGCCCGCCCCGCGCCCCCGCCCCCGCCCGGCGCCGCCGCGGAGGGCGGGGGCGGGGCGTGGTCCGGGGCGGGCGGGCACTCTTTCGGGTGAGCGGGGATGGGGCCCTATATCCGATGTCCACCACTTATGGGCGGAATACCCGTGATCGTGGCCGCGTGGCCAGCCGTTCGGCGGTAGGAATGGTCGTCGCGCATCAGCCGCGCCAGGTCCTGTCCGGCGGATCTTCGCGGGGCCACGAAGATCCGCCGGACAGGACCTAGGAGAAACACCACCGCAGAGGGAGTTGCACGGGTGAGTCAGCCGGAGATGCAGCCCGAGGAACTCCCTCGGCAGGAGGGGGCGAGGACGCGGGAGGACCTGCTCGGCCGGTCCTTCCCGCACGGCGACTGGGGGGAGCCCGCCGAGAGCCTCGACGAGCTGTACCGCTGGGTCGAGGAGGGCGCGCTGCGGGTGGGCGACTGGTATCTGGCCGACCGGCTGTGGAAGCGGCGGGCCGCCCGGGCGCTGCGGGCCGGGGCCGCGGTGGGGGCGGTGACGGGGGCCGTGCTGCCGCTGCTGGAGCTGACCGGGGCGCTGGGCGGCGCGGCCGGGTGGGGTGCGCTGGCGCTGCTGCTGGCCGTCGCGTGCGTGGGCTGCGACCGGTATTTCGGGCTGACGTCCGGCTGGATGCGGGATGTGGCCACGGCGCAGGCCGTGCAGCGGCGGCTGGAGTCGCTGCAGTTCGACTGGGCGTCGGAGAGCGTCCGGGAGGTGCTGGGCCCGACGGAGGGCACCGCGTCCGAGGCCGTGGAGCGGTGTCTGGCGGTGCTGCGGCGGTTCTGCGAGGACGTCTCGGAGCTGGTGCGGATGGAGACCGCGGGCTGGATGGTGGACTTCGGCTCGGGGTCGGCGCCGATGTTCACCCATGCGCTGTTCACCCAGTCCCTGGTGGCCCAGGGCTCCCGCCCGGACAGCGGGAGCCCCGCGTACCGCTTTCCGCTGCCGCCGGGCAGCACCCGGCCCAACATGCCGCGGCAGCGTCCTCCCGAGCCGCCCCGCTGAGACGCGAGACGCCACGGGGCCGGGGCCGGGGATCAGCTGAAGAGGATCATCGAGCCCTGGCCCAGGCTGCGGGTCGCGGCCGCGTGCAGCCCCAGCCAGACATGGCGTTCGCGGGCGAACGGGCTGTCCTCGTACGGTCCGGGCGTGGCCGGCTCCTCCAGGCTGGTCGGGCGGCTGGGGGGCGCGGGGGCGGCCGGGGGGTTGGACGGGTCGATGCCGAGCGCCGGGGCGACCGCCTCCAGCTCCCGCAGCAGCCCATGGCTGGACCCCAGCGGGCCGCCACCCTCCATGAGTTCGTCGTTGGTCAGCGGGCCCGGGAAGTCGACGGGGACGTAGGCGCCCGCGTGGTCGTAGTGCCACACCAGGTGCGACTGCTTGGCCGTGGGCTCGAACATCTCCAGCAACTGCTCGTAGTCCCCGCCGAGTTCGTCGACCGGGGAGACTTCCAGCCCGCATACCTGGAGGAGGTAGGCGCGGCGGAGGAAGTGGAGTGCGTCGTAGTCGAATCCGGCTACCGGGGCGACATCCCCGGACAGGCCCGGCATGTATCCGAGGACGGGCACCGGCGGCAGACCGGCCTCTCCGAGTGCCTTGTCGTAGGTGGCGATCTCGTCGGCGAAGGGATTGTCGGGGCTGTGGCACAGCACATCGACGAGGGGGACCAGCCAGAGGTCACAGGCCACGCGATCTCACTCTCGTATCCGTATGGTCGCTGGTCGGTTCAGCGTAGTGCCCCGGGTACGCGGCGCGAAGAGCGCAAACGGCGGCTGTCCCTCTCGGGGGCGTCCTCGGAGAGTGGCCCGAGGGGGCGGCCTCAGCAGGCGGCCTCAGGGGGCGGCCTCAGGGGGCGGCCTCAGGGCGCGTCGGTGACCAACCGCTCGATGAGCGCACGGAAGTGCGCGTTGTACGCCGATATGAGCCGCTCGGAGGCCACGGGGTCACGGCGGGTGACGGCCGTGGTCAGCTCGCCGTGGCCCGCCCACAGCTCGCCGCGCAGATCGGGGACGCGGCGCAGATAGGGCACGGTGAAGACCCAGGTCTGCATCCGCAGCCGCTGGAGGAAGTCGGTGATGTACGGGTTGCCGACCAGCCCGCATATCTCGCGCCAGAAGCGCAGGTCGTAGCCGATGAGGATGTCGAGGTCGCCGCAGCGGGCGGCCCGCTCGGCGGCCTCGGCACGGCGCCGCACCGAGGCCAGGGACTGCGGGTTCATGGTGTTCAGCGTCTGCTCGACGGCATGCCGGAACAGCCCCTCGACGACCATGTTGCGGGCGTCGACCATATGCCGGAAGTCCTTGATGGTGAACTCGTGGACCTTGAAGCCACGGTGTTCCTCGACGTCCAGCATCCCTTGCGAGCACAGGTCGAGCAGGGCCTCGCGGACCGGGGTGGCGGAGACGCCGTAGTGGTCGGCCATCTCCTTGACGGTGAACTGCCGCCCCGCCGGCAGTCTGCCCGCGAGCACCTCGTCACACAGCGCGTCGGCGATCTGCTGCCGCAGGGTGTTCCGCTTGACCGGGCTGGTGCCGGGCACGGGCATCGAGGACCGTCTCCTTCCGCGGCCGTCGTGTCATGTCATCCGGAAGCGGACGGCCCTCGCATCACGATATGCGAGGGCCGTTGCGCAAAGTACGCAGAGTCAGGTGGTGGTCTACACCGGACGGCTATATGTGGCTATGGGGTGTGAAGGGGACGTGACGCCACGGTGAGGACTTGCTACGCGGTGTGGGCGTCCGCCGCGTGCAGCGCCTCGTCCAGGATCGCCAGGCCCTCCTTGGCCTCGGACTCGGTGACCGTGCACGGCGGCACCACATGAGTTCGGTTCATGTTCACGAACGGCCAGAGCCCGCCGCGCTTGCAGGCGGCCGCGAAGTCGGCCATCGGCTGGTTGGCCGCGCCGCTCGCGTTGTACGGGACGAGCGGTTCGCGCGTCTCCTCGTTCTTGACCAGATCGAGCGCCCAGAAGACGCCCAGACCGCGCACCTCGCCGACCGACGGATGGCGCTCGGCGATCTCCTTCAGGGCCGGGCCGATCACGTTCTCCCCGATCGCGGCCGCGTTCTCCACGATGCCCTCCTCCGCCATCGCGTTCATGGTGGCGACGGCGGAGGCGCAGGCCAGCGGGTGCCCGGAGTAGGTGAGGCCGCCCGGGTAGGGCCGCTGGTCGAAGGTGGCGGCGATCTCGGCCGAGATCGCGACGCCGCCGAGCGGCACATAGCCGGAGTTGACGCCCTTGGCGAAGGTCAGCAGGTCCGGGGTGACGCCGAAGTGGTCGGCCGCGAACCAGTGGCCGGTGCGGCCGAAGCCCGCCATGACCTCGTCCAGGATGAACACGATCCCGTACCGGTCGCAGATCTCCCGGACCCCGGCCAGATAGCCGGGCGGCGGCACCATGATCCCGGCGGTGCCGGGGATGGTCTCCAGGATGATCGCGGCGATACCGGCCGGGCCCTCGTAGGCGATGGTGTCTTCCAGGTGGCGCAGCGCGCGCTCGCACTCCTGCGCCTCGTTCTCGGCGTGGAACGGCGAGCGGTAGAGGAACGGCGCCCAGAAGTGGACGACACCGGCCGAGGCGGTGTCGGAGGGCCAGCGGCGCGGGTCACCGGTCAGGTTGATCGCGGCGGCGGTGGCGCCGTGGTACGAGCGGTACGTGGAGAGCACCTTGGAGCGGCCGGTGTGCAGCCGGGCCATGCGGACCGCGTTCTCGACCGCCTCGGCGCCGCCATTGGTGAAGAAGATCTTGTCCAGGTCGCCGGGCGTGCGCTCGGCGACCAGCCGCGCCGCCTCGGACCGTACGTCCACGGCGAAACCCGGCGCGATCGTGCACATCTTCGCCGCCTGCTCCTGGATGGCGGCGACGACCTTGGGGTGCTGGTGGCCGATGTTGGTGTTGACCAGCTGGCAGCTGAAGTCGAGGTAGCGGTTGCCCTCGTAGTCCCAGAAGTACGAGCCGTCGGCGCCCGCGATCGCGAGCGGGTCGATCAGCCCCTGCGCGGACCAGGAGTGGAAGACATGCGCGCGGTCGGCGGCCTTGACGGCGGCGCCGGCGGCGGGATCGGGGGTGGGGTGCGTGGGCTGCACGGACACGTTCGCTACCTCGGATCGCTCGCGGGTCTGGGGCGCCCCCCAGCGTACGGAGCCCCCGGACCGGCCGCACACCGCCAAGGTGTACAGCTTCGGCCGGACGGCCCGGCACTGTGTCGGGCCCGTGGAGATCTGTGCGGGGCGGGAACCTCGCGCACTTTCACCGCGTCTGGAAAGGACAAGCTCCGGGCCGTGTTTGAAGTCCCGGACAGCTATAGCGATGAGACGATGACCCAGACCTTCACCCGTCTGAACTGATCGGCCGATCGGCGTACGGGGACCATCGGCACACGGACAGGAGCCACACCGCGATGGAGAACCTCGGGGCCCAGGACCCGCGGTGGATCGGCGGGTATCAGCTGCTCGGCAGGCTCGGCGAGGGCGGAATGGGCAAGGTGTATCTCGCCCGTTCGGCCCGTGGCCGTACCGTCGCCGTGAAGCTGGTACAGGCCGAACTCGCCCGGCAGCCGGATTTCCGGGGCCGGTTCAAGCGTGAGGTGGAGGCGGCGAGACGGGTGGGCGGTCAGTGGACCGCGCCCGTGTTCGACGCCGACACCGAGGCCGCCGTGCCCTGGGTGGCCACGGGGTACATCGGGGGACCATCGCTGCACGAGGTGGTGGCCGATGACTTCGGGGCGCTGCCCGAACAGTCGGTGCGGGTCCTGGCGCACGGGCTGTCGCTGGCGCTGCGCGACATCCACGGTGCGGGGCTGATCCACCGCGATCTCAAGCCGTCCAACATCCTGATCACCATCGACGGCCCGCGGGTCATCGACTTCGGCATCGCCCGCGCCCTGGACGCGGTGGGCGGCGGCAACAGCAATCTGACGGTGACGGGCGCGGTCGTCGGCTCGCCGGGGTTCATGTCGCCGGAGCAGGTGCGCGGCGAGACGGTGACCACGGCGAGCGATGTGTTCTGTCTGGGGTCGGTGCTCGCGTTCGCGGCCACCGGGCGGCAGCCGTTCGGCCGGGTGGACAGCGGCATCCACGCGCTGATGTACCGAATAGCCCAGGAGGAGCCCGATCTCGAAGGGCTGCCCGAGGGGCTGCTGAGCCTGGTCAGCGCCTGTCTGAGCAAGGACCCCGCGCAGCGGCCGTCGGTGCAGGATCTGATCACGTACACCGAGGCGGCCGCGCCCGATGCCGCCGAGCCCTGGCTGCCCGGCGGGCTGCTGGCCCGGCTCGGCCGGGACGCGCTGCAGCTGCTGGAGGCCGAGAACCCGCATCAGCAGGCGACGGCTCCGGCGCCCGCCGCGCCGCAGAGCGGGTACGCCACCCCGAGCACGGGCACTCCGGCCCCCGGGCCCTCGACGCCCCACCCCCCGTCGGCGTACGGCGCGCCGAGCGCCCCGGCGGCGTACGGGTACCCGATGAACGGGCCTGCGGGGCACCTGGCGCAGCAGCCGGGCCAGCCCTGGCAGCAGGGCGGCGGCTATCAGACGCCGGTGGGCCAGACCCCGGTCGGCTCACCGCCCCAGGGCGGGAAGCTGCGCTCGCTGCGCGGGCTGCGGAACGCCCTGGTGACCGTGTTCAGCCTCTGGCTGGTGCTGACGGTCAGCGATCTGTACCTGAACATGTCGCTGTTCGGCTCGTATCGCGATCTGGCCGACGACGACGTGACCTCCACCGCCGTCGGCCGCAGGTCGGCGGCGGTGGCATCGCTGGACGGCTCCCTGGCCACCTGCGTGCTGGCGCTGGTCGTGCTGTGGCTGTTCTGGTTCCGGCGCGCCTACGTCAACGCCTCGGCCCTGTCCCCCGGCCGGTTGCGGTTCGGCAGCGGATACGCCGTCGGGGCGTGGTTCATCCCGGTCGCCCTGCTGTGGATTCCCAAGCAGATCGTGAACGACATCTGGACCGCCAGCACTCCCCCGGGCCCCGGACGGCGGTCCCGGGCGGCGCTGCACTGGTGGTGGCTGATGTTCGTGCTGATGTGCTTCAGCGCCCCGTCGGCCGGTTTCCTGTCGATGTTCATCCAGGCGGAGAACGAGGACGCGCGGATCGGGGTCGCCGGGCACATCGCGGACGACGTCGTCTCGCTCCTGGCCGGGGTGCTGGCCATCGTCGTGGTGGTGAAGCTGACCCGGATGCAGGAGAAGCGGCGGGCGGAGCGGCGGCAGCAGCAACAGCAGCCCGCGCCCGTCGGCGTGTTCGGCCCGCCCGCGGCCTGACACGCGTGACGCACGACGGCCCGCACGCGGCGCGGTGACGCCGTCGTGCGGGCCGCGAGAACCCAGTGGGGACGGGTGTCAGAGGAACGAGTTGATCTGGATCGTCTCGTCGCGGCCCGGGCCGACGCCGATCGCCGAGATCGGCGCTCCGGACATGTCCTCCAGCGCCTGCACGTACTTCTGCGCGTTCTTCGGCAGGTCGTCGAAGGTCTTGGCCTGGGTGATGTCCTCCGTCCAGCCCGGCAGCGTCTCGTAGATCGGCTTGGCGTGGTGGAAGTCGGTCTGGCTGTACGGCAGTTCCTCGACCCGCTTGCCGTCGATCTCGTACGCCACGCACACCGGGATGCGCTCCCAGCCGGTGAGGACGTCGAGCTTGGTGAGGAAGAAGTCGGTGAGCCCGTTGACCCGGGTCGCGTAGCGCGCGATGACCGCGTCGAACCAGCCGCAGCGCCGGTCACGGCCGGTGGTCACACCGCGCTCGCCGCCGATGGTGCGCAGCTTCTCGCCGTCCTCGTCGAGCAGCTCGGTCGGGAAGGGGCCCGCGCCGACGCGCGTGGTGTAGGCCTTCAGGATGCCGATCACCCGGTTGATCTTCGTCGGTCCGACGCCCGTACCGGTGCAGGCGCCGCCCGCGGTCGGGTTGGACGAGGTGACGAAGGGGTACGTGCCGTGATCGACGTCGAGCAGGGTGCCCTGGCCGCCCTCGAAGAGCACGACCTGGCCCTGGTCGATGGCGTTGTTCAGCAGCAGGGTGGTGTCGGCGACGTAGCCGCCGAGCTGGTCCGCGTACCCGAGCAGCTCCTCGACCACCTGGTCCACGGCGATGGCGCGGCGGTTGTAGAGCTTGGCGAGGACCTGGTTCTTGAAGTCGAGCGCGGCCTCGACCTTCTGCCGCAGGATCGACTCGTCGAAGATGTCCTGGACCCGGATGCCGACGCGGTTGATCTTGTCGGCGTAGGACGGGCCGATGCCACGGCCGGTGGTGCCGATCTTCCGCTTCCCGAGGAAGCGTTCCGTCACCTTGTCGATCGTCGTGTGATACGGCGTGATCAGGTGCGCGTTACCGCTGATCAGCAGCTTGGACGTGTCGACGCCGCGCTTGTTCAGCCCGCTCAGCTCGGAGAGCAGGACCGCGGGGTCGACGACGACGCCGTTGCCGATCACGGGGGTACACCCGGGCGAGAGGATGCCGGACGGGAGCAGGTGCAGGGCGTACTTCTGGTCGCCGACCACCACCGTGTGGCCCGCGTTGTTGCCGCCCTGGTAGCGGACCACATAGTCGACCGAGCCACCGAGCAGGTCGGTGGCCTTCCCCTTGCCCTCGTCACCCCACTGAGCACCGAGCAGCACAAGTGCGGGCACAGGCGTACACCCCTTCCGGGCGGGGCATGTCCAACGTGCGTGGTGGCGTGCGCCACCACAAGAGCCGTCGAACCGGTGCCCCGGATAGACGAAGCCCCTGGCGCAACAGCGACAGGGGCTCTTGCACCGAGAGATTACCTGAGGAAGGACCGAGGTGTCGGCTCCAGACCCCTGGCACTCTCCGCCGGACACCGTCCGGGGGCGCCGCCTGCTCATGGTCATCGACCCCACCGCCCGGCGAACGGACGGGGAGTCGGTGCGCATCGCGAAAGATGTGCTGTGTGCGGGCGCGCAAACGAAAATCTGCCTGCCGGACGGCCCCGAGGAAGTCGAGCGGGCATTGGCCCGGCGCGGCGGGCGGCGGCCGGTGGTGGTGGGCGACGACCGGGCCCTGCTGCGGGTCGTCGAGCTGCTGCACCGGCAGCGCGAGCTGGCGGACGCGGCGCTGTCCGTCGTCCCCGTCGGCGGGGCGGCCACGGTCGCCCTCGCCCATGCGCTCGGCGTGCCGACGGACGCGGTCGCGGCGGCGCGCACGGTGCTCGACGGGGCCGCCCGCCCGCGTGACCTGCTGGTGGACGAGAGCGGCGGGGTGGTCCTCGGCGGCTTGCGCATCCCCGGCGGGGACGGCGCGGCCGGTACGGCGCCACCGGGCGCGGCCGGGCCCATGGGGCCGGGCGCCGCGAACGGCGCCATGGGCGTCGGCCCGGACGGCGTGCCCCCGGGCGGCTGCGACTGCGGCTGCGATCCGTACGCCGAGGACCCCGGCGCGGCCGGGGCCGACGGTATGGCCGGGCCCGGCGGCGAGGCGGGGCCGCGGCGCCACGGCGGCTGTGCCGCCGGCGGCCACCACCCCTGGTGGACCCCGGCGGCGCGCACCGCGCGGACGGCGCTGACCCTGCTGTCGCCGGTCATGGGGCTCGGCGGGGGCGGCCGGGGGCGCCGGGCGCAGCCGCCCCCGCAGCGGCTGCGGGTCGAGGCGGACGGGGTGCTGCTGACCGATCTGGACCGGCAGGTCGAGGGGGTCTCGGTGTCGACGGCCGCGCCGGGCGGCGGGCTGGCCGAGGTGGTGGTCCATCCGCACGCCGGGGACGGCGGCGACGGGCCGGTCACGGCGCGGGCCCGGGCCGTGACCGTCTCCGGCCAGGACTTCCGCTACCACTCGGACGCGCTGGTGCGCGGCCCGGTGCGCAGCCGGACCTGGACGGTGCTGGCCGGGGCGTGGAGCCTCACCCTGCCGCACCGCCGCTGACCGGTTACGGCGCCTCGGCCCCGTCGGCGCGGGCCGCCGCCTGGTGGGCGCGCCAGCGCTCCAGCAGCGAGCGCAATTCCGTCTGCATGAACTCGAAGAACTCGGCGGTCTCGGAAGCCCGCTGCCCGGCCGGGGTGCCGGGGCCGAGGATCTTCACTCCGTCCCGCATGGTGGACTCCCAGCGCGTGAGCACCTGGTCGCGGCGGGTCATCGTCTCGTACCAGACCTCGTTGTAGAGCCGGTAGCGCTCGCGCCGGGAGCCCGGTTCGCGCTCCCGCGCGACCAGATCGACCTGAGCCAGGTAGCGGATCGCGCCGGAGACCGCGGCCGGGCTGATCTGGAGCTGCTCGGCGAGTTCGGCGGAGGTGAGCGCGCCGGAGTCGGAGACGAGCAGGGCGGCGAAGACGCGGGCGCCCATCCGCTGCATCCCGGCCTCGACGAGGTCGGCGGCGAACCGCTCGACGAACCGGGACACCGCCTCGTCGTCACGTACGTCATCTGCTGCGTCTTGTGCTGCGTCGGGCACTTCTTCATGTGCTGCGTCGGGCGCGCGGTCCGATTCGATCATCTCCCTCACCGGCTCATCATCTCCCCTCTTCGTCACATCATCATAAGTTTATATGGTTCCTTAACTTCACAAATTTGTGAAAGTAGCGTAGCTTCGAAATCATGAAGACGGCAATCTCCGCGTCCGGCCTGCACAAGTCCTTCGGCCGGACCCACGCGCTGGACGGCCTCGACCTCGAAGTCGAGGCAGGTGAGGTCCATGGCTTCCTCGGCCCCAACGGCGCCGGGAAATCCACCAGCATCCGGGTCCTGCTCGGACTGCTGCGCGCCGACTCCGGTGCGGTCCAGCTCCTCGGCAAGGACCCCTGGCACGATGCGGTCGACCTCCATCAGCACATCGCGTACGTCCCCGGAGACGTCACCCTGTGGCGCAGCCTGAGCGGTGGCGAGGTCATCGACCTGTACGGGCGGCTCCGCGGCGGTCTCGACCAGACCCGGCGCGCGCGGCTGCTGGAGCGGTTCGAGCTGGACCCGACCAAGAAGGGCCACACCTACTCCAAGGGCAACCGCCAGAAGGTCGCGCTGGTCGCCGCCTTCGCCTCCGAGGTCGAGCTGCTGATCCTCGACGAGCCGACCTCCGGGCTCGACCCGCTGATGGAGGAGATCTTCCGCGAGTGCGTGGCCGAGGAGCGCGACCGCGGGCGCACCGTGCTGCTCTCCAGCCACATCCTCAGCGAGGTCGAGGTGCTGTGCGACCGGGTCAGCATCATCCGCAAGGGCAGGCGGGTCGAGTCCGGCTCGCTCGCCGAGCTGCGCCATCTGACGCGTACGTCGGTGACCGCCGAGCTGGCCGCCCCGCCCACCGGGCTGTCCGGGCTGCCCGGTGTCCACGGCCTCGACGTCCAGGACCGCCACGTCAAGCTCCAGGTCGACAGCGACAAGCTGGACGCCGTGCTGCGGCGGCTCACCGAGGCGGGCGTGCGCAGCCTCACCTCCACCCCGCCGACCCTGGAGGAGCTGTTCCTCCGCCACTACCAGGACGACATCACCCCCACCGACGCCGAGACCGGGGCCGCGACCGGCACCGGCACTGACACCGGCACTGACACCGAAGAGGCGATCGTCCGATGACCGCCGTAGCCGACGCACGGGTCACCGGCCGGGCCCGTGGGGCGTCCCGTGATCTGACCGGCACCGGCACACTGCTGCGGCTCGCGCTGCGCCGTGACCGGATCATGATGCCGGTGTGGGTGCTGTGCCTCGGGCTGACGGCCTCCAGCACCGTCGGCCGCCTCGACAGCGCCTACGACACCCCCGCCAAGCGCACCCAGCTGGTGGCGGACATGAACAGCAACGGGGCGACCCGCGCGCTGTTCGGCACCGCCTTCGGCGACTCGCTCGGCGCGCTCACCGTCTGGCGGGTGGGCGCCTTCCTCGGCGTATTCGCCGCGATCATGAGCCTGCTCATCGTCATCCGGCACACCCGTGAGGAGGAGGAGACCGGCCGCCAGGAGGCGCTGTCCTCCTGTGTGGTCGGCCGCCGCGCGGGCCTCACCTCGGCGCTGCTCACCGTGGCCATCGCCAACGGCGCCGTCACCCTGCTGGTCGCGGGCGGGCTCGCGGGCCAGGGCGGCAGCGGAGCGGTCGCGCTGGGGCTGGCCGTCGGCCTGTCCGGGATGGCCTTCGGCGGTCTGGCCGCCATCGCCGCCCAGCTCACCGAGAGCGCGCGGCTCGCCCGGGGGCTGTCCGCGGCCGTCGTCGGCGTGGCGTTCGTGCTGCGTATGGCGGGCGACGCCGCCGAGGACGGCTCCAAGGGCTCCGGCCATGTGCTGACCTGGCTCTCGCCGCTGGGCTGGGCCGAGTACGCCCGGCCGTTCGCGGCCGAGCGCTGGTGGGCCCTGCTGCTGATCGCGGTGCTGGCCGCCGCGTCGATCTCCGTCGCGTACTCCCTGGCGGGCCGCCGCGATGTCGGGGCCAGCTTTTACGCGACCCGCCCCGGGCCGCCCGCCGCGGGGCCGTTCCTGCGGGGCGTCTTCGGCCTGGGCTGGCGCCTCCAGCGCGGCGCCCTGGTCGGCTGGGCCGCCGGGTTCGTCTTCGCGGGCGCCATCTTCGGCGCCATCTCGGACGGCGCCGACAAGTTCCTCGGCGACAGCGACCAGACCCGCGAGATCATCGAGCGCATGGGCGGCGCCCAGGGGCTCAACGACGCCTTCCTGGCCTCCATGGTCGGCATCCTCGGCACCATCCTCACCGTCTACACCGCCAGTTCCGTGCTGCGGCTGCGCGGCGAGGAGACCGACCAGCGGGCCGAACCGCTGCTGTCCAACGCGGTCGGCCGACTGCGCTGGGCCGCCAGTCACCTGGTCATCTCCTACCTCGGCCCGGTCGCCGTGCTCGCCGTCGGCGGTCTCGCGCTGGGCCTCGGCTACGGGCTGGCGGCGGGCGACGTGGGCGGCTCGCTGCCGCGCGTCCTGGGCGCCGCGCTCGCCCAGACCCCCGCGGTGTGGCTGGTCACCAGCCTGACGGTGCTGCTCATCGGGGTGCTGCCGAAGTACTCGGCCGCCGCCTGGGGGGTGGTCGGCTGGGTGGTCGCCCTCGGCTGGATGGGCCCGGCGCTCAAGGTGTCGCAGGCCGTCATGAACACCTCGCCGTTCAGCCATCTGCCCAAGCTGCCCGGCGAGCACGTCACCGCGGCGCCGTTCGTGTGGATGGTGCTGGCCTCGGCCGTCCTGACCGCCGGAGGGCTGGTGGCCCTGCGCCGCCGCGACATCGGCTGACCCCGGTCAGCCCCGGTCAGCCCCGTCCTTCCCCGGCATCCTCCTCGGCGCCGGACCCGCACTCCCCTGTGGCGGGTCCGGCGCCGAGTCGTGTGCGCGGGGTCCCCGGGTCAGACCTCCACCAGGAGTTCCGTCAGCCCGCGGATCACATACCCCGGCTGCCACTCCGGCTCCCGGACCAGCCGCAGCCCCGGCGCGGCGCGCAGCAGCGCGCCGAAGGACGCGGCGAGTTCGATACGGGCCAGCGGGGCGCCCAGGCAGAAGTGGATTCCGGCGCCGAAGCTGAGATGGGGGTTGTCGGCGCGGGCGAGGTCGAGCGTGCCGGGCCGCTCGAAGCGGGCCGGATCGCGGTTGGCCGAGCCGAAGAGCAGGGCGACCTCGCTGCCGCGCGGGATGAGGGTGTCGCCGACCCGGATGTCCTCCAGGACCCAGCGCTCGAACAGCTGAAGCGGAGTGTCGTAACGCAGCAGTTCGTCCACGGCTGTGGACAGCAGCGCGTCCGGGGCGGCCCGCAGCCGGTCCAGCTGGTCGGGGTGGCGGAAGAGCGTCCACCAGCCGTTGCCGGTGGTGTTGACGGTGGCCTCGTGGCCCGCGTTCAGCAGCAGCACACAGGTGGACACCATCTCCTGCTCGGAGAGCCGGTCCCCCTCGTCGTGCGCGGCGATCAGCGCGCTGATCAGATCCTCGCCCGGGGCCTTGCGGCGGGCGGCGATCAGCCCGCGCAGATACTCCGAGAACTCCTCCGACGCCCGGACCGCGCGACGCGCCGTCTCCTCGCCCGGGTTCAGCTCGAACATCCCGCAGATGTCCGCCGACCAGGGGCGAAGCGCCGGGCGGTCGGCGGGCGGGATGCCCAGCATCTCGGCGATGACCTCGACCGGCAGCGGTTCGGCGACCGCCGCGATGAGATCGCCGCCGCCGGTGGCGACGAACGAGTCCACCAGCCCGGACGCCAGCCGCCGGATCGTCGGCACCAGCTCCTGGACCGTGCGCGGGGTGAACGCCTTGGAGACGAGGCGCCGCAGCCGGGTGTGGTCCGGCGCCTCCAGGTCCAGCATGCCGTTGCCGTTGAGGGTGTGGAACGGCTCGTGCTCGGGCGGCGGGGCGGTGCGGCCGAACTCCTCGTGGGTGAAGCGGTGCAGATACGTACGGCCCAGCCGCCGGTCGGTCAGCAGGGCGCGCACATCCTCGAAGTGCGGGATCAGCCACTGGCGGGAGGGCGCGAACCAGTGCGCCCTGCCCCGCTCGCGGAGGCTCGCGTAGGCCGGGTAGGGGTCGGCGACGAACGACGGCTGCCACGGGTCGAAGGCGGGGGCTGCGCTGCTCATGACCGGACCGTATCGCCGGACCGGCCCGTCCTCCAGAGGGCTTCGGCGGTTGCCCGAGTAGTCGGCTTGTTGTGGTTCAGCTTCCTGTGGTTCAGCTTGTGGTCAGCCTCCCGGGGTCACGAGCCGTGCCTCGTACGCGAAGACGGCGGCCTGGGTGCGGTCCCGCAGTCCGAGCTTCACCAGAATCCGGCTCACATGGGTCTTCACCGTGGACTCGGCCACCACCAGATGCTCCGCGATCTCCGCGTTGGACCGGCCCCGCGCGACCAGCACCAGCACCTCGTTCTCCCGCTCGGTCAGCTCGTCCAGCCGCTCCTGCGGGCCCGGCCGCCCCTCGCCGAGCAGGACGGACTCGCCGATCTGCGAGAACGTCGCGATGAGCCGCTTGGTGACGGAGGGTGCCAGCAGCGCCTCCCCCTCTGCCACCACCCGCACCGCCTCGCCGAGCTGACGGGCCGAGGCGTCCTTGAGCAGGAAGCCGCTCGCCCCGGCGCGGAGCGCCTGGTAGACGTACTCGTCGAGGTCGAAGGTGGTCAGCACCAGGACCTTGGCGTCGGCGTCCGCTGCCACGATCTCCCGCGTCGCCTCCAGCCCGTTCAGCACGGGCATCCGGATGTCCATCAGGACCACATCCGGGCGCAGCGCCGCGACCTGGGCGATCGCCTCGCGGCCGTCGACCGCCTCCCCGACGACCTCGATATCCGGCTGGGCGCCCAGCAGCACGGAGAAGCCCTCGCGGACCATCATCTGATCGTCGACGATCAGCACGCGGATGTTCGTCATGCTTCCGGCACCGCCGCCGCTGCGGGAGCCTCCGGGGGCGCCGTCTCATGGGCCGTCTCGGGCGGCGCCGCTTCGGGGGCCGGGATGAAGACGGTGACCTCGTAGCCGCCGTCCTCCTCCCTCGCCCCGGCCCGTATCTCCCCGTTCAGCATCGTGACCCGCTCCCGCATGCCGAGCAGCCCGTGCCCCATGCCCGGCGAGGGCGGCACCGCCTTGGTGGGCGGCCCGTTGACGACGCGCAGCCCGAGGCCGCCGAGCACGTACGCCACCTCGACGCGCGCGGTCGAACCCGGGGCATGGCGCAGCGCGTTGCTCAGCGCCTCCTGCACGATGCGGTACGCGGACAGCTCCACGCCCTGCGGCAGTGGGCGCACCGCGCCCGTCGTCACGTGGTCGACCGCCAGGCCCGCCGCCCGCACCCCCACGAACAGGCTGTCGAGCGTGGCCAGCGTGGGCTGCGGCGCCTCGGGGTCGGTGTCCGTATCGCTGTCGTCCGCCCGCACCACTCCGAGGACCCGGCGCAGCTCGGTGAGCGCGCTCACCGCGTTCTCGCGGATGGTCGCGAAGCTCTTGGTCAACTCCTCGGGCGGGTTCTCCACCCGGTACGGGGCCGCCTCCGCCTGAATCGCGATGACGGACATATGGTGCGCGACGACGTCGTGCAGCTCCCGCGCGATGGTCGCGCGCTCCTCCAGAGTGGTGCGGCGGGAACGCTCCTCGACGGTCACCGACTCCTGCACCGCGATCCGCCGCTTGCTCTCGCCAAGGGTGTGCCCGGTGACGACGGCGCAGAGCACCAGCCCGGAGACGAACAGCACCTGGACGGAGTCCGAGGTGTACCGGCTGTCGGCGTCGAAGTACTCGGCGGCAGCCGCGAGAAGGGCCGTGAGCAGCCATATCTCGGCGGCCGCCCGGGGACGCGTCCGGGCCGCCGTCACCACCATCACCAGGACGTGCGAGATGGCCAGCGGAATGGGCCACGGCCAGCCCACCATCTGATCCAGACCCAGCAGCCCCAGCCCCGACGCGGCGCTCGCCCCGAACGACAGCCACCAGGCGCCGACCGGCCGGAACATCGTCAGCAGCAGCGGCACCCCGCTCAGCAGGGCCAGGACCAGGCTCATGTCGTCGGGCACCAGGATGACCGACTGTGCCATGACGTAGAACGCGCAGGCCGAGAGCGCGGCATGCGGCAGCCAGCCCACGTATCGCCGGGCCCGCTCCGGGGCCCGGCGCATCAGCGGATGCCCGGAACTCAGCGGCGGCAGCGGACGGATGGCGAAGGCGTCCTTGATCAAATCCTGCCGCAGGCCGGACAGCGCGCTGCGGGCGATGCGGAGTTCGGTCCGCGGAATCGTCTGGGTCACGTCACACACCGTAGGGAGCGGTGCGGCTCGACGTCGTCCCCACAGATGGTGATTGTCGGACGTCCCTCTCAAGTACTACGAGGGTGATGATCCCGCGGTGAGCCGGGCGATCTCGTCGGCGACCGTGCGGGCGGCGGCGGTGGCCGGGTCGATCAGCGGGAAGTGCCCGACGTCGGCGATGCGCACCACCCGCGGCGGCTGCCCGGCGACCGCCCCGGCCACCGCGAAGGAGTCCGCGACCTGCGGCGGAACGTCGACGTCCGTACCGCCCTGCACGAGGACGGTCGGCACGCCGGTGGGCAGCAGCGCGGCGGGATCGGCGAGCGGCAGCCGCGCCGCGAGCCGGTCACCGAGCAGCTGGTCGACGGCGTCGGAGCACACCCGCAGCGCGCGGGCGGCGGTGAGATCCGCGATCGGGGCGAGCGCGACGACGCCGCTCACGCGGGGAGGGGCGGGCAGATGCCACCGGGCGTGCGGCGGCAGACGGTGCCGGGCCGCCGCCCACAGCGCGGCATGCCCGCCCGCGGAGTGCCCGGCGAGCACGACGCGCTCGGCGTCGACCCCGTCGAGCCCCAGCTCCCGCACGAGCCGCGGCACCCGGTCCACGACGGCGGCGATGTCGTCAAAGGTCTCCGGCCACCGTCCCGCCAGGTGCCGCACCCCTGGCGGGTGCTCCCGGTCCTCCCCGCCCGCCGCACCGCCACGGTCCAGCCCCGCGCTGCCGCCCGTCGCGGCCTCCCGGCCGTGGAGGTCCTGCGCGGCGCGCGGGCCTTCGGCGGCGCCACGCCCGGCGGGCGACGCCCCCGCATCGCTGCCCGCAGCGGCGGTGCCGGGCTCTGCGCCGGGCTGCCCCTGCGCGACGCGCGAGCCGTCGGCGACGCCGCGCCCAGCGGCCGACGCCCCCGCGCCACCCATCCCGCCCGCGGCATCGCCGCCGCCGGAAGCCGCCGGGCCGCCGCCATGGCCGCCCGGCGCGGACTCCCCGCTGTTGCGCTCTGCCCCGAGCTCCCTCTGCGCGGTGCACGGGCTCTCGGCGGCGCCGCGCGCAGCGGCTGCGCCATCCCTCCCGTCCCCGGCAGGGTCGCCGTCCGTGCCCTGTGGGACCTGGCCGAGGCGTTCGGCGGCGGCGGGCTCGGCGGGTGGTGCCTCCGTGGGGCTTCCTGCGGTGGCGGGGCCGCGGCGGTATTCGGGGAGGGCTACCGCGAAGCCGCGTTTCGTCAGGTAGGCGGCGAGGGGGGAGAGGTGGTGGCGGTCGTAGGGGGCTCGCCAGGCGCCGCCGTGGAAGAGGACGACCAGCGGGGCCGGGTCCGCCGGGGCGTGGGGGAGGTGGAAGTCCACCACCTGGTCCGGGTGTTCGCCGTACGCGGCCGTCGCATCGGGCGCCACCAAGGGGTGGCCGAAGAGCGACGCCTCCTCGGCGGCCGCGTCATGGCGCATCGGTCAGCCCACCTCGCCCCGTACCTCGCCCCGCAGGTCGGCCAGCACCTCGGCCAGCACCCGGGCCGCTCGCTCCACCTCGGCGAAGCCGGTGTAGAGCGGGGTGAAGCCGAAGCGCAGGACGTCGGGGCGGCGGAAGTCGCCGACGACGCCGCGCCGGATCAGCTCGGCCATCGCCGGGCCCGCGTCGGCGCAGCGCAGCGCGATCTGGCTGCCGCGTTCCGCGTGGGCGGCCGGGGTGACGGACTGGACGCGTCCGGCCGGGACGTACTCCTCGACGCACCGCAGGAAGAAGTCCGTCAGGGCCAGGCTCTTGGCCCGTACGGCCTCGACCGGGACGTCGTCCCACACCTCCAGCGCGGCTTCCAGCGCGAGCATGGAGAGGATGTCGGGGGTGCCGACGCGGCCGCGTACCGCACCGTCGGCGGGGGTGTAGGCGGGGGTCATGCCGAAGGGGTCGGCGTGGGAGTTCCAGCCGGGGAGCGGGGAGTCGAAGCGCGGCTGGTGCTCCCGCGCCACGTACAGGTAGGCGGGCGCGCCGGGGCCGCCGTTGAGGTACTTGTACGTGCAGCCGACGGCGAGGTCGACCCCGTGCGCGTCGAGCCCCACCGGCAGCGCGCCCGCGCTGTGGCACAGGTCCCATACGACGAGGGCCCCGGCCGCCTGCACGGCGGCCGTCGTGCCGGGCAGGTCCTGGAGGCGGCCGGTCCGGTAGTCGACGTGGTTGACGAGCGCGACGGCGGTGCGCGGCCCGACCGCGGTCGGTACGTCGCCTGCCGCCACGGCCCGTACGGTGCAGCCGGTCATGCGGGCGGCGGATTCGGCGATGTAGCCGTCGGTGGGGAAGGTCGACTCGTCCACCACGATCTGGTCGCGGTGGGCGCCGCGCTCCTGGGCGATGCGTACCGCGGCGACGACCGCTTTGAAGACGTTCACGCTGGTCGAGTCGGACACCACCACCTGGCCGGGGGCGGCCCCGACGATCCGCCCCACGCGGTCGCCGATCCGCTCGGGGGCGGTCCACCAGCCGCTCTCCTCCCAGGAGCGGATGCGCATCTGCCCCCATTCGCGGGCCACGACGTCGGCCAGCCGGGCGGGGACGGCGCGGGGCAGCGCGCCGAGCGAATTGCCGTCCAGATAGACGGTGTCGGCGCCGGTGTCGTCTTCAAGGGCGAAGGCGTCGCGCTTGGCGCGGAGCTCATCGGCCGCGTCGAGCGCGGCGGCCTCGTCCGTCAGCTCCGTGGAGAGCGTCGCGTCAGACATGGCTGCGCGCCGTCCACAGCTCGGGGAAGACGTTCTTCGCGGCGCGCTTCTCCAGCCAGGCGACCCCGGCGGAGCCGCCGGTTCCGGTCTTGGCGCCCATCGCCCGCCGGGTGGCCACCAGATGGTCGTTGCGCCAGCGCCACACCAGTTCGGCGACCTCGGTCAGCCCCTCGCCGAGCCGGATCAGCTCGTCCTCGCCCCGGCCGGAGTAGATCTCCTGCCACACCCGTTCCACCCCGGGGTCCGGTTCGTACCGGCGGGTGGGATCGCGGTCCAGCGCGGCGGCGGGTATGGCGTGGCCGCGGCGGGCCAGGAAGCGCAGCACCTCGTCGTACAGGCTCGGCTCGGTCAGCGCCTTCTCCAGCTCCGCGTACTCGCGCGGCGCGCCCCGGTGCGGGACCAGCATGGACGCCGACTTCTCGCCGAGCAGGAACTCCAGCCTCCGGTACATCGCGGACTGGAAGCCGGAGCCGTCGCCGAGCGCGGAGCGGTACGCGTTGAACTGGCCGGGCGTGAGGTGCGCGAGCGGCTTCCAGGACGCGTTGAGCGACTCCAGCTCGTAGGTGGAGCGCCGCAGCGCCGCCAGCGCGGTGGGCAGGTCGTCCTCGCGCAGCGCCTGCGCGGCGGTGTGCCACTCGTGGACGATGACGGTGAACCACAGCTCCATGACCTGGGTGGTGACCAGGAAGACCATCTCGCCGGGGTCGTCGGAGAGCGGGTGCTGGAGGTGGGTGAGGACGGACGCCCGGACGTAGTCCTCGTACGGGGTCGTGCCCTGGAAGTCCAGATGGGGCGCTTCCGGCTCACCCTCGGACGGGGCGCCGCCGGGCAGAGTGCCATCGGACGGGGCGCCTCCGGTCAGGACGGTGCCGCCGGACAGGTCGGCTTCGTCGGGGGCGGATTTCGGGGCAGGCTGCTGCGACATCGCATCTCCTGAGTACTGCTCGCCACCGGGTAGCGGTCCGCCCCATCCCTTCGGTCTCGGAGCCCCGGTCCCCTCAGAGGCCACCTCAGTGGCCCCTGCCCGCATCATGCGTGCCGCGCGCGCCGCCCGCAAGTGCGCTCCGCACGGGCACACGAGCGCGAAAAGGGCCTGCCGGCGCGAAAGCGCCACCGGCAGGCCCACACCCCGGGAGAGGTCAGGAGAGCGTGTCCGCCGCGGTCGGGGAGCTCTCACGCAGGAACGACGCGCAGCGCTCGTACTCCTCCTGCTCGCCGATGGACTGCGCGGCGCGGGCGAGCGCGTGCAGGGCGCGCAGGAAACCGCGGTTCGGTTCGTGCTCGAAGGGGACAGGACCGTGGCCCTTCCAGCCACTGCGCCGCAGCGAGTCCAGTCCACGGTGGTAGCCGGTGCGGGCGTACGCGTACGACTCGACCACCCGGCCGTTCTCGAACGCCTCGTCGGCGAGCTGGGCCCAGGCGAGCGAGGAGGCCGGGTACTTCGCGGCGACCTCGGTGGGAGCCGCACCGGACGCGAGCAGTTCTCGCGGCTCGGGGTCGTCGGGCAGATGGGTCGGGGGCGGTCCCCCGAGCAGATTCTCGTGAATGGCCATGGGTTCCAGTCTGCCGGACCACCCGCCCTGCCCGCCGCCCCACACCAACCTCCGGCCACACGACACCGGCCGACACGGGCCGATACAGGCCGACGCATCAGCCGACGGCTCAAGCGCGGCGCTTGCGCGGGCGTTCCCCCGGGTCCAGCGGCGGGGCGCCCACCCCGCAGTGATACGCGCACTCGGGACGGCAGGGACGCTCCTCCGCCGCCTCTTCCCCAGGCTCCCCGGGCTCGGGCTCCGCGCCCCCGACTCGCTCCAGCGCGTCCGCCCGCACCGTGCGCCAGGCGATGAGCGCGCCCACCACCAGCACCGCCGCGCAGATCGGCATCGCCCGCCGGAAGGAGTCCGAGAACCGGTCCGCCGAGCGGTACGCCTCCGGGCCCATGCCCGCCAGCAGCGGCAGCGCCGCCACCGCGACCAGTCCCGCCGCCCGCGCCGCCGCGTTGTTGATGCCGCTGGCCAGGCCCGCCCGGCCGACGTCCACCGAGGCCAGGACGGTCGCGGTGAGCGGGGCGACGAGCACCACCATGCCCAGCCCCATCACCACCAGCGCGGGCAGCACGTCCCGCCAGTAGACGGCCCCCACCCCGGCCCGGGTCATCAGCAGCATCCCCGCCGCGCACAGCAGCGGGCCGACGGTCAGCGGGATGCGCGGGCCGATGCGCTTGCCCAGCTCGCCGGAGCGGGCCGACAGCAGCAGCATCAGCAGGGTCGTCGGCATCAGCGCGGTCCCGGCGACCAGCGCGGAGTAGCCGACGACCACCTGGAGGTTCAGCACGACCAGGAAGAAGAAGCCGCCGAAGGCCGCGTAGACGCACAGCGTCACCGCGTTCACGGCGGTGAACTGGCGGGACGAGAAGAGGGTGAGCGGCAGCATCGGCTCGGGGCGGACCCGCTCCGTGTAGACGAAGGCCACCCCCGCCAGCAGCCCGCCCACCGCCGGCAGCACCACGGAGAGCGAGGCGCCCCGCTGCGGCGCGGCGATCAGCGCGTACGTCACCAGGCCGAGCGCGAGCGCGCCGAGCACCGCGCCCAGGACGTCGAAGCGGCCGTGCGCCCGCGGATCGCGGGACTCCGGTACGTGCCGCAGCGCGACGGGTACGCACACGGCCGCCAGCGGCACGTTGAGGAAGAACACCCAGCGCCAGCCCGGACCGTCCACCAGCCAGCCCCCGACGAACGGCCCGATCGCCGCCCCCACCCCGCCGAAACCGGACCACAGCCCGACCGCCCGGGCCCGGTCGTCGGGGTGGATGACCGACTGGATCAGCGCCAGCGAACCGGGGGTGAGCAGCGCCCCGCCGACGCCCTGGAGCGCGCGGGCGCCGATGAGCACCCCGGCGCTCGGCGCCATCCCGCACAGCAGGGACGCGAGCGCGAACCACACGACCCCGACGACGAACACCCGCCGCCGCCCGAAGCGGTCGCCGAGCGCCCCGCCGAGCAGGATGAGCCCGGCGAGGGTGACCATGTAGGCGTTGACGGTCCACTGGAGGACGCCGAGATCGGCGCCGAGATCGAGGCCGATGCGCGGCAGGGCGACGTTGACCACGGTGCTGTCGAGGAGCGCCATCGCGGACCCCAGCACGGTGGTGAGCACGACCCACCGCCCGGCGGCACTGGACAGCCGTACCGCGTCGGGAGGCGCGCTGTCAGCCATACCAGGATCATCCCCGCCTCCCCCGCGGGCGGCCAGCCCACGGACAGAAACCGCGCGGGCCCGGGACCCCGCCGCGGAGGCGGGGGCCCGGGCCCGGAACGGAACCGAACGGCGCCGGTTACTTCAGCTTGGTGCCGGTGGAGCGCAGGTTCGCGCAGGCCTGCGTGACGCGCTCGGCCATGCCCTTCTCGGCCGACTTGCCCCAGCTGCGCGGGTCGTAGGTCTTCTTGTCGCCGACCTCGCCGTCGACCTTCAGCACCCCGTCGTAGTTGCGGAACATGTGGTCCGCGATCGGCCGGGTGAAGGCGTACTGGGTGTCGGTGTCGAGGTTCATCTTCACCACGCCGTTCTCCAGCGCCGTGAGGATCTCCTGCTCCGAGGAGCCGGAGCCGCCGTGGAAGACGAAGTCGAACGGGTCGGTCTTGCCGGACTTCGCGGCGAGGCCGTCCTGCAGCTGACGCAGCAGCTCAGGGCGCAGCACGACGTTGCCCGGCTTGTAGACGCCGTGGACGTTGCCGAAGGAGGCGGCCAGCAGGTAGCGGCCCTTCTCGCCCAGGCCCAGCGCCTCGGCCGTCCGCTCGACGTCCGCGACGGTGGTGTACAGCTCGTCGTTGATCTCGTGCGAGACGCCGTCCTCCTCGCCGCCGGTCGGGGTGATCTCGACCTCAAGGATGATCTTGGCCTTGACCGCCTCGGCCAGCAGCTCCTGCGCGATGCGCAGGTTGTCGTCCAGCGTCTCGGCGGAGCCGTCCCACATGTGGGACTGGAACAGCGGGTTCTGCCCGGCGGCGACGCGCTCCTGGGAGACCGCGAGCAGCGGACGGACATAGCCGTCCAGCTTGTCCTTCGGGCAGTGGTCGGTGTGCAGCGCGATGTTGACCGGGTACTTCTTGGCGACGACGTGCGCGAACTCGGCGAGCGCGACCGCGCCGGACACCATGTCCTTGCTGTACTGGCCACCCAGGAACTCGGCACCACCGGTGGAGATCTGGACGATGCCGTCGCTTTCCGCCTCGGCGAAGCCCCGCAGCGCGGCGTGCAGCGTCTGCGTCGAGGTCACGTTGATCGCCGGGTAGGCGAACTTGCCTGCCTTCGCCCGGTCAAGCATCTCGTTGTAGATCTCAGGGGATGCGATGGGCATCTGTCCGCTCCTTGTGATGTGCGGGTGAGGTTCTTGGCCCTGACCTAGGGGAATGTCGTGCGGAATCCTGCGGCGACGTCATCGTCGGGGCCATCTTCCCAGACTCCGCCGTTTGCTCCACCCGGCGCACGCGGGGACCACACGGACGGGGGGTGCGATGTTTCACGTGAAACCTCCCCCGAATAATCCCAGGTCAGCTCAGGCCGAGGTCGGCGAGCGAGTACGCCGGTACGTAACGCAGCCCGGCGTCCGCGATCGCGGGCGCGGCCCCGCGCTCGACGATCGTGGCGACCGCGACGACCTCGGCGCCCGCCTCACGCGCCGCCTCGACGGCGGTCAGCGGCGAGCCGCCGGTGGTGGAGGTGTCCTCGACCACCAGCACCCGCCGACCGGCGATGTCCGGGCCCTCGATCCGCCGCTGCAGACCGTGGGTCTTCTGCGCCTTGCGGACGACGAACGCGTCGAGGCGGCGGCCCCGCGCGGCAGCGGTGTGCAGCATGGACGTGGCCACCGGGTCGGCGCCCAGGGTCAGACCGCCCACCGCGTCGAAGTCCAGGTCGGCCGTGGCGTCGAGCATGACCTGCCCGACCAGGGGCGCGGCCTCGGCGTCCAGGGTGATCCGGCGCAGGTCGATGTAGTAATCGGCCTCCTTGCCGGAGGAGAGGGTCACCTTGCCGTGGACCACGGCCTTGTCCTTGATCTGCTGCCGCAGGGCGTCACGCGCTTCGCTCATGCGCACGAGCTTAGGCGGTGTCCTCGCCGTGCCTCACGCCCGTGCCTCACGCCAGCTCGCGCCAGCTCCACTTCATGGACATCTCCAGCGGCTCGATGGGCGTGACCAGGCGGGGAAGGGTGTTCAGCCCGTTGGGCGGCCCGGACTGCGGCTCGACGCACACCGCCTCCCGCTGCTCGTCGTAGATCACGACCCATTCGCTGCGGCTGGTGACCTTGAGTTCGAGCCGCTCCGGCCAGGTCAGGGTCACGTCCACGCCGTCCGGCATGCCGAAGCAGTCGTCCCACGGGCCGGGGCGCGGCGGGACGCGGTTTCCGGTGGGGAGGTGGTTCTCGCCGCGCTCCTCCTGCCATTCCGCGGTGAAGGACAGCTCGACCTCGGCGCCGCCCTCGCCCAGGTTTCGCAGGAACCACGGGTGCCATCCGGCCTGCGCCGGGAAGGAGTCGCCGTCCGTCTCCACGCTCATGGTGACGGTCAGCGCGTCCGCGGTCAGGTCGAAGTGCTGGGTGACCCGGCCCTCGTACGGCCAGGGGTCGGCGAGCTCGTAGGTGAAGGCCGCGCTGTCCGGTGCGGTGCGGACCGTGCGCCAGGCGAGGTCCCGGCCGGTGCCGTGGATCGCGTGCGGCGGGGAGTTGACGGGCAGCTGATGGCTCCGGCCGCCGTCGCGGAACCGGCCCAGCTCGACCCGGCCGCACCAGGGCACCATCGGAAAGGCCCCGTACCGCGGACCCTGCCGCAGCAGCTCCGTACCGCCGATGCGCAGCGAGCCGATACGGCAGCCGCTGTCGGGCGAAACGGTCAGCTCGGCGTCCCCGGCGGTGAGCCGGACGCCCTTGGTCTCCGTTGTCTCTTCGGTCACGCCACGACCCTATGCGCCGCCGCTCGGCAGCGGCGACCGATCAGCGGCGGCGGCGCAGGACCCGCCGTCCGACGACGACGGCCGACGCGAGCACCACGGCCGCGGCGGGCGCGGCCCAGCGCAGCGCCGCACTCGTGGACCCGGCCTCGGGCGCCGGTACGGGGGCGTAGCGGCCGCGGGGCGGGGCGTGGTCGACCTCCTCGGTCGAGCGGCCGATCATGGTGCGGCGGGCGTGCGCGGCCTCGGCCGGGGGCTCGTCGTCGTCCAGCCCGCCCAGTTCGGCGAGGGCGCTGATGTCGTCGATCTGGTCGACGTCGTCGAGGTCGCCGATGTCGTCCACGTCGACGTCCTCGGCCTCCTCGACACTTTCGGCCTGACCGGTGTCGTCAGCGTCGTCGGTGTCGTCGCCGCGCAGCGGCAGCTCCGCCTCGGCGAGGGGGTCGTGATCGGCGGGCGGGGTGATCGGGGACGCCTCCAGCCCGGACGCCAGCGCCGCCCCGAAGCGGTCCAGCATCCTGCGGGCCACCGTCTCGGTCGCGTGCGCGTCGAACTCGGCGAGCCGCCCCTCGCAGCGCACGGTCCCGGAGCAGAGCAGCCCCGTACCGCCGCCGTCCACCGCCCGGGGCGTCACGGTCAGCGCGAGCTTCACCGAGCCGCCGCCCCGCGCCTCGGCGCCCTCGCCCTCGACCTCCACGCCACCGCCGCGCTCGGTGATGCGCAGCGAGCCGCGGTAGGTGATGGTCGATCCGCCGATGCGCAGCCGCAGCCGCCCGGCGAGCGGACCCGCGTCCTCATCAGCATCCTGCTGGAGCCCGGGGACGCAACGGGCGATGCGGTCGGGCTCCGAGAGCGCCTGCCGGACGGTGTCGACGGGAAACGGAACGAACACCTCATGCTCCATAGGTCAAGACACTACCCATCGCGCGTTCGCTGAGACCCGTTCCCACGCAACTTTCGCCCTCGACGTATCAGTCGCCGTAGCGGGGGTGCATGAGGGTCGACGGCGGCAGATGCCGCTCCCGGCTCCGTTCGGCCGCGCGCCGCGCCGCGTCCAGACCGGCCGGGGTGAGCGAGCGCGGGCGGGGGCCGTGGGGGGCGAGTGCCAGCCGGACCGGGGTGCGGGCCGCGAGCAGGAAGCCCCAGTCGCGCGGCCCGTCGCCGGTCGGCCCAATGCCGGTCGGCCCAATGCCGGTCGGCCCGTCGGCCGCCGCACCGCCACGCGCGGGGCGCGCCGGGCGCGCCGCCACCACGTACGGCACCGTCCGCAGCCCCACCGACCGCATCGTCGCGTCGACCGTCCAGTACGCGCGGGGCTGCGGGCCCGCCTCCCCCGCGTGCACGGCGAGCCGTCCGCCGGGGGCCAGCACCCGCTCGGCCAGGCCGTAGAACTCCTGGGAGTACAGCTTGGTGCTCGGTGTGAGCCCGGGCTCGGGCAGATCGCACACCACGACGTCGTACGCGGCGCTCCGGCGCAGCCAGTCGAAGGCGTCCGCGGTGACCACCCGCACCCGCGGATCGCGGTAGGCGCCCGCGTTGAGGGCGGAGAGCCCGGGGTCGCGGCGGGCCAGCCGCACCACCCCGGGGTCGCGTTCGACGACGGTCACCGACCGGACCCCGCCGTACCGCAGGACCTCGCGGGCGGCGAGCCCGTCGCCGCCGCCCAGCACCAGGACCCGGCGGTGCGGTCCGGCCGCCATCGCCGGGTGGATCAGCGCCTCGTGGTAGCGCAGTTCGTCGTGCCCGCTGACCTCCAGCCGCCCGTCGAGGAACAGCGACAGCGGCCGCCCGCGGGTCCGGCCGCCGGTGAGCACGACCTCCTGGACCCCGGTGCGCAGCGCGACGCGCACCTCCGGCCCGTACACGGCCTGCCGGGCGGCCCGTTCGAAGGACGGGGTGAGGACGGCGCCCGCGGCCAGCAGGGCCAGCACCAGGGCGTTGACGACGATCAGCGCCCACCGGGACCGTGCGCTCAGATCGCGGCGGAACAGCCACAGCACCAGCGCCCCGCCCGCGACCGCGTTGACCGCGCCGGTCACCAGCGCGCCGGTCAGCTGGCCGAACGCGGGCAGCAGCAGAAATGGGAAGGCGAGCCCGCCGACCAGCGCGCCCACATAGTCGGCGGCGAACAGATCGGCGACCGCGCCGCTCGGGTCCTGCCGCCGCACCCGCTGGATGAGCGTCATCAGCAGCGGCACCTCGGCGCCGATGAGCACACCGATCGCGAACGAGAACCCGACCAGCGCGGAACGCGACTGCCCCCACCACGCGAAGCACGCGTACAGGGCCATCGCGGAGCAGCCCCCGAGCAGCGCGAGCACCGCCTCGACGGCGCCGAACCCGACCGCGGCGCGGCACCGCAGCCGCTTGGCCAGCAGGGAGCCGACGCCCATGGCGAAGACCATCACCGACAGGACGACGGAGGCCTGGGTGACCGAATCACCCACCAAGTAGGAGGCGAGGGCGACGAGTTCGAGCTCGTAGACCAGCCCGCAGGCGGCGCAGACGAAGACGGTGACGAGGATGAGGAAGCGGCCGAACCCGGCCCGCACGGGCAGCCGCACCGGACTCTCGGACTCCGGCACGGGCATCGGGAATTCGGTCACGAACGGAACGCTACGTTACAAAACACCCACGCTTGGTCACCCACAAGGGTGTACTGGCGGCCGCTCATCCGTACACCGCATCATCCGCACACCGGATCAGCGGGAGGACACCGGAGCGGCGGGCGGCCGGAGCCGCATCGGTATGGACGTCGCCCCCAGGCAGGTACGGGTGGTGACCAGCCGCCCTTCCTGCGGGTACGCGTGCCAGGTACGCCACCCCACCGTGCCCTCGTGGCACTGCGCGAGCAGCGCGGTGAACGCGTGCGGGCTGCCGGGGAACGTCCCGGCCAGACCGTGCGGATGGTCGGCGACCAGGGCGAGTAACTCCTGCGCCCGCCCGGCGAACGACCCCTTGGACAACTCCTCGACGCGCGCCGCGAATTCGTACTCACGGCCGTCGACGAGGGTGGAAACCCCCAGCGGAAGCGGGGTGCGGCTGCCGGACATACAGGCCACGGTCTCCGAGCAGCGCCCGTCCTCCGCTTCGAGGAGGACTTGGTGCGAGGCCCCGAGAAGCCTCAACTGCACTGCGAAACCGTGAAGTCGGAGGTCGAGCACGGCCAGGGCCGGAAGCGGTTCCCGCCCCAGGGCCCAGGCCAGGTCGTCGGCGCGGGTGTCGGTGTAGGCAGTCGTGAGGGTTGTGAGCATGGGTCGGCTCCGCAAGCACGCAGGGGAAAGGTGGACCGGCTCGCCCCGCGGTGGTCCAGGGGCATGCGGATACGCCGGCTCGTGCCCACGTGGGGTCCGTAGGGCGGTGGTATACGGAATCATGAAATGGTCGGCACCACATCGTTTTTACCCACCTTCGCCGGGTTTCCACCCTCTAGGGCGGTCCCCAGCTCAAGTGTTCAACACGCATGCGCCCGGCGCACGTTGGCGCGCCGGGCGCATGGGCGAAGCGGTTCCGCGGGTTCTCCCGGCTCCCCCGAGAGCGGTTCCCCCTACGGACACGGCTCAGGCGCCGCCCCCGCAGCCACCGCCACCGCCGCCGCCACCACCGCCGCAGCCCCCTCCGCCGCCGCAGCCGCTACCACCACCGCAGCCACCACCGCCGTGATGGCCCCCGCCACCACCGCAGCCGCCGCCGCTCGAACCACCACTGCCGAGCCACCAGCCACCACCGGCCGCTCCGGACGACCCCGCCCCGTACGCCCCCCGGCGACGGCCGGTCCGCTTCCTGGCCTTCCCGGCGCTCAGCGCCGCCACCGCCGCGACCGCGAAGACCACGACGACGAACACGATGACAAAACCCATGGGGTCCTCACTCCTTCCATCCCCCGTAGCGAGCCCCCGTAGCGAGGTACCGCTCTGTCGTGTCTGCCGGGCTCCTGCCCGGCTTTGTCCCCCTCAAAAGCCGAGTTGAGGAAGTCCAGAGGTTCGACGGAGGATGGGCCCATGGGACGACCGCTGCTCAACCACCGGCTGGCCGCATTGCCAGCAGGTTGCCGCCGAAATCCGCAGCGGCATCGTGGCAGGCGAGTACAAGCCCGGAGCCCCGCTCCCCTCAGACACCCAGTTCATCGAGCGCTACAAGGTCAGCCGCCCCACCGTCCGCAAGGCCATCGCCGCACTCCGCCCCAAAGGACTCATCGAGGTCATCCCGGCAAGGGCAGCTACGTTCGCGCCCTCCCCGCACCGTCGATCCCCAGCCGGACCACCCCATGAGCTGTCCAGGCAAGGGGGTGGTCCGGTGTTTGCTTATTCGGTTGTTGCGACCGAGCCGACCTCAGTACTGCTGTCGCCCACCCGGGTAACGGACCGGCTTTCGGCACTCCGGAGCGTTTGCCGGGGCAGGCTCGTCGCCGAGCGCATAGCACAAGGCGGCGTGCAACTGCTCTGCCTCAGCCATCGTCAGCACCAGCGAAGCCAGGGACGCGCGACCAGGGCGGATGACGTGAAGCGGCAGTTCAAGGAGACCGTCTTCCCTACGGCGCAGACCACGCCCCGGTACGGGACCGACTTGCCAGCCTTCCGGCCTATCACTCATCCGCCCGCCTCACTCTCTTGATCCGATCCGTCGTCCTCTTCGGCGAGGCCAAGGCGCCTGCCGCGACTTTCAGCGATCCGGAGCACATCACGCAGCGCCTCGATCGAGGCTGACCTCTTCCCCGCGCAAAGTCGGCTGAGCCGACACCTGGTACACACGCGGCATACGCAAAGTCGGGGCATCCCCGCAGACCACCGGTGAGCTTGTCTTGACCGTGCGATGGCGTCCCTGGCCGGGTCGTAGCACTCTCCTCAACGGTTCGAAGATCCTGCCGATACAGTTCCGCATGTCGACCTGCTTCCTCAGGTTGGCCACGCCCCGGGGCGCATGCCCGCGTCGCCGGGGTCCTGTGGCGGTGTAAACCGGCTGAGTATTCATGCTGGTGACATGCGAAGCCCCCAACTTTCACAGTTGAGTGAAAGCCGGGGGCTACTTCGGTGAAAGTGCTAGAGACCCACCCAGACGGCCAGATGATCGAGGGTGTCCGGAGTACGCCGGGACAGGTGGATCAGGCTCCTGATGGTCTCTCGTGCTCCTGAGTGATACCGCGTCTGCTGCGGAGCCAGTTTGCGTGCGGTGACGATGGACTTCAAGGCCGCTTCGGTACGGCCCGCCTCCATCTGAGCCCGTGCCTGGTCCACGTAGAAATGAGCGGCGCGGGATGCAGGCCAGTCCTGTGGTATCCGCACCTTCGCGGCCTCTCGCAGGGCCTCGCCGTAGTGACGCATCTCGACATGAGCAGATACGGCGTGCAGCCTGACGTTCGTGGGGCCAAAGGACAGCCAGTGCACGTCCGTGGCCTCACCCACCCGATCCGCGTAGGACTTCGCCTCTGCGAGGTGGGTCGCCACCGCGCCTTCGTCCTCGGCACGGGCAGCGATGATGCTTGCCCCGAGGTGAAGCTGTCCGGCGACGGCTTGCCGCTCTCGCGTCTGCGGAGCTTGCCCCAACAGCCCCTGTCCGGATGCGACGAGTCGCCGTCCGATGGTGTACTCGCCCTCTCGGAAGTAGACCAGGGCACGCATGTACTGGCGCACAGCTGACAGCAACGGGTCGGAAGCCCGGGACGCGGCCCAGTCCATACGGTCCAGAGCCACGGTGGACAAGTCGTAATAGCCCAGCTTCACGGCCAGGTCATGCGCAGTGCGGTAGGTACTCGACAAAGCGGCCCACAACTCGGACGACGGCGTCTGATACGCGGCTGTGGTGATCTCCGCCATCGTGCCGGGGAGATGAAGAGCAGCGTCATGGAGCTTCGTGGCCCGGACCTGATCACACAGAGTCTGAGCAGCGGCGATGAGCTGAGGAGTGGGACGCGGCTTGATCGCCGGATCGGCCCCCAGGTCGTAAAGGTCGAGGGCTTCACGGATCGGGCGGACCAGCGCCGCCAACCGGTCCTGCTGCAGCTCGGTGACGTAGGGCTGGCCGGTCAGCGCGGTGACATCGATGCACAGCGCTCTCGCCACAGCGGCCACCAGGTCGGGGCTGGCTGGCTTGTGCCCGGATTCAACCTGGGTCAGGAGGCTGTATGAGTAAGGGATCTTCTGAGCCAACCCACGCTGAGTCAGCCCAGACCGTTTCCGGTGATGTGCGATCCGAGCGCCCGGGTGCTCGTCGTCGGGGAGCGACACACATGCCTCCCTGTCGTCACTCACTCACTCAACGGAGACGCTACCCGCTCGGTCACGGCAGAAGACGGTGAACGACGATCTCAACCCCGAGCGCGCGGGGTTTGCGGACGGAGGGTGGCGCACGGTGGACTGCACGCATGACCGCGAACCGTGTCCTCTACCTGTTCGGAAGCGCCGCCCCGCCTGTCCTGAACATCGCTGGCGTCATCGAACGAGCGCAGGCGGCCGACTGGGATGTCTGCCTCGGATTGACCCCTACGGCCGCACGCTGGCTTGACGACGAGCTGCCAGCATTGGAGGAACTGACCGGGCACCCGGTGCGCAGCCAGTACAAGCTGCCCCGAGAGCCCGACGCATGGCCACCCGCGGATGCCGCGGTCCTGGCACCCGCCACCTTCAACACGATCAACCAGTGGGCCCTGGGGATCACCGAGAAGTTCATCGTGGGATTCGTGGCCGAGGCCATCGGCAAGGGCATCCCCACCGTGGCCATGCCGTGCGTCAACGCCGCCTACGTCCAGCACACGCAGTTCGACACCAGCGTTGCCACGCTGCGCGCGATGGGAGTGCGCGTGCTGTACGGGGAAGGCGGATTCGTACCCAACAAGCCGGGCCAGGGCCGACCGGAGAACTACCCGTGGCACCTGGCCCTTGAGGCGGCTGCGTCAGCCCTCAGTGCCCGCGCCCCCAGGCGGGCATGAACAGGGGTTGGCAGAGGCGAAACCTCAGCACGCAGCGAGCAACTTTTCCACAGCCGTACGGATCGAGTCCTCCCGCTTGCAGAAGGAGAACCTGACGAGCCACTCCGGAGCGTCAGCGCTCTGGTAGAAGGCCGATGTCGGAATGGCCACCACGCCTGCCCGTTCCGGCAGTTCACGGCAGAACGTCACGCCGTCCGCGTAGCCCCACGGCCGTACGTCCGCTTGGAGGAAGTACCCGGCATCCGCCCGGTACGGGCGCAGTCCGGCCCGAGTCAGGCCGTCGCTCAGAAGGTCCCGGTTGTGCCGCAGGGTCTCGCGCAGGGTCCCGGCCCACTCCTCCACCGAGCCGAGGGCATGGGCCAGCGCCTCCTGATACGGCGTCCCCGACGCGTAGGTGAGGAACTGCTTTGCCGCAGCGACCGCAGCGACCAGCGGAGCCGGACCGGAAACCCAACCGATCTTCCACCCCGTGACGCTGAACGTCTTGCCCGCCGAGGAGATCGTCAGCGTCCGCTCCCTCATGCCGGGCAGCGAGGCAATCGGGAGGTGGTCCAGGCCGTTGTACACCAGGTGTTCGTACACCTCATCCGTGACGACCGTCAGCGAGTGCTCCCGCGCCACCTCGGCGATCAAGGCCAGCTCATCGGCCGTGAACACCTTGCCCGTGGGATTGTGCGGCGTATTCAGCAACAGGACCCGCGTCCGCGTCGTCACAGCCTCGCGCAGCGCGTCGGCGTCAAGGACGAAGCCGTCACCGTCGCCCACCAGCGGCACGGCTACCAACCGAGCGCCAGCCAGCCGAGCATCCGCCGCATACGCGTCGTAGCAGGGGTCGAAGGCCAGGACCTCGTCACCCGGATCGCAGAGCGCCAGCAGAGCCGCAGCGAGCGCTTCCGTCGCGCCCGTAGTGATCAGCACCTCACCTTGCGGGCGGTAGTCGAGGCCGTACCGGCGCAGTTGATGTTCCGCGACAGCCTCACGCAGCGCCGGGAAACCGGCAGCGGGCGGGTACTGGTTGTTACCCGATATCACCGCTACGACGACGCCCTTGAGCAAGGTCTCAGGGCTGCCGAGTTCCGGTACACCCTGCCCGAGGTTCACCGCCCCCGTACGGCGGGCCAGCTCGGTCATCTCCGTGAAGATCGACGTTCCCATGCCCCGCACCCGCGCCGCAGGAGCCCAGTCCGCCGTACCCACCATGCCGCGTGCATCGGCCGTCCCGCTCGTCCCCATGCGCCCCTGCTTCCCGTGCGTCCGTCCAGGAGGTTCGACCCTCACGATAGGCGCAGACGGCCGGGCACCGGACCTCTGGTGACCAGCGCCAAGCCATCACCGGAGGTCAGAGGGCATGCGCAAGATGTGTGCGAACAGGGGTTGACCTGGGTCACCGCCACTCCCGAGCTGGTCACGGCCGCGACGACCTTCGCGCCAAGCGCGACCTCCTGGCCGACGGCCTCACCGACGCGGGCTTCACGGTCTTCCGCCCCTCGGGCACGTACTTCATCACCACCGACATCCGCCCCCTCGGCGAGACCGACGGCTTCGCCTTCTGCCGCGCCCTCCCCGAACGCTGCGGCGTCGTAGCCGTCCCGAACGCCGTCTTCTACGACCACCAGCCCCAGGGCGCCCCCTTCGTCCGCTTCGCCTTCTGCAAGCGCGAGGACGTCCTCAAGAAGGCGACAACCCGCCTCAAGCGGCTGTGATCCGCGAAGGGGCTGCCATCAGGCCGCATGCAGGGGCCACCGCTGTCATGCGTGTGTCACAAAATGGCCGTGCTGGTCGCCTCGTGACGCGGGACCGGTGACCATGGATCCGTTGATGCGGTCCATGCGACCAGGATCTTCACCAGCGGACGGGGCGGGTGTGAGCGAGCACATGACGGGCTGGGATCCGAGGCCACGGGGCGTCTCGGGCAGGACGAGGACGACAGGTGAGGGCACGGGGAGGCCCGGCAGCGCGGCACGGCGCGCGTCGGGCCCCGGCCCGGAGATACCGGGGGTGCGGGTCGGATGATCAAGCCGGAGGAAATTCCCCAGTACACCGGCAACCTGGAACTGCTGGAAAAGGCCCACGGCAACCTGAAGACCGATGCCGGGCACATCCGCGACACCGGCGCGGATGTCCACACCCACTTCCAGGGCCTGTCCGCCTACTACAAGGCGCCTGAGGCCGAGCGGCTCTTCGCGTCCACGAAGCCGGTCAAGGACCGGGCCGACGGCTTCGCCGACGACCTGGGCAAGGTCTCCTCCGCCCTGTCGGAGTACGCCACCGAGATCCGGCCCCTGGTCACCAAGCTGACCCAGCTCAAAGCCGACGCGACCACGTTCGTCAACGACAACAAAGACGACGACGACTGGGAATACGACGGCGACAAGGTCGACGAACACAACCAGCTCCGCGACGACATCACCAGTACCGTCGCCGCCTTCTGGGCAGCGGAACGCACCTGCCACAACAAGATCACCGCCCTCTTCGGCGGCACCCAGATGGTCGCCGGCGACGGATCAGACCGCAAAAACCAATACGGCTTCGCCGCCGACGACCTCAAGAACGCCAAGCTCCCCTGGGGCGACCCGGTCGAAGAGAAGCACCACGCCTGGGAAATCGGCCACTGGGTCAAATCGTTCGTCTGGGACGGCGTCATCGTCGACGGCGTCTGGGGAACCATCAAGGGCCTGGGCACCCTCGTCGGCTGCGGCGGCTGGGACGCCATGGGCAAAGCCTGGAAAGGCCTCGCCCAACTCGGCACCGGCCTCGCCATCAGCACCATCCCCGGAGCCAGGGAAGCCTTCTGGTCCGCATCCGACGACCAGCTCCCCTCCTGGCTCCGCGACTCCCGCAACACCATGAAACAGACCGGCAAAGCGCTCGTCGCCTGGGACGAATGGGGCAAGAACCCCGGCCGCGCCGCCGGAGCCGTCACCTTCAACGTCGTCACCACCGTCTTCACCGGCGGAGCAGGCGGCGCCGCCGCCGGAGCCGGTAAGGCCGGCGCCATCGCCAAAGTCCTCTCCGCGACCGGCAAAGTCGGCCGCGTCATCGACCCCATGACCTACGTCGCCAAGGGCGCCGGAGCCGGACTGTCCAAAATCGGCGACATCGCCAAGGGACTCAAAGGCATCCAGGCCATCGAGATCCCCAAACTCCCCGACGGCACGATCGAGCTCCCCGAGGGCACCGTCAAACTCCCCGACGGCACCGCCCAGCTCCCCGAGGGAGCAGCCATCCCCGACGGCGCGGCCAAGCTCCCCGACGGCACCATCAAACTGCCCGACGACGCACCCGCGCTCCCGGAAGGCACCACCAAGCTACCCACCGCCCCGGGCGACCCCGCCCGGTACTACGACCTGGACGGCAACTTCCTCGACGAACACGGCAACGTCCTGGACAGCATCGACAACGCCCGCAATGAACCCTCCCCGAACACCAACCCGGCCTCCGACGCGAACGTGCCCCACGTCGACAACCCCGTCAAGGAACCAGCCCTGGTCGGGGTCGGCGCCCGCACCGCCGACAACGCCGCCCACATCCGCCTGGGCAACGACGCCGACAACATCGGCCGCGCGGGCGACGACATCCCCGGCGGCCGTGCGGGCGACAACACTCCTGGAAGCGGCGCGACGCACCCGGTGGGCGGCTCGGCGGACAACATGCCGCACGCCAGCCACAACACTCCGGACAGCGGAGGTACGCCCTACACCCCGGGTACCGGTGCCGCGGACAACGTGGCGACCGGTGGCAGCCACGCCGACGTCACACCGGGCGGCGGCGGGCACACGGACGTCACACCGGGCGGCGGACACGCCGGGCCCCCGGCGGGCGGCATCGGTAACGGCCCGGGCATTCCGCACCAGGGCGGCGGCCGCGCCGACATCGGCGGCCCTCCCCACGGCACCACCTGGGCCGACCACGGAGTGCCCGAGCCCCGGAATCCGCACACGTACACCGCCGCAGAGCGCCAGTCGATCATGCACTACCAGGTCGAGCGCGCGAACAACGACCTCGCGTACCGCAAGGAGTACTACAAGAAGACCGGTTACCGGATCGACGTCGATCGCGCCGACGGGACGAACCTCGTGCCTCCACAGCTCGTCAAGATGGCGGATGGCAGCTGGAAGCCGAAATCGGATCTCGCGCCGCCGCTCAAGCCGGAATACCTCGATGACATTCCACACCAAGAGGGCCCCAAGTCGGCCGACACCGCGACGCGAGAGAATCTCAATGATCTTGCCGACGCACGTCGCCAGGCCAATGCCGCGGACCGGCCATTCCACACTGCGCACGGAGATGCCAGGAAGGCATACAAGCTGCACGGGACGGACGAGTTGAAGGCCCTCCTCGACGAGGCCGCCGAAAGGCACAGGGAACCGCACGCCACAGCCACCAAGGCAAATGAAGCCTACGGCGAGGCGATAGCGCGCGAACATGCGATTCCTCAGCATTACCCGAATGCCGATGAATTCACCCTGCACGGGCCGAAGAACGGAAAGGACCAGTTCGACCAGGTCTACAAGGAAGGCGATCGGTACATCGTCGTCGAGGCAAAAAGCCATGTCGACACACCTCTGGGCGAACGTCGCGTCAAAGGCATCAGGCACTCCCAGGGTTCGCGCGAGTACTTCCTTGACATTCTCAAAGAGATGAAAAAGCGGCGTCGTGAGTATCACAGCGAAGGGCATCTCGCCACCGAGCTGCGCAAGGCCCTCGACGAAGGCCGCCTCGATTATGTCGTCGTCAAGGGCCAGGACAACCCCGGAAAGTACACTGGTTACACCATGCAGAAGTTCGATATCAGGGAGCCCTCGTGACCGTGACCATTCCCCGCCATGGCGCCCCCGGCCCTGATGACGAGGGCTATGCGAGCTGGCTCGTCGAGAGCACGATCGAGGAGATCGATTCTCTGGAGCAGAGCCCGGGGATGATCGACGCCCTGTGGAACTCGGTGCAGACGTGCGTCATGGGCCGCGCCACGATCGACCCCAAGGGCTCCCACATCGACACCTGGGAAGCGGTCGTCAACGCGATGCAGGTGGGCTCGGCGGTCTTCCGGGTCGTGAGCGCCACCGAGGGCACGCTGGAGTGCCGTATCCATCACGAGATGCGGACCTTGCCGGCCATGGGTCCCCGGCCCTTCGCCAACGCCGCCGCGTGGCTCGACGCCTTCTGGTTCGCCATCATCTGCCGCGACCGGCAGCGGCTGACCGAGCTGTCCGAGGTGCCGATGGAGGTGCTGCGCGCTTCCGGGGCCGAGCACGACGACTACCTCTACCACTGGGTCGCGGCCTTGCAGGCGTACTGGACGGGGCAGAAGTCGGCCTTGGTGGAGGAACTCTCGGCGACGTTCGAGCGCTCGCACCCCGACGTGGTCGAAATCGCCCCGCAGGACTGGCTCCGGTGCATTTCGTACCCGCCGGTCGATCTCTTCTACCGCTTCATCAAGCGGGACCACGACCGTTTCAACGAATCCCTCACGGAAGCCCTTGAGCTGCACAAGGCGTACTGGACCGCGACAGAGGACCGCGAGAAGGACGTCGACGGCCTGTGGGCCATCGCCCCGCTGGCCATCACCTGCCTCGCCTACGACGGCGACTTCCCCCTCGAGGTCGAATCGGAGTACCTGCCGGTCTTCCTGCTGAACCGGAGCCGGGTGGGCGAGTTCGACACCTGACCGACCACCGCTATCCGCCGCCCCGCAGTGCGGTGGCCGGGCGTTGCCGCAGGGCGATGCGGGTTGTCAGCACTCCGGTGACGAGCGCGAGCGCGCCCGCGCCGCCCACGATGAGGGCGAGGGTGGGCGCTGGGAGGGACGGGTAGGGGCCGGACGCGCAGTGCAGAAAGGTGCTCTTGCCGGAGCCGGACGGTCCCATGACGGCGGTGAAGCTGCCGTAGGCCAACTCCGCGGTGACGTCGTCCAGGGCCGTCACCCCACCGCGGCCGCGGCCGTATGTCCTGGTCACCCCGGTCAGCCGCACGGCCCGGTCCGGCCCCTGGCGATCCGTTCGTCTCCCGGCGCCCTCGTTCACATACAGCCCCTCTCGCTATCCGGTCGCTATCCGGCAGGGGACGTTCCGCAACGGCCCCGGACATGGCAAGAACCCGGCGGCGCGCCGTCGTCCTGACGGGCGGCGCGCTGGCCGGGTTCTCGTGCTCTGGTCTCGTGCTCTGGTTGTCGCTGTGCCTGTATGACGTATGACGCCGAACGGACCGGGTCAGGCCTCGTCGTCGCCCGGCTTCTCGTCGCCGGACTCGGCGTCGGTCTCCAGACCGAGCTGTTCGATCAGCCAGCGGTCGAACTCGATCGAAGCCCGCACCCAGCTGACCGTGCTGGATACGAAGTGCTCCAGGCTGACGCCGGTGCCGATCAGCATCTGCGCCTCACCGATCAACCGGACCGTGCCGTCGTCATTGGTGTGGCTGTAGACCTTGGGCCACAGGGTGCGGCGGTTCCAGTCGTCGATCACCTCGAGCAGCTGCGGCTTCAGTTCGATGCCGTGCGGCCGGTCGTAGAACGTCCGGACGGAGAAGACCTGCTGCTCCTCCTCACCACGGAACATGAAGTACGTGCGGAACTGCTCCCACGGCGCCGCGAGGTCTCCCTCGTCGTCGACGACGTACTTCAGCTCCATCTGCTCCAGCAGCTGCTTGACCAGGTCCTGGTCGGGCAGCACGGGGCCGCTCGCACCCGCCTGTTCGGGCTCGGGCTGGCCCCCGAAATTCGGAATCGAGGACGGGTCGATGCTCACCGTGGATTTCCCTTCGTATGGATACCGCCATCCTCCCTCACACCCGCCCCCGCCGTGCAACCCTGACCGGACCTTTGCGCGATCAAGACGGACCCCCGCGGGTCACCGCGCCGGGCCCACCAGGAGGCCGTCGGCGGCCCGGTCGACCCGGACCGTGTCGCCGTCCCGCACTTCGCCGGAGAGGATCTCCCTGGCCAGCCGGTCGCCGATCGCGGTCTGCACCAGGCGGCGCAGCGGGCGGGCCCCGTACGCCGGGTCGTTGCCCTCCTCGGCGAGCCAGGCCAGGGCCTCCGGGGTGACTTCCAGGGTCAGCCGCCGCTCGGCGAGGCGCCGGGCGAGCGCGGCGATCTGGAGCTCGGCGATGCGGGACAGCTCGTCCTGGCTGAGCGCGGAGAAGACCACCAGGTCGTCCAGCCGGTTCAGGAACTCCGGCTTGAAGGAGGTGCGCACCGTCTCCAGGACGCTCTGCTTCTTCTCCTCCTCGCCGAGCAGCGGGTCCATCAGGTACTGGCTGCCCAGGTTGGAGGTGAGGACCAGGATGGTGTTGCGGAAGTCCACCGTCCGGCCCTGGCCGTCGGTGAGCCGTCCGTCGTCGAGGACCTGGAGCAGGATGTCGAAGACCTCGGGGTGGGCCTTCTCCACCTCGTCCAGCAGCACCACGCTGTACGGGCGGCGGCGCACCGCCTCGGTGAGCTGGCCGCCCTCCTCGTAGCCGACGTAGCCGGGCGGGGCGCCGACCAGCCGGGCGACGCTGTGCTTCTCGCCGTACTCGCTCATGTCGATGCGGACCATGGCCCGCTCGTCGTCGAAGAGGAAGTCGGCGAGCGCCTTGGCCAGCTCGGTCTTGCCGACGCCGGTGGGGCCGAGGAAGAGAAACGATCCGGTGGGCCGGTCCGGGTCGGCGATCCCGGCCCGGCTCCTGCGTACGGCGTCGGAGACGGCCCGTACGGCCTCGCTCTGGCCGATCAGCCGCCTGCCCAGCTCGTCCTCCATGCGCAGCAGCTTCTGGGTCTCGCCCTCCAGCAGCCGTCCCGCCGGGATGCCGGTCCAGGAGGCGACCACATCGGCCACATCGTCCGGGCCGACCTCCTCCTTGACCATGGTGCCGCGGTCCTCCTGCTGCACCTCCGCCTCGGCCTCCGAGGCCTCGGCCAGCTCCCGCTCCAGGGCCGGGATCTCCCCGTACAGCAGCTTGGAGGCGGTGCCGAAGTCGCCGTCGCGCTGGGCGCGCTCGGCCTGGCCGCGCAGCTCGTCCAGCTTCTCCTTCAGCTCACCGACCCGGTTGAGGCCCTGCTTCTCCTTCTCCCAGCGGGCGGTCAGGCCGCGCAGCTCCTCCTCCTTGTCGGCGAGGTCGCGGCGCAGCTTCTCCAGCCGCAGCTTGCTGGCCTCGTCGGTCTCCTTGGCGAGCGCCATCTCCTCCATCTTCATCCGGTCGACGGAGCGCTGGAGCTCGTCGATCTCTACGGGTGAGGAGTCGATCTCCATGCGGAGCCGGGAGGCGGCCTCGTCGACCAGGTCGATGGCCTTGTCGGGGAGGAAGCGGGAGGTGATGTACCGGTCGGAGAGGGTCGCGGCGGCCACCAGCGCGCCGTCCGCGATCTGCACCTTGTGGTGCGCCTCGTACCGGCCCTTGAGCCCGCGCAGGATCGCCACGGTGTCCTCGACGCTCGGCTCGGAGACCAGCACCTGCTGGAAGCGGCGCTCCAGCGCGGCGTCCTTCTCGATCCGCTCGCGGTACTCGTCCAGCGTGGTCGCGCCGACCATGCGCAGCTCACCGCGGGCCAGCATGGGCTTGAGCATGTTGCCCGCGTCCATCGCGGAGTCGCCGCCGGCGCCCGCGCCGACCACGGTGTGCAGCTCGTCGATGAAGGTGATGATCTGGCCGTCGCTGGACTTGATCTCGGCGAGGACGGTCTTCAGCCGCTCCTCGAACTCACCGCGGTACTTCGCGCCCGCGACCATCGCGCCCAGGTCGAGCGCGACCAGCCGCTTGTCGCGCAGGCTCTCCGGCACATCGCCCTTGACGATGCGCTGGGCCAGCCCCTCCACCACGGCGGTCTTGCCGACGCCCGGGTCGCCGATCAGCACTGGGTTGTTCTTCGTACGCCGCGAGAGCACCTGCACCACCCGCCGGATCTCCTGGTCCCGGCCGATGACCGGGTCCAGCTTGCCCTCGCGCGCGGCGGCGGTGAAGTCCGTGCCGAACTTCTCCAGCGCCTTGTACGTGCCCTCCGGATCGGGAGTCGTCACCCGCTGTCCACCCCTGGCCTTCTCGAACGCGGCGAGCAGCGCCTTGGCACTCGCCCCCTGCTGGTCGAGCAGCTCCCCGGCCTGACCGCCCTTGGCGGCGGTGCCGATCAGAAGGTGCTCGGTGGAGATGTAATCGTCGCCGAGGTCCTTCGCCCGCTGCGCGGCGTCCACCAGGATCGCCTGCAGTTCGCGGCTGGCCTGCGGCGGGGCCACGGTGGAGCCCTGCACGCTGGGCAGGGCTGCGAGCAGCCGCTCGACCCCGTTCCGCACGACGGCCGCGTCGGTGTCGACGGCGGCCAGCAGATCCATGACGTTCTCGTTGTCCTGACCCTGGAGCAGCGCGAGCAGCAGATGGGCCGGGGTCAGATCGGCGTGCCCGGCGGACACCGCCCGGTCGTTGGCCGCGCTCAGCGCCGCCCGGCTCTTGTTGGTCAGCTCGGTGTCCACGTCCTGTGCTCCTCCTCATCGCGCGGCGGCGGCCCGGAATCCTGCCCTGCACAACATGCGTAAAGTTGAGTCTATGCCACTCAACTGTGTTACCGCCAGCGTTCTGGCCATAGGTTCCCCTCCATGGCCCTCGATCCACGCAACCCGGACCCCGCGTATCTCGCCTTCTGGCGCGAACGCCATGTGTGCACCCTGACCACCCTGCGCCCCGACGGCACCCCGCACGTCGTCCCGGTCGGCGTCACGTACGACCCCGAAGCCGGGCTCGCCCGCGTCATCGCGAGCGACCACAGCCGTAAGGTCGCCCACGTCAGAGCGGCGGGCGACCCGGACGGCCAAGGCGACCCGGACAACCCGGGCGACGGCGCGCGGGTCGCCGTCTGCCAGATGGCGGGCAAGCGGTGGGCCACGCTGGAGGGGATCGCGAGGGTACGCACCGAACCCGAGCTGATCGCCGACGCCGAGCGCCGCTACGCCGAACGCTACGAGCGCGCACCCCGCCCCAACCCCCGGCGCGTCCTGATCGAGATCGTGATCACCCGTGCGATGGGCCGCGCCTGAAGAATCCCCGCGGCCTCACCGCTCCTGACCGCTGCCCGACGGTGCTGCCCGACGGAACTCCCGGCTCAGGCTTCGGCCCGCTCCATCCGCGCGTAGGCCTCGGCCATCTCCCCGCCGGTGTCGTACACCACCACCGGCTCGTCACCGATCACCCACGCGTCGTGGCCGGGCGGCACCACGTACACGTCGCCGGGGCCCACCTCGGCCTCGGCGCCGTCGTCCATGCGCAGCCGCATCCGTCCCTTCATCACGATCCCGGTGTGGCGGACCTGGCAGCTCCGGGTCCCGGCCAGCGGCCGGACCGACTCCCGCCAGCGCCAGCCCGGTTCGAAGGTGGCCACGGCGAAGTCGTACCCCGTCAGGTGCAGGGTTTCCAGATGACCGCCGGGGAAGTCCCGCCGCTCATCCGGCGTCTCCAGCGTCTTGATCTCCAACATCTGCGGTACCTCCTCCCACACCTCCATGGTGCGCCCATGGCATGCGGGAAGCCCGGCGACCTGAAGAGGTCGCCGGGCCTGCCGATCTGGATCGACGGAGACGCTAGTCCCTGCGCTTGGGCTTCGGCCGCCAGACGACCAGCGCGCTGCTCTGCTGGACGTCCTGGTAGGGGACCAGGTCGCGGCGGTACGAGGCATGGACCTGGGCCTCGCGCTGCTGCATGGCGGCGGCCGCGCCCTCGACGGCCGACTGGAGCTCGGCGACGCGCGACTGGAGCGCGGCGACCTGGTTCTCCAGCTCGATGATGCGCTTGATCCCCGCGAGGTTGATGCCCTCGTCCTGGGACAGCTGCTGCACCTGGCGCAGCAGGTCGATGTCGCGCGCGGAGTACCGCCGGCCGCGGCCGGGCGTACGGTCCGGGGAGACCAGACCGAGGCGGTCGTACTGACGCAAGGTCTGCGGATGCAGGCCGGAGAGCTGAGCGGCGACCGAGATGACGTACACCGGGGACTCGTCGGTCAGCTCGTACGGATTACGGGACCGGCCGGTTCCCCTGCCTCCGAGGCCCCCTCGGCCGTGCGTCTCCATCGGATCATGCTCCCTTCGCGGCCTGGAACAGCTCCGCCCGCGGGTCCTCGCCCGCGGTCGCCTCCCGGTAGGACTCCAGCGCCTCGCGTGCCGAGTCGCCGAGGTCCTTCGGCACCGTCACCTCGACGGTGACCAGCAGGTCGCCGCGGGTGCCGTCCTTGCGCACCGCGCCCTTGCCGCGGGCGCGCATCGTCCGGCCATTGGGCGTACCGGCCGGCAGCTTCAGGGTGACCGGTGGGCCGCCCAGCGTCGGGACCTTGATCTCGCCGCCGAGCGCCGCCTCCGGAAGGGTGACCGGGACGGTGACGGTCAGGTTGTCGCCGCGGCGGCCGAAGACCGGATGCGGGTCCACATGGACGATGACGTAGAGGTCACCGGCCGGACCGCCGGTCTCGCCCGGGGCCCCCTTGCCGCGCAGCCGAATCCGCTGGCCGTCGCTGACGCCCGCGGGGATACGGACCTGCATGGTGCGGGCGGAACGGGCCCGTCCGCTGCCCTTGCAGGTCTCGCACGGGTCCTGCGCGATCAGACCGCGGCCCCGGCATTCCACGCACGGGTCGGTGAGCGAGAAGCCGCCCCCGCCGCCCCGGCTGACCTGCCCGGTGCCGACGCAGGTCGGGCAGACCCGCGGGGTGCCGTTCTTGTCGCCGGTGCCGGAGCACGACTTGCACGGGGCCTGGCTGGACATCCGCAGCGGAACGGTGGCCCCTTCGACGGCCTCGGTGAAGCTGAGCGTCACCTCGGACTCGATGTCCTGGCCGCGCCGCGGCTGGGTCCGGGTGGGCCCGCCGCGGTTGAAGAGACCGCCGAACACGTCGCCGAGCCCGCCGCCGAAGCCGCCCGCGCCGCCCGCACCGGCGGGTCCGCCCTGGGCGCCGCCGAAGAGGTCGCCCAGGTCGAAGTTGAAGTTGCCGGTGGAGCCCGCCCCGCCCGGCCCGGGGCGGAAGCCCCCGTTGCCGAACAGGGAGCGGGCGTCGTCGTACTCCTTGCGCCGCTTGGGGTCGCCGAGGATGTCGTTCGCCTCGGAGATCTCCTTGAAGCGCTCCTCGGCCTTGGCGTCGCCCTTGTTGGCGTCCGGGTGGTACTCGCGGGCGAGCTTCCGGTACGCCTTCTTGATCTCCGCCTCGGTGGCGTCCTTGGGGACGCCGAGAACCTTGTAGTAGTCCTTCTCGACGAAGTCCTTGGTGCTCATCCCCGACGTCCCTCCTCTCTCGGTATTCCTGATATTCCCGCTGTTCCCGCAGTCACCGTCGCGTCAGCCCTCTTCCGGGCCACCGCTCTCCTCGTCCGGCGCCGTGCCGTCGCCTTCGCCCGGGCCCTTGGGCGAGGCACCCGGCTGGGGCTCGGCGACCGCGACCCGCGCCGGGCGAATCGTTCGTTCGCCGATTCGATACCCCGGCTGGAGAATCTGCACGCACGTCGTCTCGGTGACATCCGGCGCGTACGAGTGCATGAGCGCCTCGTGCACCAGCGGGTCGAAGGGCTCGCCCTCCTTGCCGAACTGCTGCAGGCCCAGCTTCGCCGCCACCGTCTCCAGCGATTCGGCGACGGACTTGAAGCCGCCGACGAGTTCGCCGTGCTCACGCGCCCGGCCGATGTCGTCGAGCACCGGAAGCAGCTCGGTCAGGAGGTTCGCGACCGCGACCTCCTTGACCTGCACCCGGTCCCGCTCGACCCGGCGCCGGTAGTTCTGGTACTCGGCCTGGATTCGCTGGAGGTCGGCCGTCCGCTCGTTGAGGGCGGTACGCACCTGGTCCAGCTGCGCCTGAATGGCTACCTGTTCCATGTCCCCGGCCGGGGCGCCCGGACCCGCCTTGTCGGCGGACCCGGCGCCCTTCGCCGCGTCGTCAGGGGCTTGCGCGGCTTCGGAGGGGACTTCGGGCTGCTCCTCGAAGCCCGGGGTCTCCTCCGTCACGCGGCACCACCCTTGCCCTTGTCGGCCTTCTCGTCGTCGACGATCTCGGCGTCGACCACGTCGTCGTCGGCCTTGGCCTGGGCGCCCTCGGCACCGTCCGCACCGGCGGCACCGGCCTCGCCCGCACCGGCGGCGTCGGTGTTGGCGTACATCGCCTGGCCCAGCTTCTGGCTGACCGCGGCGACCTTCTCGGTCGCGGTGCGGATCTCGGCGGTGTCCTCGCCCTTGAGCTTCTCCTTGAGGTCGGTGAGCGATTCCTCGACCTCGGTCTTGACCTCGCCCGGGACCTTGTCCTCGTTGTCCTTGAGGAACTTCTCGGTCTGGTAGACCAGCTGCTCGGCCTGGTTGCGGGTCTCGGCGGCCTCGCGGCGCTTGTGGTCCTCCTCCGCGTACTGGTCGGCCTCGCGCATCATGCGGTCGATGTCGTCCTTCGGCAGCGCGGAGCCGCCGGTGACGGTCATCTTCTGCTCCTTGCCGGTGCCCAGGTCCTTCGCCGCGACGTGCATGATGCCGTTCGCGTCGATGTCGAAGGTGACCTCGATCTGCGGCACCCCGCGCGGGGCCGGCGGCAGGCCGGTCAGCTCGAACATCCCGAGCTTCTTGTTGTACGCGGCGATCTCGCGCTCGCCCTGGTAGACCTGGATCTGCACGGACGGCTGGTTGTCCTCGGCCGTCGTGAAGATCTCCGAGCGCTTGGTCGGAATGGTCGTGTTGCGCTCGATCAGCTTGGTCATGATGCCGCCCTTGGTCTCGATACCGAGGGACAGCGGGGTGACGTCCAGCAGGAGGACGTCCTTGACCTCACCCTTGAGGACACCGGCCTGGAGGGACGCGCCGATGGCGACGACCTCGTCCGGGTTGACGCCCTTGTTGGCGTCCTTGCCGCCGGTCAGCTCCTTGACGAGCTCGGCGACGGCGGGCATCCGGGTCGAGCCGCCGACCAGGACCACGTGGTCGATCTCGGACAGCGAGATGCCCGCGTCCTTGATGACGTTCTGGAACGGGGTCTTGCAGCGCTCCAGCAGGTCCGAGGTCAGCTGCTGGAACTGCGAGCGGCTGAGCTTCTCGTCCAGGTGCAGCGGGCCCTCGGCGGAGGCCGTGATGTAGGGCAGGTTGATGGTGGTCTCGGTCGAGCTGGACAGCTCGATCTTCGCCTTCTCAGCGGCCTCACGGAGGCGCTGCAGGGCCATCTTGTCCTTGGACAGGTCCACGCCGTTGGCGTTGTTGAACTGCTTGACCAGGTGGTCGACGACGCGCTGGTCCCAGTCGTCACCACCGAGGTGGTTGTCACCGTTGGTGGCCTTGACCTCCACCACGCCGTCGCCGATCTCCAGCAGCGAGACGTCGAAGGTGCCACCGCCGAGGTCGAAGACCAGGATGGTCTGGTCGTCCTTCTCCAGCCCGTAGGCGAGCGCGGCGGCGGTAGGCTCGTTGACGATACGCAGGACGTTGAGGCCCGCGATCTCACCGGCTTCCTTGGTCGCCTGGCGCTCGGCGTCGTTGAAGTACGCCGGGACGGTGATGACCGCGTCCGCGACCTTCTCGCCCAGGTACGCCTCCGCATCCCGCTTCAGCTTCTGCAGGATGAAGGCGCTCATCTGCTGCGGGTTGAAGTCCTTGTTGTCGAGGTTGACCTTCCAGTCGGTGCCCATGTGGCGCTTGACCGACCGGATGGTCCTGTCGACGTTGGTCACCGCCTGGCGCTTGGCCACCTCGCCGACCAGTACCTCGCCGTTCTTCGCGAAGGCGACGACGGAAGGCGTGGTCCTGGCGCCCTCGGCGTTGGTGATGACGGTGGGCTCACCGCCTTCGAGAACACTGACGACGGAGTTCGTCGTACCCAGGTCGATGCCGACCGCACGTGCCATTTCGCAATCCTCCAGCTACAGCATTGAGTGGAACAGGCTCAAGCGTGCATGATCCGCTTTTCGCTGTCAACAGACATGAGTCGTCGCCGCTCAACTTTTATATGAGTCTTATGATCAAGAGAGCATCCGAGGAGGTCAGCGGCGGGGCCGGGCGAGCGACGCAGATCACCGGCCGGTCGGCTACATGGGCGTACGCCCGGCCGGGTAATCTCGGTAGAACACAATAAGTTACCGCTTAGTAATTCCCGCTCTCGCAGGTTCGAGGAGCCCTTATGCAACTCGCCGCGATCATCGTGTCGCTGGTCCTCATCGCGGTCGGCGTCGCCCTGTTCGGCCGTGCCATCCTGCAGATCTACCGCTTCGTACGGCTCGGTTCGCCCGTCCCGGCAGGCACCCGGACGGATGACCCGGCCGGGCGCACGGTCACGGTGGTCAAGGAGTTCCTCGGGCACACCCGGATGAACCGCTGGGGCATCGTCGGTGTGGCGCACTGGTTCGTCGCCGTGGGCTTCTTCTCCCTGCTGCTGACGATCGTCAACGCCATCGGCCAGCTCTTCCAGGCCGACTGGCTGCTGCCGGTGATCGGCGACTGGCTGCCGTGGGAGATCTTCACCGAGGCCATCGGCCTGCTGACGACGCTCGGCATCCTCACCCTGATCGTCATCCGGCAGCTGAACCGGCCCGACGGCGCGGGCCGCAAGTCCCGCTTCGCCGGTTCCAACATCGGCCAGGCCTACTTCGTCGAGGCCGTCATCCTCATCGTCGGCATGTCGATCATGACGCTGCGCGCCCTGGAGGGCGTCCAGCACGGCGTGGACCACTACGAGATCGGCTTCTTCGCCTCGTACCCGCTGATCGCCGCCCTCAAGGGGCTGAGCCTCGGCACCATCCAGAACCTCACCTACCTTGTCGCCATGATCAAGATCGCGACGTCGTTCATCTGGATGATCGTGGTCTCCCTCAAGACCGACATGGGCGTGGCCTGGCACCGCTTCCTGGCCTTCCCGAACATCTGGTTCAAGCGTGAGGCCGACGGTGATGTCGCCCTCGGCGCACTCCAGCCGATGGTCAGCGAGGGCGTGCCGATCGACTTCGAGGACCCGGACGAGGACGCCCAGTTCGGCGTCTCGCAGATCGAGCACTTCTCCTGGAAGGGCATCCTCGACTTCTCCACCTGCACCGAATGCGGCCGCTGCCAGTCGCAGTGCCCCGCCTGGAACACCGGCAAGCCGCTCTCCCCCAAGCTGCTGATCATGTCCCTGCGCGACCACGCGCACGCCAAGGCCCCGTACTTGCTCGCGGGCGGCGGCAAGGACGCCGAAGGCGAGGAGAAGGCCACCGAGGAGCAGCTCAAGGACGTACCCGCGAGCGCGCTCGCCGAAGCCGAGCGCCCGCTGATCGGCACCCTTGAGGAGAATGGCGTCATCGACCCGGACGTCCTGTGGTCCTGCACCACCTGCGGCGCCTGCGTCGAGCAGTGCCCGGTCGACATCGAGCACATCGACCACATCGTCGACATGCGCCGCTACCAGGTCATGATCGAGTCGTCCTTCCCCAGCGAGGCCGGGACGATGCTCAAGAACCTGGAGAAGAAGGGCAACCCCTGGGGGCTGGCCAAGAAGCAGCGCCTGGCGTGGACCAAGGAAGTCGAGTTCGAGGTTCCGGTCGTCGGCAAGGACATCGAGGACCTGACCGAGGTCGAGTACCTGTACTGGGTCGGCTGCGCCGGTGCCCTGGAGGACCGCGCCAAGAAGACCACCAAGGCCTTCGCGGAGCTGCTGCACATCGCGGGCGTCAAGTTCGCGATCATGGGCGGCGACGAGGCGTGCACCGGTGACTCGGCCCGCCGCCTGGGCAACGAATTCCTCTTCCAGCAGCTCGGTCAGCAGAACGTCGAGATGCTCAATATGGCCTTCGGTGAGGATGCTGACGAGGGCGTCGTGGTCGAGAAGGCGAAGAAGAAGATCGTCGCGACCTGCCCGCACTGCTTCAACACCATCGCGAACGAATACCCGCAGCTGGGCGGCCACTTCGAGGTCATCCACCACACCCAGCTGCTCCAGCACCTCATCGACGAGGGCAAGCTGATCCCCGTCACCCCGGTCGAGGGTCTGATCACCTACCACGACCCCTGCTACCTGGGCCGCCACAACAAGGTCTACACCCCGCCGCGCGAGATCATCGCCAAGGTGCCGGGCCTGCGGAACGAGGAGATGCACCGCCACAAGGAGCGCGGCTTCTGCTGCGGTGCGGGCGGCGCCCGGATGTGGATGGAGGAGCGGATCGGCAAGCGCATCAACAACGAGCGCGTCGACGAGGCCCTCTCGCTCAACCCGGACATCGTCTCCACCGCCTGCCCGTTCTGCCTGGTCATGCTGACGGACTCGATCAACGGCAAAAAGAACGACGGCAAGGTGAGCGAGGCGCTCCAGGTCGTGGACGTGGCGCAGCTGCTGCTCGACTCGGTGAGGACCCCCGCCGAGCCGGAAGGTGACGGCGAGTCGGCCGAGGCCCCGGAGCCCGCGCCGGTGAAGTAACCCGCCGCACCGACATGACGAGGCCCGCCCGCGCACCTTCCGCGCGGGCGGGCCTCGCTTCGTACCGCTTACGCCTTCGGCTTACCGTTCTTGGGCAGCGTCTGCTCCGTCCAGATGACCTTGCCCTCCGCCGTGTACCGCGTCCCCCACCGGTCGGCGAACTGCGAGACCAGGAACAGCCCGCGGCCGCCCTCGTCCGTCGTCGCCGCGTACCGCAGATGCGGCGAGGTGCTGCTGGTGTCGGACACCTCGCAGATCAGGCTGCGGTCGCACAGCAGCCGCACCCGGATCGGGCCGGTGGCGTAGCGGATCGCGTTGGTGATCAGCTCGCTGAGGATCAGCTCGGTCGTGAACGCCACGTCCCCCAGCTCCCACTCCGCGAGCTGCCGAGCCACCGCCGCCCGTGTCTCGGCGACCTGGGCCGGGTCGGACGCCACCTCCCAGTCGGCGATCCGGTCCGGCTCCAGGACCCTCGTACGGGCGACGATCAGCGCCACGTCATCGCTGGGGCGCTCGGGCAGCAGCGCGTCCAGCACCGCCGTACAAGCCTGCTCGGGGGTGCGCCCGGGGTGGGCCAGGGCGTCGCCCAGCATCTCCAGACCCGTCTCGATGTCCCGGTCGCGCTTCTCGATCAGCCCGTCCGTGTACAGCACCAGCTGGCTGCCCTCGGGCAGCACCAGCTCGGCCGTCTCGAACGGCAGCCCGCCCAGGCCCAGCGGCGGGCCCACGGGCAGATCCTGGAGCAGCTCCACCGAGCCGTCCGGGCTCACCACCGCGGGCGGCGGATGACCGGCCCGCGCCATGGTGCAGCGCCGCGTCACCGGGTCGTAGATCGCGTACAGACAGGTGGCCCCGATGATCACCTCACCGCCGCCGTCGCCGTCCGCGAGGGCGCTGTGGACCTCGTCCTGGTCGATGCGGGCGATCAGGTCGTCCAGATGGGACAGGATCTCGTCCGGCGGCAGGTCGAGGGTGGAGAAGTTGTGCACCGCCGTCCGCAGCCGCCCCATCGTCGCCGCCGCGTGCAGCCCATGCCCCACGACGTCACCCACCACCAGCGCCACCCGCGCACCCGGCAGCGGGATCACGTCGAACCAGTCACCGCCGACGCCGGATTCGGCGGGCAGATAGCGGTACGCCACGTCGAGCGCGTTCTGCTCGGGCAGCACCCGCGGCAGCAGACTGCGCTGCAGGGTGACGGCCATGGTGTGCTCGCGGGTGTAGCGCCGGGCGTTGTCGATGCTGACGGCGGCCCGGGTGACCAGCTCCTCGGCGAGCGAGATGTCGTCCTCTTCGAACGGCTCGGGCTTCTCCGCGCGCATAAAACTGGCCACGCCCAGCACCACGCCCCGGGCCCGCAGCGGGACCGTGATCATCGAGTGGATGCCACAGTCGACGATCTTCCGGGCCTGGTCGGGGTCCTGCTCCTGCCAGCCCCCGTGGTCGCTCAGCACCGGGACGACCGTGACGGCGCCGGTGCGGAAGCCCCGGGCCTGGGGCGCGTTCGGGGTGAACCGGATCAGCTTGCCGAGCGGGTAGAGCGGCACGTCGTCCCGGATGCCGCTGAGCGCCGTACGCCGCAGGGGCGTGGGGCGGCCGTCCGCGCTCCCCCCGCCCCCCGTCGTACCGGCGGCGCCCTCCTGCGGCTCCTCGCCGCGCAGGACGGAGTCCGCGAGGTCGACGGAGACGTAGTCGGCGAACCGGGCCACCGCGTACTCCGCCAGCTCCTGCGCGGTGCGCACCACGTCCAGCGTGGTGCCGATGGACACGCCCGCGTCGTAGAGCAGCTTCAGGCGGTTGCGCGCCAGATCGACCTTGCCGGACAGCGCGCGCAGCTCGGTGGTGTCGCGCAGGGTGGCGACGCTGCCGGGCGGGCCGCCGTTCCGGTCGGTGGGGCGGTGGCTGACCGACAGCAGCCGCTCCCCGGCCGTATGCACCTCGTCGGTGGCCGGGCGCCCGGACACCAGCAGCTCGGCCGTGTACGGATCGAAGCCCAGCTCGGCGACGAGACGGCCCTCCGCGTCCGCTGGCAGGGCGAAGAGGCGGCGCGCCTCGTCGTTGGCCAGCACCAGCCGTCCGTCACCACTGACGATCAGCACGCCCTCCCGCACGGCGTGCAGCACCGCGTCGTGGTGCTCGTACATCCGCGTCATCTCGGCCGGGTCCAGACCGTGGGTCTGACGCCGCAGCCGCCCGGTGACCAGCGCCGTTCCCACCGTGGCCAGGACGAGCGCGGCCGCGGCGGCGCCGAAGAGCAGCGGCAGCTGGTGGTTGGCCGCGCCGCTCACCTTCTTGATCGTGATCCCGGCCGAGACCAGGCCCACGACCTTCCCGCGGTGGTCGAAGACGGGCACCACGGAGCGCACGGAGAGGCCGAGCGTGCCGGTGAAGGTCTCCGTGACGGTCCGGCCCTTCACCGCGCCCTCGATGCTGCCCATGAAGTGCTTCCCGATCCGGTTCGGATTGGGGTGGGTGTAGCGGATTCCGTGCGGCGACATGACCACGACGAAGTCGACGCCCGAACCCTTGCGGGCCCGCTCGGCGAGCGGCTGCAGCGCGGCGGTCGGGTCGGGGCCGCGCAGCGCGGCGGCCAGGCCCGGGGCGTTCGCGAAGCTCTCGGCGACGGCCGCCGAGCGGTTGCGGGCCTCGCGCTCGCTGTCGTACCGGGACTGCAGGACGAGCGCCACCACGGCGGCGACGACGAGCAGCAGCACGACGCCCACTTGGAGGACGAACACCTGGCCCGCGACCGTACGCACACCACGCGCCGTGCGGCGGCGCGGCCGCCCGCGCCCCAGGAGGCCGCGCCCCTCGTACCGCTCGCGCGCCCGCCGGGTCGGGTGTGCCTGGTGCGTCTGCCGCGCCTGGTGTGCCTGGTACGTCTGGTGCCCCTCGGTGTCGTGCACGGTGGGGTCGTGCCCGTTCGGCTCGCGGGCATTCCGGCGGCGGGGGCCCTGATGGCCGCGCTGATTCCGCCACTCGGTCACGGTCCGGGCCAAGGGAACCCGTGATCGACCGAAAAGTCCGGCCATGTCGTTATTTCTAGCACCCTCGTGCTGTGGCGGGCGAGCGGCATCCGCCGCTGCCGGCCGGCCACTCCCGTCCGACATCGCGACTACACCCCGCTCGCACCCTCCGTGGGTCTCGGTGCCTCACCCGTCACTGACGCATCGTGCGATACGCACATGGCTGCCCCCGCTCGCCCGCTTCGAACATGTACTGATCCTGGCCGTGAAGTATCCCTTCTCACAACAAGGTTGTGGATTCCTACAGGATCATGCCCCACCCAGGGGTAGGTAAATGTCCTGGACGGCCCTTGTGCTCCAAAGGTCATCTTTACAGTCAAGCGGACTGATCACTCCCGGAACCTCCGCAAGGTCCCGCTCCGCCGCGCCCCTCGACCGCGCCGCGAGCGCCGTTCGAGTCGCCGCCCGGGGTGCCCTCCGAGTCGCCGCCCGGATTCGCCGCCCGCGTCGCCGCCCGAGTCGCCGTCCGGATTCACCGCCCTGATTCGCGTCCGAGTCGCCCTCCGGTTTCGCCGTCCGGCTTGCCGCGACCGTGCCGCATGGGTTAGGGGTGACCGATGACGCCCGCGCCTCCCCCCACGCCACCCTCCGGCCGCGCCGCCCGCACCGGCCGCGGCGCCCTCGCCACCTGCGCGGTCTGGGCCGGTGTGCTCGCGCTGCTGACCGGATGCGAGGCGGGTGCCTCCGCCGACGGGCCACGGGACCGGGGCGCGGCGTCCGGCAAGGCCGCCTCCGGGGCGTCCGCGTCCGGGGCCGCGACCGCCCCCGTCCCGCGCGGCAAGGGCAGCAGGCTGCCCGACGACGTCAACGGCGACGGCTACCCGGACCTCCAGCTTCCGGTCCCGCCCCGCAAGCGGGGCCTGCCCAGCCGGATCGCGTTCGTCCACGGCTCGGACGACGGCCTCCACCCCACCACCCGCACCGTCCTCCGGCGGGCCGACCTGGGTCTGCCCGCCGACGACGTCGCCGTCGCGGGCGCGACCGAGGTGGCCACCGCCGATCTCGACGGCGACGGCTACGCCGACGTGACCACCACCGGCGGCGAGCGGCTGAGCGCCGCCGAGGCCAAGCGCACCCGCGCCACGGTCCGGACCGCCCCGTACATCGCCTGGGGCAGCGCGGGCGGCCCGCCGCACGCCCGCTCCGCCGCCCGCGTCCAGCTGACCGGCCCCACCGACTCCGTCGATCCGCAGCGCCCGGCCGTCGGCGACTTCAACGGCGACGGCCACCACGACCTGGCCGTGGTCCGCGCGGACCGCCGCTCGTTCCTCGTCCTCTACGGGCCGTTCAGCCGCGCCGGCCGGGCCGCCAGGACCGTGCCGTACCGCAACCCGTTCCACGGCGGGCACGCCGAGATCGGCGACCTCGTCGCCGACCGCATCAGCGGCGACCGCCCCACCGACCTGGTCGTGCACGGGATCAGCGCCGCCACCCAGTCCGGCTCCACCCTGCTGACCGCGGGCCCGCGGGGGCTGCGTCACACCGGACGCACCCTCCGCGAGGGCAACTCGATCACCTTCGGCGACTTCGACGGGGACGGCCGCCGGGACGTCGCGGTCGGCGCCAGCGGCACCCGCGCCGACGAGGGCGGCGACGCGACGGAGAAGCCCGACATCGGCCGCACGGTGAGCGTCTACTACGGAACCGCCACCGGCCGCTACGCGCGCTCCTCGCCCTCCCTCCCGGTGCCGGGCATGTCGGGCACGATGATGGCCGCCGACACCGACGGCGACGGCGCCGACGAACTGGCCGTCCCGCTCGGCTCCGGCGGCGCCCGGCTGCTGGCCCCGCGCCCCGGGCGTACCGCCGTCACCCGCCGCACCCTCACCCGCACCGTCCCGGCCCGGGTGGACGGCGAGGCCGTACGCCCCGACGAGCGCGCCGCCCGGCTCTACGGCGCAGCGGACTACGATCACGACGGCAAGGACGAGATCGTGCTCGCCTGGGGCCCCGGCATCGCCTTCTCCCTGTACGGCGAAGGGCCCGAGCGCTGGTGGATCACGAACGGCGTCTCAGACAAGATCACCTTCTCCAGCAGGCCCTTCGCGGCGGCGCGTTAGCGGTTCCCTACCACCAGCCGCAGTCCCGGCGGGGGGTAAACCCCCCAGGGTCCCCCTAAGGGATGTCACAGCTCGGCAGCAAAGCCGGGCCTGTCCCGCCGCTCCGGCACCCCGCCCCTCGCGACCGGGTACGTTCGAATGGTGGCTGGATTCAGGATCGGACGCGGACGGGACTCCCACTCCGCGCAACAAGGGCAGCAGCAGCAGCGACCGCAGCAGCCGGCGCACGGATCGCAGGACCCGTACGGCCGGACGCAGCCGCAGTGGCAGCAGCCCGCTTCACAGGGAGAGCCGGAGTACTTCGGCGGCCAGGACCCGCGCTACGGGCCGGGAGGCGGCCCCGGCGGCGGACCGGGCCAGGGCTATGGGCAGGGCGGCCAGGGAGGCGGGTACAGACCGGGCCCGGGCGGCCCCGGTCCGGGCGGACCGGGTTCCGGCGGCGGCCCCGGTTCGTTCGCCGACAACAACGCGGGCCATACGCAGTCGTTCAGCGTGGGCGAGGCGCCCGACGCGTACGACCCGTACGGCCAGGGCCCCGGTTCGTACGACGACGGCAGCACCTACCGCGCCGGCTCCTCCACCGTCCCGCCCGCCGGCCCCCGGCTGCACTGGAAGCAGCTGCTCAGCGGCATCGTGCTGCGCCCGGCGGCCACCTTCTGGCAGATGCGCGACTACACGGTGTGGGTCCCGGCCCTCATCGTGACATTCGTCTACGGCCTGCTGGCGGTCTTCGGCTTCGACGACGCCCGTGCGGACGTCCTCAAGGCCCCGATGGCCAACAGCATCCCGTGGATTCTCAGCGCGGGCGTCGCCGTCGTGATCAGCGCCCTGGTGCTCGGTGCGGTCACCCACACCCTCGCCCGTCAGCTCGGCGGCGACGGCACCTGGGGACCGACCATCGGCCTCTCGATGCTGATCATGTCGATCACGGACGCGCCCCGGCTGCTGTTCGCGCTCTTCCTGGGCGGCGACAGCTCCCTGGTGCAGGTGCTGGGCTGGGCGACCTGGCTGGCGGCGGGCGCGCTGTTCACGTCCATGGTGAGCAAGTCGCACGACCTGCCGTGGCAGAAGGCGCTGGGCGCGTCGGCGATCCAGCTGATCGCGCTGCTGTCGCTGCTGAAGCTGGGAACCCTGTAGTCGAGGGGCCCACCCGGGCCCCTCGTCTCGTTCACGTCTTACGCGTCCTACGTACGCGCCCTACGGGTCTTACGCGTCGAGAACCTGCCTGAGTGCAGGCACCCTGACCCAGGGATCAGGGTGCCGCGCACAGCGTGGTGCTCCGACGGGCGCCGATGCACCACAAAGGGCGAAAGAACCCGGCAAGGACGGAACACGGTCAGCCGCGCGGATCGCAATCCGTGTGACTAGGCGGTGAAGTCCTCTTGCTTGCAGTTCTTCGGGGCATAGCCAGATTTTGTGTTACATACCTTCAGGGTCACCGTGGCGCCTTCGGCGATATTGCCCGACGCCCATCCGCTGCAGTAATCCGAGGCATGCCCGCTCGTCGTGGCGGTACGGTCGAATACACCGTTGTGGTTGGAATCGAGGTACGCCGTCACTCCCCAGCCGTCGGCTGTGAAGTCGCAGGCTCTGATGGAGTCACCGGGTATGTCCTGGTAGGGGTCCTGCTCGAAGTTGCCCCAGTCCTGGAAGTTGTTTATCTGAACCGCGAAGAGCTGGCCAGTGCCGGCACTGGCGGGGCTCGCGGCGATTCCCACGAGGGCGGCAGCAGCGATCGCCGTCATTACCGGAAGTGTCTTCGTTCGCAACACGTGTCTCCCCTTCATGGACAGCAAACCGGCCCATGGGGGTATTTCTGGAAATACCAGACAATAGATCCAATGACCCGGAAGAGACATGATCTAATCCCGGCGTTGCGTCCATGTCAAGAAGTGCTTTTCAGTCAACAAAGCGCCGTTTGGCCAAAACACGGACGCCAAGGAAAGCGGCTCGGCGGCTTGGGGTATCGAGGCTTGAACCGCTGATCATGGGCGGTCACCACGAGCACGGCTGATCAGCCGTTTTGAAGCCCCACGCCGTGAAGCGACAGGTCAGAGAGCTTCCCTGGACGGAGTGACCGGTTCACCGGACTTCCGCACCACGGGCAGGACGCTCCAGGGGAAGTTGATCCACTGCTCGGTGCGCTTCCACACGTACTCGCATTTCACGAGCGACTGCGACTTCTCGTAGATCACGGCGCTGCGCACCTCGGCGACGGTCCCGAGGCAGAAATCGCGGACCAGCTTCAGCGTCTTGCCGGTGTCCGCGACGTCGTCCGCGATCAGCACCTTCTTGTCGGAGAAGTCGATCACGTTGGGCATGGGCGCGAGCATCACCGGCATGTCGAGGGTGGTCCCCACGCCCGTGTAGAACTCCACATTCACCAGGTGGATGTTCTTGCAGTCCAGCGCGTACGCCAGCCCGCCCGCGACGAAGACCCCGCCGCGGGCTATGGACAGCACGATGTCCGGCTCGTACCCGTCGTCCGCGATGGTCTGCGCCAGCTCGCGGACGGCCGCGCCGAACAGCTCGTACGAAAGGTTCTCCCGCTCCTCACTCGCCACCGGTGCTCACACCCTTCGTCCGGTGGAAGTTCTGGAACGAACGCGACGGCGTCGGTCCACGCTGCCCCTGGTAGCGCGACCCGTACCGCGCCGAGCCGTACGGATGCTCCGCGGGCGAGGTCAGCCGGAACAGGCACAGCTGCCCGATCTTCATCCCCGGCCACAGCTTTATCGGCAGCGTCGCCACGTTCGAGAGCTCCAGCGTCACATGCCCCGAGAACCCCGGGTCGATGAAACCGGCCGTCGAATGCGTCAGCAGCCCCAGCCGCCCCAGGCTCGACTTCCCCTCCAGCCGCGAGGCAAGGTCCACCGGCAGCGTGACCACCTCGTACGTGGAGGCGAGCACGAACTCCCCCGGGTGCAGGATGAACGCCTCATCCCCCTCCGGCTCCACCAGCCGCGTCAGATCCGGCTGCTCCACCGCCGGATCGATATGTGGATAGCGATGGTTCTCGAAGACCCGGAAGAACCGGTCCAACCTGACGTCGATGCTCGACGGCTGCACCATCGCCGGGTCATACGGATCGATTCGCACCCGTCCGGCGTCGATCTCCGTCCGGATGTCCTTGTCTGAGAGAAGCACGGAACGAGGATACGCAAACCACCCCCACCTCATGGCGCGGGCCCGGCCCCAGGGGACCGGGCCGCGCCCACGATCTTCGTTCGACTACCGCAACTACCCGCGACTACCCGCCGCTACAGCTCCTCGCGCGCCACCGGCACCGCATGCCGGAGCCTGGCGCAACGCGGACACCGCAGCAGCCGCCCGGGACCGATGCGGTCGACCGTAAGGTGCCGCATCGGGAACGAAGCGGTGCTGAACACATGCCCTTCGGCACAACGGACGACGGTGCGCTCCATTGAGTCCCTTCCCCATAACGTGAACGAGTGGCTTCCCTGGCGACAAAAGCCACATTAGGGGATCAACCGCACACCGCTCCAAGCGGCACTCCGCACCCCCACGGTACGCCCCAACTCCCGCACCCCCACAGCGCCTTCCCCCACTCCACCCCCTGCCACCGCACCCCGAACTCCCCCCGAAAAGCGCGAAAACCCCACAGCGAATGCACTGGGGGTCAGCCATGGGGTAAAGTGAGCGACGATGCGGCACCGAGAGTATCGTCGCCTCCTCGCGGGTGTAGTTTAATGGTAGAACATGAGCTTCCCAAGCTCAGAGCGCGAGTTCGATTCTCGTCACCCGCTCCATAGCAAAGCCCCAGGCCAGCGGCCCGGGGCTTCTTTGTTGTCTAGACCTCTCAGAGGTCGCCGTGCCCTCCACGTGCCCTAACTCGACAAGAACAGCCACCCAAATGAGGCCGCCGCGCCACTCCTGGGTGGCGCGGCGACGGTTCGTCTCACATTCAGAGACGCACTTTTAGTGACCTGCGCCGCTGAGATGACTTTCCGCACTTCATCGCGATCGCGAAACGGCAAGCACCGGGACGTCTCACCGCACCACCGCAAGCTGTGGGTGTCTTCCTGTTGCCACAGGCCAACTGCGCTGCTGACGCACCCCTCGCGCCGATGTTCTCCGCGACCTGGCGTTGCGCCTCGGCGTCAGAGTGGTGGTAGATCCACGAGGCGGTCAACGACGAAGATCATTCCTCGATACGTTGCAGTCTGGCTGCCCGGTGGTCCCCTGCGGCTGCCAGTCCGTCGACGATGCGTCGCCATCGCATGATGTGATCCGGCAACATGCCATCGTGAGTGTGGACTTCCTCAAGCCAGTCGACGAAGTAGAAGCAGTGGTTGGCAATGGCGCTGTAGGCGCCAGCGACCAATCGTTCGGCCCAGGTCAACCCTGTGTCGCGCTGCCACTCAAGTGAAGCGCACTTCCCGAGTTGCGCGAGCGCGTCGACAGCCTTCGGTTCCTGGCAGGCAATCGGTATCCAGCGGTCTACGAGATGCGCGATGGAGCCGGGATGTAGCCAGCCTGCTCTAGCACGGGCCAGGGTCGCGTCGATGTCGGTGTCGCTGACGCGGATCGAGGGGGCGGGCAGCAGCGCCCCCAAGGCGTAGTCGCCCCAGTGGTGATCGGTGCGCAGTTCCGCCCCATCATCTATGGCGTCCAAGGCGCACTCCATCGCGACTGCCCAAATACTTGGCAGGGACGGTCGGAGGTCATCGTCATAGGTGAAGAGCACGGCAAAATCTTGCAGGAGGTCGTGCAAGGCGCGGCCGTTGGATGCGAACCGTTGCACGTACGCCTTCAGCGGCTCAGCGTTGCCTCTGACGGCGAGGTCGACGATCACGCGCGCACCCGGCTCGCTATGTCGGTTCTCGTACCCCTCCCTCGCCCAGTGGTCGGTAGCGCGGGCGTGGGCGTCGAGAAGGACGTCGACAAGTCCACTGGCCTGGCCTGCCACACAGGCTTCACTACGAGACGCAGAAGCGACCGCGATCAGTGGCGGAATGAGGGAAGTGAGGTAGAGCCGATCTGTCTCCACCTGGGGCAGCGTCCGCTCGTAGGGGCCATCGAGCCGGGGACGGCCGCGTCGCCCTGTGACAGGATCCCAGTCACCGAGGCAGCAGTCCCTTAGCCCCGCTCGCACAGCATTGAGTAGCGCTTGGTGGTGGCACTCGCCTGTCTGGAGGGTCCTGTCGCAGGGCGCGGCCCAGGTACGGCCGACCGCCAGTGCGAACGCGATTCGGACCTCGTAGAAGCGGTTGGCTGTACAGCGTTCCAGGACCTCAATGATCGCCGATCGGTCGAGTTCGGGGACGTCTGTCCCAATGGCCAAAAGGGCCGGCAAGCCGACCGCTGCGGAACGATCGGCGCCGATCGAGTAGAAGGAGGAGGCGACATACTCGGCCCGGCTCGGTTCGCTGATCGCCCTGATCAAAACTTCCGCTGCCCAGCGCAAGTCGTCAACAGGCACGTAGATGTATCCGTGGGAATGAGCGACGGCGGCGGCCGCGGCGATCGCGGCAATCGGGTCCAACGGGTTGAGGGTGGCGTCGGGCTCATCGGCTCCGAACGACCGGGCAAGGGCTACGTCGGCCAACAGAGTGTCCACCGATGCAACGCGATCGTCAGTCTTCGCGTAGGTGTTCAACAAACGCAATGCCTGGCTGTTGCGGGCAAACCTCTCGGCCTCGGGCCGCATGCGGGTCGCCAGCGGCTCCGGATGCTCATACTGCACAGCCAAGTTGCCCAACTCGTCAGATTCCGAGTGATAGTTCTCAGGTAGGAACGTCGACGCCCATCCCTGCACCGAGGTAAGAAACCAATCTGCTTCCTCACCTCCTGCCGAGCCAGCAACGAGTTCTTCAGCACGACGCACCAGTTCATCGCCAATGGCGGCAAGTTCGTCGAGTCGGGTCTGGTCCGCAGCGAGGACCGCCCGGATAGTGAGTGCGGCGGCGACATCGCGCAGATTGCTCCGGCGGCGTGACCGGCCAACGAGTTCGGTGTCGTCCGGACCCTGAACGTGCAGTGCTCCTTCACCTGCGACTCGTGCGAACTCCAGATGCCACACGTCGGGGTTGCGCATCCACTGATCCAACAGATGGCCTGCGTGCTCCAGATGCCGCACGAGGAATCCGAGTACCAGGCCAGGCATAGCCAGGTTATTGCACTCGCGCATCAGCAACTGCACAACCTGATGCAGCGGAAGGCCGGCGATGGCGACAAGTTGTTCAACCAGGCGCTCCACCGCCAGTAGCGCGCTCATGCACGGGTACGGACCGACCGACGAACCTCGATACCAGGCCCAGACGCTCCCGTCCCCGGTACAGTGCCGGACGCCCAGTCCCGGTAGATCCAGATCCACTCCGAGAAGCTCATCCTCGGGTACCTGGGTCAGGTCATGGCGATACCCGACACGTATGGACGCGGCATGGTCGAGCATCCGATTGATCAACGCCAACGTCGGCACCATCCGGACATTCAGCAGCTGCCAGAAAGGGCCGTAGTGCCAGCCAGCCATCCGGCCAAGGGGTCCAACGCCGCCGCGATGACTCCGGATGCCGTCGTCAAACAAGTAAGATCGAGGCCAGTTGTCCCCTTCAGTGTCGCGCCGTTCGATGTAGTACGACTCTGTCAAGGTCAAGAGGACGTCCGGTTGATGCCTAGCCATCATCACCACGGGCCACAAGCGCTCCACAACAACGTTGAGGTGTGCAGCCTTCCTGTTGGCGATGTCCCTGAGGAAATGTTCAACCCGCTCATCGAAATCCGGCCCAAGCATCGACAGAGCTTCCATCGCGAACTCATCCCAAAGCTTTGGTTCCGCGCTGAGAATGCGATCACGTACGGTCTGTCGAAGCGCTACTGCCTCTCTTCTGTCGGCCAGCACTAGCCCCCGCAACCAGGCCAGCACCAGGTCACGGACCGAGCGATTTATGTCATGGCTAGTCGGGAAAGTTGCAGCGGAATCGGCGTTGTGGTCGCGACAGAAGGTCATTTCAACCAACGGTCCGAGTACCACCGGGTCACCGACCTCATTGGTCGCGTACCGCTGCATGGCTAGACGAAACGCTGTACGTAGGCCGGTCTGCCGGTCGGTCTGCAGCTCAGGCCATGTCCTGCCGAGGGCTTCCCGGGCGGTGCCCAGCGTGAGCACTGCCTCCCACGGCACATCCGACCATCGCTCACCGTGGTCGATTGCGATCTGGTCGAAGACGGCACGGAGGCGTTGCAATGATCGCCGCATATCGGCGGAGTTGAGGAGGTCGGCCTGACAAGCGACGCGTGCGGCACGCAAGGCCCAGCGCGGTGCCTCAGCAGCAGCTAGAAGTTCGAAACCGTCCGTGATGAACAAACTCACGACTGCCATATCCCGTACGAGATCACTGGCGAATCGGTCGGACGGATTCCAGGCACTGGTCGCACTGAGCGGAGCCAGAAGCCCATCAGAACGCAGCGATGGCAGCGCCAGCGCATCCGGGGGCACAGATTGATCCCGCGGCAACAGTTCTCGCCGCGCCAGCGCCCGAAGAGCCTGGTCACGCGTGTCAGGAGGAGGCGCTCCCTGCGCCATCACCCCACCTCGGCGCACTAGGTGATGCCAGACAGCGGCAAACAGGTCGGCCTCCGAGGCTGCTTTCTCGGGAGCTGTCACCTCGGGGCCAGCCCGGAGCAGCATCTCAACCAGGCCGGGTCTGCCGAGCAGCCAGGCGGTCCGCTGGTCGCTGGCCCAGCGCCTCAGCTGTGGGAAGACTTCGATTGACTGCTCGATCTCCGCCGCGGTCAGTCGGGACACCTCATGCGCGCGGACGACGTCCTCACCGACCGGGCTGGCACGATCAACGTTCTGCGCAGCCTGATTAAGAACGTCAAGGACTACTCCAGAGCCATCGGTGCGAGTGACCGCCACCACCCCTAGTCCGACAGTCATGGCCGCTCGGGCGAGGTCGGACAGCAGGGGAGCACGACCTTCCAGGACGGACTCCGCACCATCGACAGCCAAGAGGCGACCAGTCCCTACAGCAGAGGCACCCAGCACCGCCGCAATTCGAGCACCGAGCAACGCCTCGATTTCCACCAGCGATGCAGGCACTTCTCGCAAGTTCAGAAGGGTGATCGCTGCTCCGTCGAGTCGCAGTCGCCGTGCGGTACGCAAGACGAGTGCCGACTTGCCAGCATCCGGTTCGCCAGTGACCACCAGGCCAGTCGCATGGGATGCTGCGATCTTCATCTCGGCGGCCAAAGCCTCCCCAGCTCTCGCCCGCTCCAACTCAAGATTGTTACCAGAGCCCGTCAAACAGAACCGCACGAGATTTTCGGCCGTCTCCGAGAGGGCATCGAGAGCACGCCACGCAGGAGCATGGGAAGGGGAACGGCTAATCGCTGTCCCTGAAAGATGCTGGCGAAGCATGCTTTCGGTGACAGAGGCCGCTGCTGGGCCGTATCTGCGGGAAAGCCTCTCAAGCTCTTCGAAGAGTGCGTCAGCACCTGTCACCGATGAATCGGGGACGACGCTTCGCAAACGTCCCACGATCCCTGTTCGGTCGGATACGTCGATGCCCTCCAACCTGAGCTCCCACAACCACAGCGCATGCAGAACCCGCCAGGTCAGTTCGGAGTCGGACACCTCCGTGCTCACCTTCTGGCTGTTCGCTGCCTGAGCGATCAGTGCATCCAGATGGGTCAGCCGCGTACGAGTTGCACTGTTCGTGCGACGCGCATGCTCCAATTCGGCACGGAACGCTGCCTCGCTGGGCTGCCCTTGGGCGATTGCAGCCAGCTCGCGCACCTGTTGCACGGCCGGATTCGGGCTGGCAACTGCCAGCGCGAGCCGCCAACGGCCTGCCCGTACCTGGTCCCAGTGATCGGTGACGACCCGTATGTAGGACACCAGTAGGTCCCCTGTGGCGTCGTCGCTGGTCGTGAATTTCGGGGCGCGACGTACACCGATCGACAGACGCCGCTCCCCACCATCCGCTGTGCCGCCCACCACAACGAGGTCATCTACAGGGCTGAAGGCGCTGTCCTGAAACCGCACCGCCACAGGCATTACGTCATCGCCCAGTGCTGGCACCGGATCAGATAGAAGAAGGTGCGCCAGCAGGACGGCGCCGAAGCGATGCTCCAGTACGGTGCCGCCGCCACCCGTCGAGTACGGGTTGGCCCCTTGCTCCGATTCATCTCGGCCCACCATCTACACAGCATATGGCGGGTAACCGTCACCGGAAGCGGGTGCGCCAGCGATTCCTGGGCAGCCGCCAAGGCAAGATCTCATTCCCTCCCGGCGGTTTGAAAGAAGCAGGAGCGGGCGCGCCAACAGAAGCGCGCCCACCTCACTGCTGCATGCTTACGCTTCGGCCGCAGACTCCCGCTCTACGGTTTGACTACGCCGCTGCCGAACCATGGCATCGATGCCCTCCGCGACCTCCTGCTGCCGCTCGTCGTCGGAGTGCTGGTAGATCAACGCGGCCTTCTCCGACGACTGCCCGGCCCGCACCATCGTGTCCTTGAGCGTTGCCCCAGACTGGGTGGACAGGCTGTGGCCGGTGTGGCGGACGTCGTAGAAGCGGAAGTCCTCCGACAGGCCAGCCTTGGCTCGGGCCCTTCGCCACTTCCGGCCGAAGGAGGAGCGCCGGAACGGGGCGCCCTTCTCGCCGACGAACAGCAGGCCGTCGGGCTCCTTCTCGGCGAACCAGTCGAGGTGCCGCTTCACCTCGATGTAGAGGAAGCCGGGGAGGTAGATGGTGCGCACACCGGCGTCCGACTTCGTGTCGCCCTCAACCCGGCGGCCGGTGGTCAGCTCAGGAGCCGCTTCCCGCACCCGTACCGCGAGGGGGTCGAGCGTGACGTCGGAGCGCCGGAGAGCCGCCTGCTCCTCCGGGCGCATGGGGCCGTAGGCGCCGAAGTACACCATCAGCCGCCACCTCGGGCCCATGGCATCGGCCAGCACGTCGATCTGCTCGACGGTCGCGGTCGGCCGTTCCTTGGCCTTCTCGGTGCCAGCGCCCTTGATCCGGCAGGGGTTTCGCCGGATCAACTCGTCGTCGGCCGCGGTCTCCAGGATGGCCTTGAGCAACCGGTAGGACTTGGCGACCGTCGTCGCACCCGTCACCTTGAGCCGCTCGGCTCGCCAGCTCCGGACACCAGGCGGCGTGATCTCGTCCAGATCCATGTCGCCGAAGGCGGGCAGGACGTGCAGCCGCAGGAGCCTGCGGTACAGCTCATCCGTGGTCGCGGAGAGGCCGCGCTCCTCCACCCACTTCAGCGCGTACGCCTCGAAGTTCACGGCTCCGACGTCCGGATCGACCCAGTGATTGCGCTCGATGTCGGCCTGGGTCAGCGTGAGCCAGGTCTGCGCGTCGGTCTTGGTGTCGAAGGTCTCCGGCGCCTTCCGCCGGGCCCCGTCCGGCGCCCAGTACCGGGCCTGCCATCGGCCCGAGGGCAGTTGACGCACCGTGCCGAACTCACGCCGCCGCTGCGGCTTGCGTCCCGCCATCAAGCCGCCCTCCTGTAGCGCGAACGCATATCGCGGCGGGACGCGACGGTGTGGGCCTGGACGTACTCGTCGAGAACGCTCTCGGGGATGCGGACGGGCTTGCCCATCTTGACGTAGCGGATACGTCGCTCGGCGATGAGCCGCCGCACGAAGCGCACGCCGGTGCCGAGCCGCTCGGCGGTCTCTTCCACGGTGAGGAGGCGTTCAGCCATGCATGATCACCTCCTTAGCGGCGCTCGGAATCCGCGTGGAGGCATGGGGTATCGCCGGTGGGCGCAAAGGGTGAAGTCCGCTTCTGGCAGGCGTAGGTGCGGCAACACCGGCCTGCCGGTCGATCGTGAGGGATGTGGTGTGACTCCCGTCCTGGGGGTTTGCGAGCCCAGGGCGGGATGGGGGCGACGGGCTATGCCTCGCCGCTGGATCCGCTTCCGGCGTCCGGGGGGCCGCCCTGCGGAGGTCCGTAGGTCTCCATCAAGTGGGTGGCGCTGGCCTCGGCGATGGCGTGAGAGACCGCCACGTCGGCCTCCTCGCGGATCTCAGGGTGTTCCGTGAGGTAGGCGTCGAGGGCGTCGCGGGCGCGGGTGTGGTCGGCGTTGGCGCGCTGCGTCTCACGGAACGTGTCGACGACCGCGTTGATGAGTTCCATGGCGCGGGCCTTGGCCGCGAGCTTCGGGGGGCCGACGAGGTTGCGCAGGTCGAGGCCGAAGACCTCGGCGAACCCGATGGCCTCGTCGAGGTTGATGCGGCGCTTGCGGTTCTCGATGCGCCAGACCCCGGACGGGTTCATCTCGAAGCCGGCCTCGTTCAGGCGGTCGGACAGGGCGTTGGTACTCCAGCCGCGCGCCTCGCGCTCCAGCTTGATCCGTACCGCCACGTTCTCCTCGCCGCTGAGCAGGACCCCCTGCGGAGCGTCGTCGTCAACCACAGCCACCTCCTTCCATGCGTAGCAAGCCCCTGCCATTCGCAAGGACTCATCAACAGTAACATGACTTCTGCGAGATGCAGAACACTTCTGCGAATCGCAATTCATGTGGCATGCTGGTGGTACCCCCGCACCACACACCAGGAGCACGACCCGACCCACACGCCACAACGCAAAGCCCCCCGGCGACTGCCGGGGGGCTGAAGCGCAAACCTCTCAACCGCCATCCCTAGCGATCAACCTGCGAGGCCGGGATTGCCGTCCCATATGGCCCGCAAGCAGAGGAGCTCGACGCCCAGTATGGACGACGCCCAGCCGAACACGCCATCCCTCACCCCGCCCGGCGACCCCACCGACGTTCCAACCTCACCGCCCGCGGGCGAGGAGGTGCTGCGCGATCTGCGGGCGCAGATCAAGCGGTTCGTCGTGCCGCCCAGCGAGGAAGCCCTCACCGCAGTGACCTTGTGGGTGGCGGCCACGCATCTGCAGACTGCGTGGCAGCACGCCCCGCGCCTGGCCGTGGTCGGTCCGGCCAAGCGGTGCGGCAAGTCGCGGCTGCTGGACGTGGTGACCGAGACCGTCCGCGCCCCGTTGATCACGGTCAACGCCAGCCCTGCGGCGATCTTCCGGTCCATCACCGAGAAGAACCCGCCCACCTTGCTGGTGGACGAGGCCGACACCCTGTTCGGCAGCCAGAAGGCGGCCGAGCGCAACGAGGATCTGCGCGGCCTGCTCAACGCCGGACACCAGCGCAACCGGCCTACCCTGCGCGTCACCGGCCCCGAGCACACCCCCGTGGCCTTCCCCACCTTCGCGATGGCCGCGCTCGCCGGTATCGGCGACCTCCCCGACACGATCATGGACCGGTCGGTGGTCGTTCGCATGCGCCGACGAGCTGCCGGAGAAAGCGTGTCGGCCTTCCGCACCGGCCGTGACACGCCCGCCCTCCGCGCCATCCGCGACCGCCTCACCGCATGGCTCCGCCGCTTGCACGCGAAGGCGATGGACATGGAGCCGGACATGCCCGTCGAGGACCGGGCGGCCGACACCTGGGAGCCCCTGGTCATCGTCGCCGACCTCGCCGGAGGCGACTGGCCTTCGCTCGCCCGCACCGCCTGCCGGACCATGTCCGCCCACGAGGCCGGGCAGGACGAGAACGCCGGACTGCGTACCCGCATCCTGGTCGACATCCGCCGGGTCTTCGCCGCCGAGGACGAGCCCGCCATCCTGCGCACGAGCCGCCTCATCGAGCAGCTCAACGCGGACACCGAAGCCCCCTGGGCCGGATACGGCCCACACGGGCTGAACCCGTGCAGCCTGCGGGTGCTGCTGAAGGACTACGGCGTCAGCTCGGCCAACCACCGCTTCCCCGGCGGCACCCAGGCCAAGGGCTTCGCCCGCACCCAGTTCCTCGACGCGTGGGCCCGCTACTGCCCCGCACCAGCCCCCGGGCCCACCGAGGCCAGCAGGTCCTCCGACGGCACCGCCGCCTGACCTGACTCCACTCGTCCCACCCGTCCCCGCGCAGGTCAGCGTAGGGACGGGTGTGGGGCCCGCAACGGGTCGACCCGACATCACCGTTCCACCCGTACCTGCCCTGACCAGGCATGCGACGGGTGGGACGAGTCACCGCACCTCCCGGAGTGCCACCGCTTGCCTTCCCTCAGCTCCACCACCGCCCCGGCTCCCACGTCCGGGACCGGTGCGATCCGCATCGGCATCGCCCTGCTCGGCGCGATCGGCTTCGCTCTCTCCTACGATGCGCTTCGCCAGATGGCCGTCGCCATCCACATCCGCGGACTGCTCACCTACGCGTTTCCCCTCGTGATCGACGGCTTCATCGCCATCGGTGTCCGCGCCCTGCTCATCCTGCGCACCGCCCCCTCGCGCTCCCGCCTGTACGTATGGGCGCTCGTGGGACTGGCCACCGCCACCAGCATCTGGGCCAACGCGCTGCACGCCATCCGCCTCAACCAGCAGACCCGCCACACCGGGCTGCACCTCGACGACCTCACCGTCGGCGCCCTCTCCGCCATCGCCCCACTCGCCCTCGCCGGAGCCGTCCACCTCTACCTCGTCATCCAACGCCACACCACCAGCCCCCGGCACCGCCAGGAGGACAGCACCACGCACCGCCACATCGACACCAGCCGCCACGACCACCAGCCCACCGGACGCCCACACCCCACTCACTCCGATGACGAGCCGGAACACCTGGAGACCGCGCTGGCGACCAGCGCCACGGATGTGGCGGGAGACGCCGACGACGTGGCGGAGGAACCGCTCGCCAAGCCCAAGGGCCGACAGCCCAGCGCCACCATCGACGAACTCGTCGGCATCGGACGCACCGCTCCTCCGGGACGCGACGGCCGCATCTCACGCCGCGCCGTCGAAACGGCGATCCGCGCCAAGGGACACAGCGTCGGCCGAGCCCGCCTGGACGAAGCCACCCACATCCTCCAAGGCGAACTCGACACAGCCCGCGCCAAGGCCGACTGACCTCGAAGACCGCACTCGTCCCGCACGCCGCTGACCCGTCCCACCCGTCCCCGCGCAGGTCAACACGGGGACGGGTATCCAGCCCGTGACGAGTCCACCCGACATCAACCCCCGCCACCCCGTCCACGGAGACGCCTCCATGCACAACCCGCACCACGAACCCGCCACCAGCCAGCAGGAGATGACCACCACCGCAACCAGCGCAGCAAGGTATGGCGTTGGACCGTCCAAGGGCCGGTCCAACGCGGATGCCTCCGCCCCGGGGGAGGCGGAGGACCTCGGGCACCAGGAGGTGCCCGAGGAGGAACAGCCCGCCGACGCCCCCGAGCATGCGCCCGTCGCCCGCGCCGACGACGCTGTGCATCGTGTCGCCCGCCGTCGCGCCCGCGAAGACGTCCAGCGCAAAGAGCGTGTCGATGTCCGCTACAGCGTCGACGAGAAGCGCGCGATCGTCGCCCTGGCTCGGGAGATGGAGATCGCCAGTGCCCACCTCGTCGGCGCCCTGGTCATGGCCTACCTCGACGGCAACCTCCGCCTCCCCGGCCAGCGCACCCAGTTCGACGACGTGATCGACGAGCTGGCCAACCTGCGCGCGCAGGTTGCCGCGATCGGCAACAACGTCAACCAGATCGCGTTCCGCCTCAACTCCGGAGGCGATTCACACCCTGTGGACACCAACGTCCTGGCCCAGGCGGAGCGCACCTTGGACACCGTCCGCGTGACGATCCAGGACATCGCGGCGGTCATGAATCACGCCGTCTCCGCGAAAGCGGTCGGATGATCGCGAAGATCAGCAGCGGCAAGGACACCGCCGGCCTGATCAGGTACCTCTACGGTCCCGGCCGAGCCAACGAGCACACCGACCCTCACCTGGTCGCCTCCTGGGACGGCTTCGCCCCCGACCCCGGCCGCAGCAACGACTTCAACGCCACCAGGAAACTCCTCGTCCAAGACCTCGACCTACGCGTCCACCAGGCCGGGCGCCTCGGCCGAGCACCGAAGCAGCACGTGTGGCACTGCTCCCTGCGCGCCTCCCCCGAGGACCGGCTCCTCAGCGATGACGAATGGGCGACGATCGCCCGCCGCATCGTGGCCGCCACCGGAATCGCCCCCGAAGGCGACCCGGACGGCTGTCGCTGGGTGGCCGTCCGCCACGCGGAGGACCACATCCACATCGCCGCCACCAAGGTCCGCGGCGACCTGCGCACCGCCCGCCACTGGAACGACTACCTCACCGCCGACAAAGAACTGGCCGCCGTCGAGAAGGACTACGGCCTCCAGCAGGTCATACGCGGCGACCGCACCGCGGCGAAACGCCCCACCCGTGCCGAGCGGGAGAAGGCCCTCCGCACCGGCCACCCGCGGGCCGCCCGCGAGCGCCTGCGCTCCACCGTCCGTACCGCAGTCTCCGTCGCCACCAGCCCCGAGGAATTCCTGGACATCCTCGCCCGCACCGACAACGTGCACGTGGACATCCAGTACTTCCCGTCCGGCGACATACGCGGCTACAAGGTCGCCCTCGCAGGCGACACCAACGCCGCAGGCGACCCGATCTGGCACTCCGGCTCCAAGCTCGCCCCCGACCTGTCCTTCCCCAAGATCCGCGAGCGCCTCACCGACCTCGACACCCCAACGATGGCACCGGTAGACCGCCATCGTCCCAGCCCGTGGCGCCAAGCCACCGCAGCCGCCGAACGCATCCCCACCCGCCTCGCACGATCCGACGACGCAACCGCCCAGGCCAACATCGCCGCCTTCGGCGAAGCCCTCGACGCCCTGCCACTCCTCGCTCCCAAGGACCTCCGACCCCAACTCCAGCAAGCCGCGATCGTCTTCGAACGCGCAACCCGCTCCCGCATCCGCGCCCATCAGGACCAGGCCCGAGCCCTGCGCAGCGCTATCCGATCTCTGCGCACCGCTCCCGTCACCGGAGACGGGTCCGGCCTCGCGATGTTCCTCGACGTCGCCCTCCTGGTCGTCACCGCCACCGTCCGATGGCACCGGCTCCGCCAACACGACCAGCAGGTCGCCGCAGCCCACCAGACCCTGCTCCACCTGCGCACCGCCTACGAAGAGGCCGCCGCAGCGCCCCTGGCCGCCCTCGCTCAACGCAAACCGCCCCAACGGGTGGTCGACCGGCTCGCCCACCAGCTGCACCAGGTCGTACCCGCACACGCGGAGCAGGTCCTCAGCGATCCTGCGTGGGACGCTCTCGCCACCGTCCTCACAGATGCCGAGCACTCCGGCCACGTCCCCGAGCGCATCCTCCAGCAAGCCGCCAACGAGCGTGCGCTCGACGACGCCCGTTCCCCGGCCCAAGTTCTGGTCTGGCGTGTCCACCGCCTCGCCGAAAGGCCGGCGCCCAGCGCTCGCGCCCTCGCGGCTCAAGCCCGCAGTAGCGTCCAGCAGGTGCCGTCAGGGCAACAGCTACTGAATCAGGGCTCGGCATCGCCCCACCTTCGCGACCCGGCTGAGCGGACGCGCGTGCATCGCCGCTGAGCGAGAGGGGCTCCGCGACACGATCGGCCCGGCGCACCCAGCGCCGGGCCGACAGCCGAGTGCATGTCCTCTACCTGTCGTCGCCCGTCGGGTCAACCGCCCGAGTCGGGCTCGATCTTTCTGTCCCCTTTGCCCCTCGCACCGCTGGGCGTGAGCCGTACCATCGGAATACGCGACCATGCCTGACCGAACCCGCTGGGGTGAACGTGAGCGACTGGGCCAGCCGCACGACGGGGGAGCGCATCAGGTACCTCCGCCGTACTGCGGAACTTACACAGACACGGCTCGCCGACTTGGCCGGCATCTCTGTCGCCACCGTGCAGAAGGCCGAGCAGAACAAGGGTGAGCTGTCCATTGGCTACCTGCTCAAGCTCGCCGCGGGGCTGCGTACGGACGTCGCCGTCATCCTCGGCCAGCAGGCACCGCGCCACGACATGAGCCTGGAGGCCCGCGCGGCGCTGCGGCAGCTCGCGGACGCCGTGCACGAGAGTGCCCTCGGCGACTGGCAGGGCATCGGGGAGCCGAGCAGTCTGGATGAGCTGACCCGCGCCCACGGGCTGGCCTACGAGGCGTACTGGCAGGGGGAGAACGGGCAGTTCAGCAATCTGACCTCGAAGATCCTCAAAGAAGGACGCGCCCGGTACGTACAGGTCTCCGGCTGGGAGCGGGAACAGCTCGGCCGCCTGCTCGCGAGCACCTATCAGGCCGCCGCGTCGAACGCGATCCTGCTCGGTCAGCGCGATCTCGCGTTCGCCGCGCTCACTTCCGCCCATCACCTCAGTGCGGAGGCGGGCGATCCGGCGCTGTCGGCTCTCCTGGACTCCACTCTCTCGTGGGCCTACCTCCGGGACGCGAAGGTCGAGCGGGCGATGATGGTGGCCGAGCGCGCCGCCGCCCGGATCGAACCGCCGCTGAGCAAGGCACCCGGCCCCGAGCTGCTGGCCTACGGTCGCTTGATGATCTCCGCGGCCGTCGCAGCCTCGCGCTTCGAGAAGGGCAGGGGCGAAGCGGCGGCGAACGAGTACCTCTCACGGGCGCACGCGGCGGCCTATCGCGTGGGCCGCGACAAGTCGCTCTACGGCACCCACTTCGGCCCGACCGCGGCGAACACCGAAGCGGTGGGCATCCGGGTCGCGCTCGGGGACTTCGGACAGGCGTTGAAGCTCGAAAAGGAGACCCCCTCCCCAAGTCCATGCCGAAGCTGGCGCGCAACCGCTACAAGCTGGACGTCGCGCTCGCCCAGGTCGAAGCCAAGCTCTACGACAGGGCCGGTGACACCCTCATCGAGGTCGGGCTCGACGCGCCGGAGTGGGTCAAGCACCAGGCGCTCCCCGGGGTGATCGGCAGGCGGCTGGCGAAGGTCTCCACGTCGAAGGTTCATGCGATCAGCGAGATTATCGGCGTGCCCTTGATCGTTTAAGTCGTACGCAGCGTACGAGTCACGCCCATGCGACCTTGGAGGGTCGTACGCTCCGTCTGTTCACCCCGTGTGAGCACGCCGACACGATATGGCGCATGGTTGGAAACGCGCACACGACGGCGCCTGTTGACCGGTCACCTCGCTTCACGTCACAACAACTTTGGCGAAGGCGGGAATTGACCGACGCGACCGTGGGGGTCGAGCGCTTCAAGGTCATCGTCTACGTGTGCACCGCCGCGAACGCGGATCCCTCCTTGCCTCGTCAGGAGTGCATCGAGCACGCCGAGATGTACGGCTGGGACGTCGTGGCCACCATCGTGGACAACACCGGCCTCTCCGCCCCACAGGGGCGCACGGGTCTGTCCGAGGCCATCGAGCGCATCAAGGCCGACGAGGCCGGTGCGATCCTCACCGCGTACCGCTCCATGATTTCGCCCGGGGAAACGGAGGGAGCAGTCGGCTGAGCTTATTGGCTTACCCACATAGGGGACCAGTAGAGGACCTTTGTGCCAGATTCGTCAGCCAAGAGAAGCGTCTTTCGGCCCTTACTGCCGTGCAGCGTCAACAATCTGACATAATCTGTCGTAACCGATTCGAGAGCTTGTAGTAGGCGACTTATCTCCGCGTGCTCGGTGGTGTCCGGGGTGAATCTATTGACCCTCCTCCCGTAGGTATGCTTGAGAGAGTCGACGGTCACTCCGGAGTTTGCGTGGTCAACCCTCTCGATGTTTCCGACCAGTGAGCGAAATGATTCGTCGACCACTCCTTGATCGATTGCCTTTTCGAGGGATTCGATCAACCTGGACACTTCCAGCTCCTTCCGTTGTTGGTGGATATCTGAGCCCCCGTTACTTCACCTCTGATCAGTACCTCACTTTCGCCGTAGATGTCGGGTGACTCCACTATTCTTGAGTCAGGTACGGCAGATTTCGGGATTCGCATAACCAATCCTCCAGATCCCAATTCATCGGCCGCGTCCACCGCTACGCCGTCGAAGTCCGTGGTCCAGGAGGTGAACTCGCTGTTTGTGTTCCCTCCATTATGACTTGCGGGATCATCGTGACCACCCAGCGGCACTGCGCGCCCCTGTTTGGCCTCATCGTACTTATAGTGCCCGTTTGGGACTCCGCGATAGAAGTATTGATCTTCGTCGCCTGCTCCAGATTCCAGCCCCAGCGGATCTATTCGGGTGAGGGAGTTGCGCACATAGGCATGATGGTTGGGGGCTGGCCGAAGGCCGAGCGGGTCCGGTGTGGCGTACCGCGCCGTTTCGGGGTCGTAGTGGCGGAAGTAGTTGTAGTGGAAGCCGGTTTCGGGGTCGGCGTATTGGCCGGGGAAGCGGAGGGGGCAGTCGGCCGAACCGGAGGGGGCGGGGAGGGGGGTACCCCAAAGGGTGGTGCGGTGTTGCCAGGCGAGGGTGCCGTCTGGGGTGACCAGTTCGGTGGGGGTGCCGACCAGGTCGGTGATGACGGCGTGGAAGCGGGAGGTGCCCAGGTCACGGTTGGTCTGGGTGAGGAGGCGGTGGGTGCCTGGGGTGTAGTCCCAGGTGGTTTGGGCGCCGTCCGGGGTGGACTGTTCCGCCAGGCGGGTGTCCTCCCAGGTGAAGTGCAGGGCGTCGGCCGCTGTGCCGTCGTCCGTGAGGCGGTGTTTGGATATGCGGCGGCCCAGGGGGTCGTACGTGTAGTGCCACCGCTCGCCCTCGGGAGTGATCGCGCCGGTGAGGCGGTCCTCGGCGTTCCAGGTGTAGGTCCAGGTGCGGGTCTGGCCGTTGAGGAGCTTGCGGGTGCGGCGGGTCAGGCGGCCCTGGGCGTCGTGTTCGTACGTGGTGCGGCCCGCGCGGTGGAGGATCGTGCCGGTGAAGGCGCGGTCGCCGGGGGTGTCGTGGTCCGGGGCCGTGGCGTGGGTGAGGTTGCCCGCCGTGTCGTACGCGTACGTCTCGGTCCAGCCGTGAGCCTGCACGGCGGTGACCCTGCCGACCGGGTCGAGGTCGAAGCGGCGGGTGCCGGAGGTGAGTTCGCGGATCTCGGTGAGGTAGCCGTCCGCGCGGTAGGTGTATGAGCGGTGCTGGAGGAGGCGGTCTGCAGCCTCCGGGGCGCGGGTGAGGGTCTGGGCGGTGAGGCGGTCGGACGTGTCCCAGGTCTGGGTGAGGGAGACGCCGTCGCCCAGGAAGCGCTCGGTTTCGCGGCCTGCCGCGTCGTAGGCGAAGGACAGGGTGCCTGCGACGTTGTCGAGGTGGGTGGGGCGGCCTGCGGGGTCGTAGGTCCAACGGGAGCGAAGTCCGCCCGGGGTGGTGCGTTTGGTGCGTCGGCCCGCTGCGTCGTACGCGTAGGTCGTGATGCGGCCGTTGACCGTTTCCGACAGGACGCGGCCCAGGGCGTCCCGCTCGATGGTCAGCTCGGCGTCCGCGTTGGTCGCTTCAAGGAGGTGGCCTGCGGCGTTGTGCGCATACCACGTGATCTCGCCCGTGTCGCTGCGTTGTTCGGTGGTGCGGCCGAGGTTGTCACGGGTGAAGTGCAGGGTTTCGCCGGCGCCGTTGGTGCGGGAGGCGAGGTTTCCGGACGCATCGTGGGTGTAGGTGAGGGTGCGGCCGTTGAAGTCGGTCTCGGCGGTGAGGCGGCCCGCCGCGTCATAGGTGTAGTCCCAGGTCAGACCCTGGGGGTTGGTCACCGTGGTGAGGCGCAGCTCGGTGTCGTAGGTGAAGGCGTAGTGGGCGCCGTCGGGGTCGGTGCGGGTGGCGGGGAGATCGAAGTGTGTGTGGGTGTAGGAGGTGGTGTGGCCTGCGGCATTGGTGTGGGTGACGAGGTTGCCCTCGCCATCCCACTCCCAGGTTTCGCGGGTGCCGTCGGGGTTCTCGCGCCAGGCGGGCTTGCCTTCGATGGTCCAGCCGTGGCAGGTGGTGTTGCCGAGGGGATCGGTGAGTGCGGTGGGGCGACCATGGGGACCGCGCTGGACGTGGGTGGTGTGGCCGAGTGGGTCGGTGAGGGTGGTCGGGAGGCCGGCTGCGTTCGGCGTGACGGTCGTCGTGTGGCCCAGCGGGTCGGTGATCCCGGTGAGGTGTCCCGCGTCGTTGTAGGTGTAGCGGGTTACCGAGCCTGTGGGGTCCATGGTGGAGGTGCGGTTGCCCCGGTCGTCATAGACGTGGCGCCACACGCCGCCGTTCGGGTCGCGGATCTCCAGCGGGAGGCAGTCGTCGTCGTGGAGGGCGGTGAGGGCGGTGCCGTCCGCGCGTTCGATGCGGGTGGGATTGCCGAGGTCGTCGTAGGTGTAACGGGTGGTGTGGCCCAGAGGGTCGGTGACGGCCACGGGGCGGCGGTTGGTCTCGTCCCACTCGGTTCGGGTGGTGTGACCGAGGTTGTCCGTCTCCGAGACGATCTTGTACGCCTCGTTGTAGACGTACACCGACTCGTGGCCAAGGGAGTCGGTGTAGCGGGTGGTGCGCGCTGCCTCGTCGTAGCGGAAGCGTCCCGAGAAGGTGCCGTCGGGGCCGACGGTGCGCAGGACCCGGCCTCGGTGGTCGTAGACGTAGCCGAACGCGGTGCCGTTACGGTCTTCCCAAGCGGTGATGCGGTGCTGGTCGTCGTAGCGGAAGCGGAGCGGGTCGCCCGTGGAATTGATGATCTGGGCGAGATTGCCCGCCGCATCGTAGGCGTACGAGACGAGAGTGGTGCTGCGCTCTCCGTCCTGGCCGTGCAGCAGACGAAGGCGGGTGATGCGCAGCAGCTCGGGATCGGTGTCCACAGCTATGCGGTAGCCGCCCGAGTGGGTGACCTCTTGCGGGGCGCCCTTCGTGTCGTAGGCGAAGGTGATGCGGTTGCCCGCCCGGTCGGTGATCGCTGAGAGGGCCAGCTCCGATCCGCCGGTGGGCAGCGGGGTGAAGTGCAGCGTGCGGTTGCGCTCGGGGGCGCTGATCGTCATGGTGCTGTCCGGCTTGCCGTCCCAGGACAGCGGCCAGCGGGGTCCGCTGGTGGGGAGGGTGGGCACGTCGGGTTCGGGGACGGGGTAGGTCAGCACCATGCCGTCGTCGGCGATGTAGACGACGCCCTTGTCGTCCAGCTCCAGCCGTTGGTCCAGCGTCCCCGCCCAGGTGGGGCCGAACCAGCCGCCGCACGGGTGCCCCGATACGTAGTGCCGCTCCAGCACGAGCGGGAGGGCACCGGGGAGCCCGACGTCCGTCGCCGAGGTGAACATTTCCCCTGTGGCGGCGTCCACCGGCTCGTTGAGGCCGCACTTCTCGCCTTTGCACTTGTCGTTCTTGTGCGGCTCGCTGTCCGCGCGTTCGCGCCCGCTGCCGTCCCTGCGCAGTGCCCGCTCGCGGCCGGCCAGTCGCTTGGCGGCGTCCTTGGCGGCAGAGGCGCCCTTGCGCGCGACGGACCCGCCGCCGGTGGCCAGCGCGAGCAGCAGGTCGGGGGTCAGCTGGCCGGCCGCGCGGGCGGGATTGCGCTGCCATTCGTCCCAGTTGACGGCGGCTTTGGCGAACTCCTTGGGATGTTCCTGCGCGTAGACGATGCCGTCGGCCATTCCGGCAAGCTGCATGGACCAGCCACCGAAACCGTCCTCGACCAGGTATTCGCCATGCTTGTACAAGCCGCGCGCGGTATCCCACGCCCCGTAGAGGTAGTTCTGTCCCTTTTCATAGACGCGGTCCCAGCCCTTGGGCGCGTCAGGGGCTTTCTCCGCCGCCGCCTCCAACTGTTTCTTGGAGATGTCGACGACGTCTTGAAGTTCCTTCTCCAGGAGATCCAGACGGCGATAGCAGTCCTGGAGCGCGGTGGAGCCGGGATCTTCGTTCGATGGCTTGTCCGGAAGGTTGTCGTCCTTGCGGTCCACGGCCGCGTTGTATTTCTCCACCTGACCGGCGTGCTTTGTGGACGCGGCACGGGCGGCGTCCGCATCCGCGATGATCGGTTTGAGCCGCTTATGGACGGACCGCAACTTGTCGGCATAGGCGTCCAGGGCACTGGCTGCGGACTTGAAGTACTTGCGTGCCGCCTTCAGCTCCCTTGGAAGCGCTTTGACGGCGCCCTCAAAGCCCTCGGCGGCTTCGCCCGTCCACGGCATACGGACGAGGACAGCCAGCTTGTCGTTGCCGTCACCGAACGCTTCCGCATAGGCGCGGAGCTTGACGACCAGGTCATCGATCTTGCCGGGGCTGCCGATGATGACATCGCTGGGCTTGGCGTGCGGCGGTATGCGCTCGGTGGCACCGGGTGAGGCGCCCTCTGTCGCGTCCTTCGAGGTCATGCGATGGGCCCCCGATTGTCATCGCTCTCCCAGTCGATGACATGGTCCTTCCCCAAGCGGCGGATCCGAGGCGTCTTCTCCGGCTTCGGCTCTTCGTCCCACTGCTGCTGGAGGCTCTTCGGCGCGGAGTCGAATTCGCCCCGGTACCCTTCATCCCAAACCTGCAGACCGTGGTCGCCGACGGGAAGTTTGGCCATGTTGTCCTCGGTCGGGGAGAAGTCCTTGATGCGCAGCAAGTCGGCCATGACGTAGGCGGAGAGAACCTGCCGCAAGGTCTCAATGATCTCGTCAGTATGCTGGGCGATGCGGCCCATACCGTAGCCCCACTTGGAGAGCACGTCCTTGGCGGGCTTCTCGATATCGATCGTGGCCGCGAAGTCGATATCCCCGGCCATCGCCTTCCAGTCGTCCTTGATCTTGCGGGCCGCTACGACGGACTCCTCCAGCGGCTGCATGACCTTGCGGACCCCGGATATCTCCACCGCGTACCCCGCACCGGGCGCCGGGCCATTCCCGCCGGGAGTGCCCTTGCCGCTTCCCTCATCCCCCGCCACGTCTACTCCCCCCGGGTTTCGGCTGTCTCGTGCGCCGCTCCAGCGGCATCCGCCGACGCGTCGGCCATTACCGCGTCCAGCACGAACGGATGCGGACCCAGCGGATCGACCAGCGCCCTGACCCCCTCCGGCAGCTGCTCCATCAGATCCTCGGCGGTGGTGGATGCCCAGTCACATACGCCCGCGAACAGAGCAAGCCCCTCCCAGGAAGTGAAGACCGCCACCACCGGTCCCTCCACCGTCTCCGAGACGAAGAAGCCGGGTTGCTCGGGCCGCCGGAAATAGAGCCGCGCGGACCGCAGTTGCGCGAGGCGTTCCACCGGAGTCATATGCGCGGCGGCCTCTTGGCGCACCAGGTCACGCAGCGACATGCCATCCCCCTCCCGTCACGCCACCGTACGCATCACAGCAAGCATGCTGACACAGCCATGCGACTTTTTCGGCCAAGGCCCCGGGACACCGCGACATGACGAAGTTCAGCAACGGGGCTCAGTTGCCAGTGTCACCGTGAGCGACTCTGTCGGGGAAGTTGGCATGCTGGTGTCAGCAGTTGGCTGTCCGGTACGACGGTTCGGCCATGCCGGCGCGCCTGCCGAACTGGGCAATCTGATCTTAGGTGACCTGGGGGGACGAGACCCGAGACTGTCGACCGCCTCGGCTGTACGGATGCTCATTGACCGCACGAGCAGGTGCGCCGGATACCCGCCGGGCAGGCACCCGCGGCTCTCCGGGCGGGTTCTCGTCCGGCGACTCCGGGACGCTTCCCACCGGTTTTCCCGGCTCGCTGGGGAGAACTGACCTTGGAGCGGTCTGCCCGCGGAAGATCGTCGTCCCGCTGTAGAGCGGCAGGACCTCCGCGATCCGCTAACTCGTCACCGCCCCCAGAGCCTCCAAACCACCCCAAAATAGCTACTCATCGTGACCAATGCCGTGGAGCCCCAGCAGAGGCCGGGCTCAAAAGCGCCGAGCTGCTGATGGGGGGCTCGTCAACACACGACACCACCCCCGCCACGGCGGACGGGGCATGTCCGGTTGCGTGTGCAAGTCAGCCCGTGGCCATGAACGGCGCACATGCGCAGACCGCTGTCATCAGGTGAAACCGGTGACGATCAGCAGATACCGAAACCCCTCGTGCCCCATCCGTGCCCTACGGGGCGGTAAGCAGCGGTAAATGTAGGCTCGGCCATGCCCGCCCTTCAGGATCCTGCTGGTGCATTTTTGCTGGTCAGCGGCATACAGCCACCACAAGCGTCGTTGATTCCCAAGCTCAGAGCGCGAGTTCGATTCTCGTCACCCGCTCCATGCGAAAGACCCAGGTCACAGACCCGGGCCTCTTTGTTGTCTAGACCTCTCTACGCCTCCGTGCCCGTTCCGTGCCAGATACCGTTCCGCGCCCCGGCATCCTCCGCGTTCACTCCCTAGGGCGCTCATCCGTACTACCGATGCCCTCGGCAGTCCCATCAGGCATGCTGGACCCATGAGCAGGTATGCAGCGGCGAAGCCGTACGTACTGCCGGAATCGCTCGCCGAGCTGAACGGGCCGACGACCGGCAGCGTCACCCTGCCGCGCCACATCGACTGGGGACCGCACTACGTCTACGACCTGGCCGACGAAGCAGACTTCCGGCTGATGTACGAGCGCGTCATCCGCGAGGCCCAGACGCGCGACGACCTCAAGACCTATCTGCACACCACGCCTCTGCGAGAAGTGTGGCGAGACCTGTTCCTGCCCTCCCCAATCCGGGCCGCCTGGGAAGCTCGCTTCCCCGAACTCCACGGGTCCAGCACGACAGCTGCTGCCTAGTGGACGAACTGCACCACCAACTGATCCGCATCGGGCTGGACGCCCTCGCCGAGGATTACGGGTACGCCTCGCGGGCGGATACGCCGTCCAGGCCCACCACATCGTCAACCGTGTCAGTGACGACGTGGCCCTCTTCGCACCGTTCGACAGAGCCAGTCGTGAGATGAGCCAGGCCGCAGAACGGATCACCACCGCCTACGAAGCCGCCGGATACGCCGTCGAGCAAGCCCATCTGACCCCCACCTACACCAGGTTGAACGTCACCGACACCGCCTCGGGCACGCAGAGCAAGGTGGAGCTCGTCGCCGAGTTCTTGCACCACGCACCAGTCGAATCCGAGCTGGGTCCGGTCCTGCACCGCGACGATGTCGCTGCAGGCAAGACCAGTGCACTGTTCACCCGAGCCGAGGTCCGCGACGCCATCGACGTCGCGGGGCTGCTGGGCGCCGGCTACACCCGCGAGCAGCTCATGGAGCTCGCCGCACAGAACGACGCCGGATTCGACCGCCGTATGTTCGCCGACTCACTCGGCCGCATCCAGCGGTACAGCGACAAACAGTTCGCCGCCTACGATCTCGACGCCGACCAAGCGGCCACGATCCGCGCCACCTTTGCCGACTGGCAGCAGCAATTGCTCTGACCCCGCATGCCTCCGCATCGCAGGCCGAGGGCTCGTCTACGGGCCCGGAACCGTTCGACGGGCACCGCGGCGTGGACGCGGGAATAGCAGCGGTAGTGGGCGCTCTGGCGGCGCTTGTCGGAACGCGAATCGGAGGACGATGGGCCGTCGTAATGAGGGGATGGTCGCCGTGGCAAGCCGGATCAGGCTGGAGGACCGGGAGTGCCCGCTGTCCACGACGGTGCAACACGTCGGCGAGTGGTGGACACTGCTGATCCTCCACGACGCCTTCGACGGCTACACCCGCTTCGACCAGTTCCAGGAGAGCCTGGGCATCTCCTCCAGCATGCTCACCACCCGGCTCAAGACCCTTGTCGCGGACGGCCTGTTGGAGCGCCGGCCCTACCAGACCAGCCCCGTCCGGCACGAGTACGTCCTGACCGAACTCGGGCACTCCCTGCGCCCGGTGATCGTCGCCCTGGCCGCCTGGGGCAACTCCCGCCTCACCCGGACGGAGCGCAGCATGATCCTCGTCGACGCGCACAGCGGCGAGGAAGTCGAGCCCGTCGTCGTCGACGCCAAAACCGGCCGCCGACTCGACGACAGCGCCGCCTACGTCTTCACCGCAGGCCCCGCAGCCAGCGACACGATGCGCATCCGCTACGCGACGCGGCCGGCCATTCCCGCGGAAGAGGCGTAGGGCTGCCCGGAAGAGCCTCGTACGGCCCCAGCAGGGCCGGAAGCACGGGCCGTACCTGATCGGCCCGGCGGCACCGGCGGTTCGGCCGGGCGTCGTGTGGCCGGACCGTGAGCGGCAGTTCTCAACGACTCGGGAGGAGTGGCACTCACCGGGCAAGCCGTCACGAGCCTGTGAGCCGCCTCTGTCGAGGGCAGGTCATCTGCGGAGCGGCATACGAGGACCGAACGCTCTGAGGGTCGCGTCGACAAGCGAGTCGGCGTATGCGGCGGTCAGCGGACCGCTGCGGTGCAGCCACCGCTGGAAGAGGGGGGCGTAGAGCACTTCGAGGGCCAGGTCGAGGTCGGCGTCGGCGTCGAGCTGGCCGGCCTCCTGGGCGCTGCGCAAGCGCGCCCTCTTCGCCTCTTCCAGCGGCTGGGCCAGCTTCTCCCGGTACTCGGCCGCCAGCGCGGCATCGTTGGCGATCTCGGTGTTGAGGGCCCGGATCAGCCTGTCGAAGGCCGGGGCGGCGAACTCCTCCGCCGTGGCACGCATGACGAGCTTGAGGTCGGCCTCGAGGTCGCCCGTGTCCGGCAGCGCGACCGACTGCCCGTCCGCATCCTCACTCAGAGCCAGAAGGGCAGCGAAGACGACTGCGCTCTTCGACGGCCACCGCCTGTAGATCGTCTGCTTGCCGACGCCGGCACGGGCAGCGATGGCTTCGACCGTGACCTTCTCGTACGCCTCCTCTGCGACCAGGGCGCGGGTGGCCGCGAGGATTGCCTGCCGGGACCGTTCCTTGCGCCGGGAGTGGTCCGGCCCCTTCTCGTTGGACATGCGTCCAGTCTAGCCTCGAAACGAAACGAGACGGACCGTATTGATAGACCAGGAGCGATGTCCTACACTCAAAACGAATCGATACGAACCGTTTCGTTTACTGAGAGTGAGGCACCATGACGAATGCAAGAGTCTGGCTCATCACCGGCGCGTCCCGCGGCCTGGGCAGGGCTTTCGCCGAGGCCGCCTTGGCGAGTGGCGATCGCGTAGTGGCCGCTGCCCGCAACGTAGAACCCTTGGAGGAACTGACCGAGAAGTACCCCGACCACCTGGCCCCGCTTCCGTTAGATGTCGCCGACCGCCGGACCGTGTTCGACGGAGTGGAGCGGGCGGCAGCCGCGTTCGGCAGGCTGGACGTCGTCGTCAACAACGCCGGCGGAATGCTCTACGGCATGGTGGAGGAAGCCACGGAGGAGCAGATCCGGGCGCATCTGGATGTGAACTTCTTCGGCGCTGTGTGGGTGGCTCAGGCGGTCCTTCCTCACTTGCGCGCCCACGGCGGGGGACGGCTCCTCCAGGTCACCTCGATGGGCAGCGGCGGTGGCATGGCCACCGTCGGCTTCTACGGCGCGGGCAAGGCCGCGCTGGACTCGGTCAGCGAGGCACTGGCAATGGAGGTCGAGGGGTTCGGCATCAAGGTCACCAACGTGCAGATGGGCGGCTACAACACCGGCCTGTTCACCGCCGGCACCACGACCACCGAACCCCTGGCGCAGTATCAGCCCCTGCGCACCGAGATGGAGGCGATGTGGGGCGACGCCGTCGCCCCGGAACCAGACACCGCTGCTCCGGTCATCATGGAGCTGGCCGCACTGCCGGACCCGCCCCGACGGCTGATCGTCGGCAGCCAGTCCTTCGATCACGTCATGGAGATGGACCGGGCCCAAGCGGATCTGTACCGGTCCTGGGAGCACCTCAGCCGTATCGCCCCGGGCTGACCGGGGCCGCGCCACGACGCCCCCGCGCCCGCCCCCGCTGCGCAGTCGCCGGGGCGGGCGCATGCCGAGAAACGCACTGTCCCGGCAGGAGCCGCCGGAGTCGACCGCAGAGCAGACAGGCTGACCTGGCCGACGAGGCCGACTTCCGGCTGATGTACGAGCGTGTCATCCGTGAGGCGCAGACGCGCGAGGATCTCAACGCATATCTGAACGCGATGTCCTTGCGAAAGGTGTGGCACGACCTGTTCCTCCCCGTCCCGGTCAAGACGGCGTGGGAGGCTCGCTTCCCCGCACTCCGCGAACCGGGCGCCACGACCGCGGCCGCCTCGTGGACGAGCTGCACCGCCGACTGATCCGCATCGGGCTGGACGCTCTCGCCGAGGACTACGGATACGCCCTCGCAGGCGGCTACGCCGTCCAGGCCCACCACATCGTCAACCGTGTCAGTGACGATGTGGACCTCTTCGCGCCGTTCGACAGGGCAAGCCGCGAGATGGAGCAAGCCGCGGAGCGGATCACCACTGGCTACGAAGCCGCCGGATACACCGTCGAGAAGAGGCTGCGGCGATTCGCGACACCTTCGGCGCCTGGCAACAGCGACTCCTCTGAACCGCGCTCTGTCGTCACGACGGCCGATCGGCCACATCTCCACGTCCCAGCGCCAGGCGTAGGCGGGCCCGGCCGCCTTGGCGGAAATGTCGTACCCGGGCCTCCGCCTCCCCCGTCACGCTGCGACGGACAACAGCGGCGGTCCGCTCCCCATGCGTGTCCACGCCATCATCCGGCCTGTTCCGGACGCGCTCGATACACAACTGAGCGGTTGCCGCGCCGCGCCTGATACGCGGGAGAGACCCTCCGGAGAGCCGCTGGGTCCAGGCTCGGTGCCGGACGGGGCGGCCGACTGCTGTCCCGCGCACCAGCCCGCCGTAGCGATGGCCGGCGGCAGACGCAAGGGGAGCCGCTCATGCACACGTCGACAGGCCGAAGGGCGGCCGCCGCCCTGACTACGGGGATCGCGCTGGCCGCGACGCTTCTGGCACCCTCATCGGCGCAGGCCGTCCTGGGTGGCACCGAGTCCACCCGGGCCTACTCGTTCATGGGCTCGTTCCAGCCCTCGTACCCCGCCTCGCCGCACCCGGACAAGCACGGCTGTGGGGTGGAGGTCATCGCGCCGCAGTGGGTCCTGACCGCCAGCCACTGCGCCGGCAGGAACCCGACCAATGCGAAGGCGGGTGTCCCGCGTGGCTGGAAGGTCCGGGTCGGGTCACTGGACACCGGCTCCGGCGGCGAGGTCGCCGAGGTCGACCACTACTACCGGCTGGCGACCAGTCGCGATGAGGGCGGGTTCTGGGGCCGGGACGTGGCGTTGATGCATCTGCGGACCCCGGTCCGGGCCAAGCCGGTGCGGATCGCCTCGGACACTCCGCCGGACAACGCGCCCGTCCGCATCATGGGTTGGGGCATGACCTGCGACGACATCAACAACGCGGCGTGTTTCTCTACGCGGTTGCGGGAGGCCGACACCGTGGTGCAGCCGATCTCGAAGTGTCCGTCGGCCGAGCCGGGCGGCGGAGACTTGTGTATCGGTAGCAGCGACGGCAGCGTCACCGCGTCGAACATGGACTCCGGTGGGCCCGCGCTGGTCCGCGACAGCGGCCAGTGGGCGGTGGCCGGTGTGGTCAGTGGCCCCGACGAGAGCGGCAAGACGCTGTACACGGATGTCACCAAGCACGCCGACTGGATCAACGGCATCATCAAGGGTACCGACGTGCCCCCCGATGATCTGATCCCGGACATGGAAGGAACGACGGACCTGAGCGGCTGTGCGGGCTCGGTGGTCCGCACCCCCGCCTCCCGGCCGCAGGACCCGGCGCTGATGCTGACCAACGGTCACTGCGTGCAAGGAGATTGGCCCGCGCCCGGAACCGCGACAGTGGACCAGCCGGCCGACCGCGAAGTGCCCATCGCCGACCGTCAGGGCTATACCCAAGCCACCGCCCGTGCGAATCGCCTGGTGTACGCGACGATGACCGGCACCGACATCGCGCTCTACCGCCTGGACAAGACCTACGCGCAGTTGAAGGCCGAACGCGCGAAAGTCTTCCAACTCGCCTCCGCCCCCGTACGCGCGGGCGACTCGCTGACCGTGGCGTCCGCCGGCCAACGCCACAAGTGCACCGCCGAGGCCGTGGTCCCCCACCTGCGGGAGGGCGGCTACCAGATGGACAACTCGATCCGCTACGCCACGAGCGACAACTGCGCCCCCTGGCACGGCGACTCCGGTTCGGCGCTGCTGGCCCCCGACGGCACCACGGTCGTGGGAATCCACAACACGCACAACGACGACGGCGCGCAATGCACCGACAACAACCCCTGCGAAGTGGGCCCGGACGGGAAGGTGACCTCCCAAAAGGGTCGTAGCTATGGCCAGCAGGTTCACACGATCACGAAGTGCCTGGCCAAGGGATCGAAACTGGACCTGTCCCGCCAGGGCTGCACCCTCACCGGTGCCACGCCCCGGACCCGCTGACTCCGACCGATCGCTGTCACCGGCGAACCCGGCCCAGGCGTAGGCGTAGGCGCGGTGGAGGCAGAATTCGGCAGGGCAGGATGCCCCGTCGCATGATGGACCTCCACCACCTGCGTCCGATGGGGAGAGATGTCGGTTCCAGTGGCCGGGGGGACCGCCCCGGCGCCCGTGACGATCCTGCTCGTCGAGGACGACGAGGTGATCCGCAGATCGGTCACGTTGGCACTGGAGCGCTACGGCTACCGTGTCACCTCCGCCGGTGACGGTCTGACCGGACTCGAACTGTTCCGGGAAGGCCGCCACGACCTGCTGCTGCTGGACGTGATGCTGCCCGCCCTCGACGGCATCGGACTGTGCCGCCGGATCAGAGAGACCAGCATGGACCCGATCCTGATGATGTCCGCGCGCGGCGACGCCCTGGACGTGGTCTCCGGCCTGGAGGCGGGCGCCGACGACTACGTGGTCAAACCCGTCGACACCGCGGTGCTTGTGGCCCGCATCCGCTCGCTGCTGCGGCGGGCGACCTTCAGCCCCGCCGTCGCCCCGGCCGCCCCGGCCGTACCGCAGGACTTCGGTCGCCCGGGCGACCACGCCCCGCTGGTCTTCGGCGACCTGACCATCGACACCGCCGGCCTCGAGGTGTTCCAGGCGGGCGAACCGGTTGTGCTGGCCCCCACCGAGCTGCGGCTCCTGCTGGAGTTCGCCGCGAACCCCGGCATCGTTCTGGACCGGCACATACTGCTGCGCAACGTGTGGGACTACGGCTGGGACGGCGACAGCCGCGTGGTCGACCTGTGCGTCCAGCGGCTGCGGAGGAAGATCGGAGCCGAGCGGATCCAGACCGTCCGCGGGTTCGGCTACAAGTTGCGGCGCTGACGTGGATGTCCTGCGCGACCTGCTGAACTGGCGTTCGCTGCGCTGGAAGATCGCTGCGCTTGTCGCCGTGGCCTGCTGCGCCATCGCGCTGACCGTCGGAGTGCTGGTCCACCGCAGCACCCTGGCCCGGTCGCTGAACGACGGCAGGGCCAAGGCCGTGACGCAGCTGTCCCGAGACCTGCGGGACCACGAGCGGGACGCCACCCCACCCGAGTCCCTTCGGATGTCGCCCGAGGCCATGCCTGTCGAACTGCTGCGCCGGCTCCGGGCCCCGCAGGGTCTGAGGGACGGGTATGCCACCTGGTACGACGGTGACGGCCCCGGGGACCACCCCTCGATGTGGGCCGCGCAGATGTACCGGGGCAGCCCCGTGGCGGTGGAGGTCGACATGACGCCCGACCTGCTCACGCGGCGCGCCCTGGACCGGCACATGTGGAAGTACTCCCTGGTCGCGCTGGCCGTCGTCGTACCACTGTCGGCGCTTGCCGCGGAACTGCCCAACCGCAGGCTGCGGCGGGTGGCGTGGACCGCACGCCGGATCGCGGCCGGTGATCTGGCCGCCAGGACCGCGACCGGACGCGGCAGCGACGAGATCGCCGAGATCTCCGCCACCGTCGATTCGATGGCCGACAGCCTGCTCGGGCGGCTGCTGGCCGAGCAGCGCTTCACCGCCGACGTCGCTCACGAATTGCGCACCCCGCTGATGGGTCTGGTCGTCGCGAGCGGACTGCTCGCCGAGGGGGAGGCCACGGAACTGGTCAGGGACCGGGTCGCGCTACTGCGGACCCTGGTGGAGGACCTGCTGGAGATCTCCCGGCTCGACGCGGGCGCCGAGCGGGCCGACCTCAGACCCGTTCCGCTCGCCGAGGCGGTCGGGGAGTCGCTGGTCCGCACCGGGCTGCAGACACAGCTCACCACGGCCGGCGCCCTGTCCGCCGACACCGACCCGCGCCGGCTCGACAGGATCGTCGCCAACCTGGTCGTCAACGCCCACCGGCATGGTCGCGCACCCGTCGAGGTCGAGGTGGCGGGGACCTGCGTGACCGTACGGGACCACGGCCCGGGCTTCCCCCGCGAGCTACTCGCCGACGGGCCTGGGCGGTTTCGCACCGGGGCGTCGGAACGCGGCCGGGGCCACGGCCTCGGGCTGACCATCGCGCTCGGCCAGGCCCAGGTCATCGGGGCGTCGCTGTCCTTCGCCAACGCGGCCGACGGCGGGGCCGTCGCCACGCTTCGCCTCCCGGCAGCCGACTGACGCGTCACGGAACGCCGCGATAACGGCTTCTGCGGCGGAACCTGGCCGCGAGGCGCCGGGCCAGAAACTCGTTCCCCCCCCTCCGCCGGGATACGGCGGGCCGCCGCCGATTCCCCGGCCAGGCGGCCTGATCGCAGCGGTACGCGGCCCGCAGGACCTGTGCCCCGGCGACATGCTCGCCTTCGCCGGGGACGCCCCACACTTCTACCGCACCGGCACCAAGGCGGTAGACATCACCGTCGTCTTTGCCTCGCCCATCAGCACCTGACGCCACAGATCAGTAATTCGCCGGGGCAACCGAATTACCGCGAAGGCGACTGCGGTACAGGCGTTCCAGACGCGGGCGAGAACGAGCGGTGGGGCCACGGGCGACAGCGGATACCAGGAGCTGTCGCGAGCCGCGATCGGGCCGGGGCGCGGGTCCGGTCGGCTGTCCCGGACCCGCGCTGCTGCGGTGCGTGGGCTCCAGAGAGCCGCCGACCACCGCGTAGGCGATGCGTCGGGGTCAGCCTGATCGCCGTACGGGCCGGAGCCCTGCAGGTCGCCACCCTCAGGCGCAGCTGACGGGTGGGCTTCCGCCCACTGTGGGCACACCCGCCCAACGGGCCCTCTACCGTACGGTCCAGGAAGCGTTGACCAACGTCCGCAAGCACGCCCCTGGCGCCACCGCCACAGTCGAGCTGTGGCAGGACGGCGACGACGCCGGGGTAACCGTCACCAACACCCCGCCCACGCGTCCCTCCCTGGCCCTCCCCGGTTCGCAGCAGGGCTTGGTCGGTCTGCGAGAACGGGCCGAAATCCTGCACGGCACCCTGGAGTCCGGCCCGACCGCCGAGGGCGGCTACCGGGTGCGGCTGCGGATTCCCCTCAGCACGGACTGAGACCGATCAAGCCGGGCATCCCGCGGTGCCCGCGCCCACCGCCGTCCGCTGCTCCAGTACATGGGAGACGGAGTGTCGGAGAGCATCATCGGCCTTTGTGGCCCACTCATTGAACAGCGCCACCGCCTCGGGTCCCGCGCCCTGGGGAGAGCCTGCGTCGAAGGGTGGCTTGGGGTCGTATTCCATGGCCAGCTGTGAGAATTTCGCGGCCTTTTCCCCGAGGATGTGCGCAATGACCGTGAGGCCGAAGTCGATGCCCGCAGTCACGCCGCCGCCGGAGAACCTGTTCCGGTCGATGCACACTCGCTCCGTCGACACCGCGACGCCCAGCCGTGCCAGATGGTCACGGGTGGACCAGTGCGTTGCCGCGCGATAGCCGTCGAGCAGCCCGGCCGCGGCGAGGGCGAGTGATCCGGTACAGACCGAGGTGACGTACGAGGCCGTCGCACCGCGGTCGGCCAGAAAGGCGATGGCCGCGCTGTCGAGCATCACCTTGTCGACGGACCCTCCGGGCACGAACAGGATGTCCAGTCGGGCGGGGCAGTCATCGAATGTGACGGTCGGCGTGATGGTCACTCCGGTGTCGGAGACAACCGGTTCAAGTGTCTTGGATATCAGGTGGACCTTCATGCCCGCGCCCCAGAAGGCCGTGTGCGGACCGATGAAATCCAGTGTGGTGTGGTCGTTGAAAAGAAGCATACCGACTTCCAACGGCCGTTCGGTTCCAGCGTTATTCTCTTCGCTCATACCGACCACGCTAGTTGTCGAAATATCTCTGATCGAGTGGCAGCTCTGACAGGAAGCGCTATTTTTCTGCCATGCAGTCCTCTACGCTTACCGCCGGCGTGCCCCACACCGTTGCTGTCCTGGTTCTGGAGGGTGTAGTGACCTTCGACCTGGGAGTCCCACTGCTGGTGTTCGGCGCCCTGCCCGATGACTACCGCATCGTCCTCTGCGCACCCGAGCCGGGAGCCGTGTGCAGTTTCGATGGCTTCTCACTGAACGTCAGCCATGGACTCGACGCTCTGGCGCAGGCCGACACTGTCGTCGTCCCTGGCTATGACATCGACAAGCCCGTCGCGGCCGCAGCGCTGGAGGCGTTGCGCAAGGCCCATGTCGACGAGGCGCGCATCGTGTCCATTTGCAGTGGTGTCTTCGCTCTTGCCGAGGCCGGCCTGCTCGACGGGCTGACCGCCACGACACACTGGCGGGCGGTGGACCGCCTTGCCCGACACCACCCCGCCGTACTCATCGATCCGGACGTTCTCTACATCGACCACGGCCAGATTCTTACCTCCGCCGGCGCCTCCGCAGGGATCGACCTGTGCCTCCACATCATCCGCCGTGACCACGGCGCGGCCGCCGCCAACACCGCGGCTCGGCTCGCGGTCGCGGCGCCACACCGTACCGGTGGTCAGAGCCAGTACATCAAGCGGTCCATACCTCACACGTCCGGGCAGTCACTCGCCCGAACCCGGGAGTGGGCACTGGCTCACCTCGGCGAACCGCTGCCGGTCCGCCGACTGGCGAAACATGCGGTCTTGTCGGAGCGCACCTTCGCCCGACGCTTCGTGGAAGAAGTCGGCGTATCTCCAGCACAATGGCTGCTGACCGCTCGCATCGACCTCGCCAAACAGCTTCTCGAATCCGGTGACCACAGCATCGACGAGGTCGCCCGGCGCGTCGGCCTCGGCACCGCCGCAAACCTCCGCGCCCGCTTCCACAAAGCCACCGGCACCAGCCCAACCGCCTACCGCCAGACCTTCACCCGCCGCTGAGAGCCTGTCGGGTGGCCGGTTACGGAGTTGGCGTATCCGCCGCCGGCCCACACCAGACTGATCGTGGGGATTTCTCTTCCGCCCCGTCGTTCACTTGCCCGCATCGAATCCACGCGCCTCGCCACCTTCGCTGGTCAGGGAGGAGTGGCATTCTGACGCACATGCTGAACTACAACCTCGCCGTCCCCGATGTGGATGATGCCGGTGTCCTGTCCGCCCTGGTGGCTGAGGGCGATGAGCTTGACGTCCTGGTCAGGGCCGTGGACGACTGGTCCAGACCGACGCCGGCACCGGGCTGGACGGTCGCCCACCAGATAGCCCATCTCGCGTGGGCGGACGCGAACGCACTCAGCGCCTTAACCACACCGGACGCGTTCGGCGCCGAGCTCGAGCGGGCAGAAGCCGAAGGCAGCGGATACGCCGACAAGGCCGCCGCCGCGGGAGCGGCCAAACCCCGGTCGCTACTCCTGGACGAGTGGCGAGCCGGTCGAGCGGAACTGGCGGCGGCACTGCGCGACACGCCATGGGACCACGCATTCCCCTGGTACATGTCGAAGGTGAGCCCGGCCCTCATGGTGCCCCTTCGTCTGATGGAAACCTGGGCACACGGGCAGGACGTCTTCGACGCGGTGGGCGTCGCGCACCACCCGACGGATCGGCTGAAGCACGTGGCTTCGCTGGGGGTGCTGGGACGGGAGCTTTCCTTCGCCGCCGTCGGACTGCCCGCGCCGGTGGAGCCCTTCCGCGTCGAGCTGACAGCTCCTGACGGACGGACCTGGGTGTGGGGCCCCGAGGCTGCCGCGCAACGGGTACAGGGCAGCGCCATGGACTTCTGCCTGCGTGTCACCCGGCGTCGCCCCTGGCCCGAGACCGACATAACGGCGACCGGCGAGGACGCACAGAAGTGGCTGGAGGTGGCGCGCGTCTTCCTCTGAGAGCGTGTCGGGTGGCTGGTCATGCGCGATGTGTGACGGTCGCGATCTGCCCTCCAGCCCCCACATCGCCCGGTACCCGGAGCATCAGCGGCACCTCGATCGAAAGCGTGCTTCTGGAGCACCGCACTCATACGCCCCGCCGTCCTGAGCGCGGTGCTCCAGACCGGGCCACCAGGTCGTTCAGGTCCCAGAACCACGAGCCGCGCTCTCCCGGCGCGCGCATCAGCATGGCCATCGAACTTCCCTGGATCTCCTGCGTTGCCCTGCCGTGAACTCCGGGGCGTGGCCCTACTGCGGTGTGCGGTACGGAGGAATTACCCGCACCTGTCCACCCCGCTCAGCGATCCATGCCTCGAGTTCGGTGCCGGTCAGTTCTCGGGGCGATTCGCCGCTGAAGACGGTGACCGGCCCGAAAACGGTGCCTGTCAGGCCACGCATCACCGTGGAGTCGTCGCCCGAGAGGTCAGCTCCCCGGAAGTCGCGTTCTATGCCATTGAGGTTGTATTCCTCCGAGGCGAGCCATTCCCGCAGTTGCCGCGTGGCCCAGGGCCAGCGGCCGGGGGCTTTTGTTCCGCTTGTTTCTCACTGGCGTCCGTCGCTCTTCATCAGGGGATCACTTCGCGCGGGCAGCGCGTCGGAGGGCCCGCCGCTCATGCGCAGCCGCTCGACCAGGAGGGGCAGCCCGACGACGACTATCAACCACACCTGCACGTAGAGCCGGTCGCCCTCCAGCGCCACCGGGTGGGCCGCGGACGTCAGCAGGCCCGTACCCCCCACGGCGATCAGGCAAAGCGCGATGGGCACCGAGCGGCTCATCGCGCCCCAGGTGCCCAGAACCAAGAGCAGGAGCAGAGAGGGGGCCAATGCCTCTCTCTGTAGCCACTGCCACCAGTAGTTGGCATCGAGCCGGACCAACAGCCGCCATGGGTTGGTGACTTCGGAATATGTCCAGTGGAGGGAGAAGGTGTCCTGGAGCGAAGCCTCCACTCCGGGCAACCGGAGCACCCTGCTCATCGCAAAGGCGACCAGGGACTCGAAGAGCGAGACGATGAGCAGGCAGCGCGTGCCCTTGTGCCGGGCCTGTGGAACGAACATCAGCGCCATGGCACCCGCCGCTACCAGGCATGGCCCCATCAGGACGAAGCTTGAGTACTTGACCGCGAAACCCAGCGCGAAGGCCCCCACGGACAGCAGAGCCCCGGCCACCCACCGCCCCTGGCACAGCCACACCGCCCCGAGCAGCATGGCCACCATGAGGGCAAGCACCGGACCTTCCGTCATAGGCCGACTGCCCCACAGCCCTATGGGCGTGACGTAGTACAGGCACTGACCGAGCCATGTCACCGGAGGCGGTGCACGCAGCGCGCGCAGGAGCACCAGGACCAACAGCCCTCCGAGCGCCGTGAAACCCAGGGCGACGGCCGTCAGCCCCGCCTTGGCCCCCAGGAGCCAGACGAACGGTGCGGACAGCAGTGGATAGGCGGGACGAGCGTGAAAGATCGCCTCGTACTGCGGATTGCTGGGGTTGAGGCCATCCGCATACTGAGTCAGGCAGTCCTGGAACTCATTGCGGCGCACCGGGGCCCGGAACTCGATCTGATGCAGCATCCGGTTTCGCTGAAGCATCGCCGCGGTGTCCGCGCAGTAGGCCCGCAGCGCTTTGTCCTGGGCTTCCCCGTGGGGGGCGCCCAAGAACTCGTACGCAGAGCGAGCGTAGCGGTATGAGTCGTTGGCGAAGCGCGTGCTCGGATAGGCGAAGACATGCAATAACACGAATACGACGACCGTCAGCAACGGGACGATCTTGTGTATTCGACTCATGACATACACCCTAAATGCGAACAAACTGGGCGACATCTTGAATCGTCCACCAGGGTCTTCCTTCGGGTCCGAACCAGGCGGTGTGCGGTCCGGGGGGCGGCCGGAATCGCGGAGCGGCCGCCCCCGTTGACGTCGGCTGTTACTGCTTGGGCATCAGCACGCTGTCGATGATGTAGACGGTGGCGTTGGCGGTCCTCACGTTGCCGCAGACCACCTTCGCGGAGTCGTCGACCTGGTAGGACTCGCCGGAGCCGGAGGTGGTCAGCTTGGACTTCTCCAGGGTCGGGAAGGAGCCGTTCGCCAGGTCCTTCGGAGCGAGCTTCTCACCCACGACGTGGTGCGTGAGGATCTTCGTCAGCTGGGCCTTGTCGTTCAGGACCTTGTCCAGGTCGGCCTTGGGGATCTTGTCGAAGGCGTCGTTGGTCGGTGCGAACACCGTGATGTTCTCGGCGTTGTTGAGCGTGTCGACCAGGCCGGCCTTCTTGACCGCGGTGACGAGCGTCGAGAGGGCGGGGTTATGGGAAGCGGCGGTGGCGACAGGGTCCTTGGCCATGCCGTCGAAGGAACCGGCCCCGTTCTTGGGCACCGACGCGCAGGCCGGGCCGAACGGCTTGGCCATGGTGGCCATGTCGTCCGAGGCGGTCTCGCTCGGCTTGGCCGACGGCGCCGAGGACTTCGAGCCGGAGGCGCTGTCGTCGCTGTCGCTGCCCGAACAGGCCGTCAGGGCCAGCGGCAGCAGCGCGGCCGTGGCCAGAACCAGGGATGCGCGGCGGGTGCGGCGGGAGGTGGTGTTCATGGTTGCTCCTTGTGTTCGTTGGTGTGGTGCGGGGTCGCGACTGGGCGGGGAAGGGCTGGTCAGTCGACGGTGACCACCACCGAATGCCACCCGCTGGCGCCGTCGGGGATGGTGCGGGTCCGTTTCTGGGTCTGGGTCCGGCCCGTGCGGTCGGTGGCGCGGACGGTGAGCGTGTGGCCGCCCGGGGTGGCCTGCCAGGGGAAGGACCACTGGCGCCAGGTGTCCCGGGTGTCCTCCGCGGCCAGATCGGCCTCGCGCCAGGGCTCGTCGTCCACCCGGACCTCGACCTTGTCGATCCCGCGGTGCTGGGCCCAGGCCACCCCGGCGACCATCACCGGGCCGGGCTCGGGGCGCGCGAAGGGCTTGGGGGTGTCGATCCGCGACTCGGTCTTGACCGGCGCCCGGCGCGCCCAGTTCCGCTTCACCCAGTACGGGTCGTAGGCGTCGAACGTCGTCAGTTCGAGTTCCTTGATCCACTTACAGGCGGAGACGAACCCGTACAGGCCCGGCACCACCATCCGCGCCGGGAAACCGTGCGCGAACGGCAGCGGCTCTCCGTTCATCCCGAGGGCGAGCAACGCGTCGCGGCCGTCCATCACGTCGTCGACCGGGGTGCCGATCGTCATCCCGTCCACCGACCTCGCCACCAGCTGGTCGGCCGGGCCGCCCTTGGACGGGGGTTTCACGCCGCATTCGGTCAGCAGATCGGCCAGGCGTACCCCGATCCATCGGGCGTTGCCCGCGTACGGTCCGCCGACCTCGTTCGAGACGCAGGTCAAGGTGATGTCCCGCTCGGTCAGGGGCATCCGCAGCAGGTCCTGATAGGAGAGCGTCATCTCGCGGGTGACGCCCCTGCCGTGGATGCGCAGGCTCCAGGAAGTGGCGTCGACCCGGGGCACCACCAGGGCGGTGTCGACCCGGTAGAAGTCGTGGTTGGGCGTGATGAACGGGCTGACGCCCGCGACGCGCAGCGCGGCGCGCTTGGGTATGGGCGCCGCCGCCGAGGCGGGGGCGGGCAGGACGATCCGGTTGCGGGAGGCGACCGCGTTCCGGCCGTGTGCGGCGTTGAGTGAGCGGCCCAGCGCGCCCGCTCCCGTCGACGCGGCCGCGGCGGCGGTCGCGGCGATGACGAAGCCGCGCCGGTCCCATGCGCGCAGGCCGTCTTCACCGGGCCGGGCGCCTTCACCAGCCCGGGCGGCCGGGGCGTCGGTTCGCGCGGCTGGGGCGTCGGCTCGCGCGGCCGGGGCATCGGTGCGCGCGGCCGGGCCGGTGTCCGTCGCGTCGCGCTCTCGTACGGGCCCTCGGGCAGTGGCCGGACGGCCGCGCTGTGGGAGGTGTCCGGCCAGCCAGTGGAGGAGCGCCGCCCCCGCCACGGCGCCGGCCACCGACGGCAGCGCGTCGGCGGCGCTCGTGGAGTCGGGCCGGCCGGTCGCCGCCAGCGCGCCGACGAGGCCGAACAGCAGGACTCCGGCCGCGCCGGTGCGCCGGTGGCGAGCGGCCACGACGCCGAGGGCGATCGCGAGGAGGGTGAGTACGGCGAGGATGCCCAGCTGGAGTACGAGCTTGTCGTCCGTCCCGAAGTGGCGGATCGCCCAGTCCTTCACCGAGGGCGGGGTCCGGTCGATCGCCGCGCCGCCCACCGCGATCACCGGACCCGCCTCGGGACGCACCCCGGCCGACACCAGCTCGGCCACCGTGAGCGCGGCGTAGCCCGCCAGCAGACCGCTCAACGGGCCCAGCCCGGCAAGCCGCAGCACTTTCCGGCGCTTTGATGTCGTCAGTTCATCGCTCACACGGGGAATCCGGTGCCGCGACCTGCGCGGATTGGTCATTCACCCGTTCGAGGGAATGGGCATTTCCCCACCAATCCAAGGTGCCGGTAACTCCGAAGAATTTCTGCTCCATGTGGCGTCGGGGCGGCGTCGTGGCCACCTCATGACGCAGTGAATTACTCGGCGGCCCATCCGAAAACTCTTTGGGCACGATGGTCCGGCCCGACCAATCCGCTCCGCGCCCGGCGCCGAAGCACTTGCTGTTCAGACCCACAATCCGGAGGTGTCCATGCGTGTGGCAGCACGCGGCGACCGATCGGCGGCACCGGGTCCCGGTGCGCTGGAGTCGTTGCTCGAACGGGTGGCGCGGGGCGACGAAGAGGCGTTCGAGACGGTGTACTCGACGGTGGCCGGCGCGGTTCTGGGCCTGGTGCGCAAGGTGGTGCGCGACCCGGCCCAGTCGGAGGAGGTGGCGCAGGAGGCCCTGATCGACGTCTGGCGTCACGCCGCCCGGTTCGACCCGGGCCTCGGCAGCGCCATGACGTGGATCATCACGCTGGCCCACAGACGTGCCGTGGACCGGGTGCGCTCCGCGCAGGCCGCGACGGACCGCGAGCACAAGGTCGCGGCTCGGGACTACAGCCCCTTGTTCGACGAGGTCAGCGAGCGGGTGGAGCGGCGTCTGGAGCGTGAGCAGGTACGCCGCTGCCTGGATCAGCTCACCGAGTTGCAGCGGGAGTCGGTGACGCTCGCCTACTACCGCGGCTACACGTACCGGGAGACCGCCGAGCTGCTGGGGGCGGCGTTGGGGACCGTCAAGACCCGGCTGCGGGACGGGCTGATCCGTCTTCGCGACTGCCTGGGGGTGTCGTCATGACCACGGAGGATCTGCACACGCTGACGGGCGCCTACGCACTCGACGCGCTGACCGGGCGCGAGGCGGCGGAGTTCGACCGTCATCTGGCGGGGTGCGACGCCTGCGCGCAGGAGGTCCGGGAGCTGCGGGCGACTGCGGCCCGGCTGGCGCGGGCGGTAGCGGAGGAACCGCCCGCCCGGCTCCGGGCGAAGGTGATGGCGGCGCTGCCCGAGGTCCGGCAGCTTCCGCCGGAAGTCCGCAAGGCGCCGATGGTGTCCCTGGCGGCCCGGCGGCGGTGGCTGCGGATGCGGCTGCCGTATCTGGTGACCGCGGCCTGTCTGGCGCTGACGGTGGTGGCGGGCGGCCTGGTCCTGGACGCCCGTCACGACGCCGACGGGCAGCGGGCCCGGACCGACCGGGCCGAGCGTCGGGCGGACGGGCTGAGCGCGCTCATGGCGGCGTCGGACACCACCTTCCGTGCCACCGCGCTCAAGGGCGGTGGCAGCGGCACGGTGGTCGTCTCCCGGCGGCTGGGCCGGGCGGCGTTCGTCTACCACGGCCTGCCGACGCTGCGGAAAGCCGGTGTGTACGAGCTGTGGTACAGCCGCAACGGCAGGATGGTCCCCGCGGGGCTCCTCGAACCCGGTCGCGCCACGGGCGCGGTGTTCCTCACCGGCGGTCCGCACGGGGCGGACGGTGTCGGCGTCACGGCGGAACCGCGGGGCGGTTCCGCGAAGCCGACCAGTGCGCCGCTGGCCGTCGTGCCTCTGTGACCTGCGGGCCCGCAGACGCGCGGGTCCGCAGACGCGCGGGCCTGCGCGGACCGCTCCGTTCCCTGACCAATCCGCTCCGCCCTCGCCCCCCGGGGACTTTCAGCTCGCCCGCTTCAAGGCAGACCCCGCGAACCAGGGGCGGATCATGGACCGCCGCCTGTGGGCCTGGACCCGGCACCCGAACTACTTCGGCGACTTCCTCGTGTGGTGGGGCCTGTTCACCCTGGCCTGCGGTACGTGGCAGGCTGCCGCCGTATCGGTCGTCTCGCCCCTGGTGATGTCATACCTGTTGACGCGGGGCAGCGGACAGCGGCTGCTGGAGAACCACCTGGCCGACCGCCCCGGGTACGCCGAGTACACCGCTCGGACCAGCGGGTTCTTCCCGCTGCCGCCGCACCGGGACAGGCCCGGGAGGGGAACGGAACGATGAGCGAAGACGAAGCCCCCGCGGGCCCCGCGGCGCCGGGCCCCGCGTCGCCGGATGCCGCGTCGCCGGACGCCGACCGCGTACAGCGCGCATCCCACCGTCCGCTGATCGTGCACGGCCAGCCGTCCGCCCCACGCGCCGCGGTGGTCTTCCTGCACGGAGGGAAGGCGGACGGCCTCGCCCCTCCCCCGCCGCTCAACCTGCCGGCCCTGCGGATGCGCCCCTTCCGCACCGCGATATCGCGCACCCTGGACGAACGGGGACTGGTGCTCGCCTCCGTGCGCTACCGGTGCCGAGGGTGGAACGGACCACGCGCCGACGCCGCGCACGACGCCCGCGGCGCCCTCGACCAGCTCACCGGACCCACCGGGCTCGCCCCCGGCCTGCCGGTCGTCCTGGTCGGCCACTCCATGGGCGGCCGCGCGGCGCTCCTGGCCGGGGGACACCCCTCGGTGCTGGGCATCATCGCGCTCGCACCGTGGTGCCCGCCGAACGAACCGGTCGCCCATCTACGCGGCAAAGCCATCGCCGTCCTGCACGACGAGCACGACCGGATCACCGAAGCCGAGCACTCCTGGCTCTTCGCCGAGCGGGCCCGGCACGCGGGCGCCCGGGCCCACACGATCGCGATGCGGCGCGGCGGCCACACCATGCTCCGCGACGCCCGCCACTGGCACCAGCTCACCACGGACCTGGTCGGAGCCATCCTGAACCGGACCCCGTTGCCGTCCCACGGCACACACTGCGGATGCGCTGCCGACCACGCATGAGAGGGCCAATGTCCGCCCCGACAGGCGCTTGCACCCACAAGGCGGCCTCCAGCCCCTGCGGAGCTCAGCGCGCGGTCGTCCATCTGATCCACGGTGGCGACGGGCCACCCAGGGGCCGACTCCCTGCCCGACCCTCGAATCCGGGGCACGGTTGCGGTGGATCAGTTCGTCCTCAACTGCGGTTTCCAGGATGGCTTTCACCAGCCGGTACGACTTGGCGACGGTCGTTTCCCCGGTGGCCTTCAGCCGCTCAGCGCGCCACGTGCGCACTCTGGGCGGGGTGACTCCGGGCGTGGCCCTACTGCGGTGTGCGGTACGGAGGAATTACCCGCACCTGTCCACCGCGCTCAGCGATCCATGCCTCGAGTTCGGTGCCGGTCAGTTCTCGGGGCGATTCGCCACTGAAGACGGTGACCGGCCCGAAAACGGTGCCTGTCAGGCCACGCATCACCGTGGAGTCGTCGCATTTGATCTGAAAGATGTTCTCGGCAAGGACGGCATCGGTCAGGTCCGCCCCCCTCATATCGGTGTCGATCAGCGAAGCAGCGAGGAACCGCGTTGCGTGGAAGCTCGCTCCCGACGCGTCGGTACCGTACAGCGAAGCCCCGACCATGTCCGTCCCGTCGAGCCGCGCCGATCGGAGCACGGCCTCGTCCAGGTTCGCCTTGACGAGATCCGCTCCGGTCAGATCCGCCCCGGTCAGATCCGCCGACCGAAGGTCGGCCCGGTAGAAGGACGCGCCGACAAGTCGCACCCCCACGAGGACCGCATCGGTGAACCATGCCTGCGAGAAGTCCCCGCCCGAGAGGTCAGCTCCCCGGAAGTCGCGGTCTATGCCATTGAGGTTGTATTCCTCCGAGGCGAGCCATTCCCGCAGTTGCCGCGTGGCTTCCGGATCGGCCGGGAGCACAGTCGGCTTCCAGTTCTTATCGCTACCAGATGACACGATCTCCCCCACCACGGCTTTCAACGACATCCTTGATTCTGTCGATTACGCCAACAGTCCACGCGCTCAACGACCGAGGCCCAGCACCGATCGCCGGGCCGGTGAGCGCCCCGTTGCCCAGGAAATGGTCAGGAAGGCGTGAACTCGTACTGGAGCTCGTAGAGGTGACCCGCCTTGGCCATGACCGTGGCCTCGATTGGGCGCTCGTCGTCGCTGTACACCACCCGGAGCGTGCGCAGCACCGGAAGATTGCCGGGCAGGCCGAGCACTGTGTACTGCTCCTGCGTCGGTACGCGGGCGGAGACCTTGTCGACGCTGAGGCGGGGCGGGTAGCCCAGTTCCGCGAGGAGGGCCGGGGTGCCGCCCTTGATCTTGCGGCGGTCCATCATCGCCGTTCCGCGGGCCAGTTCCAGCGGGTAGTAGGACTTCACCAGTTCCACCGGTTCGTCATCCATGAGCAACACCTGCGTGCGTAGCAGCGCGGTGCCGTCCTCCGGGAGCCGCAGCGCTTCGGCGACATCGGTGGGCGGCCGGACCTCGGCCACGTCGAGGAGTCGGCCGCTTCCGCGCGTCTGGTGACTGGCGGCCTCGCTGATCCACCGGTACGGCTGACCGGGCGCGGCCGGGGCCATGTATGAGGCGGGGCGCATGGTGCGCTGCCGGTGCTCGCGTACGGTGACGGCCGCTCCGGCGCGGCCAACCGCCAGGCCCTCATCCTTCAGTAGCTGCAGTGCCTTCTGGACGGTCGCGTTCGAGGCGTCGAACCGTTCCTTGAGCTGCGCGGTGGACGGCAGGTTCGCGCCGAGGCGGAGGTCACCCGACATGATCTCGTCCCGTAGATCGGCGGCGATCCGCTCGTGCAGCGAGCGCCGGTCGACGGCGTCCTGTTCGGCCTTGGGCACGGTCATCCCATCGTGAGTTCGTAGCGCAGACGCTGCCGGTGGGCGGGCATGGTGATCAAGTCGGCCTGGATGGCCCGCTCGTCCCGGTCGAGGACGACGCGCTCCAGCCGCAGCACGGGCTCGTCGGCGGCGGTCCGCAACAGTTCCCGCTCTTCCTCATCGGGCATCCGGGCCGTCACGTCTTCCTGCACGCGCTGCCCCACGAACCCCAGTTCGGCGAGCAACGCCATCGCTCCGCCGCGGATCTTCGCGGTGCCCGCGAGCGCGGTACCGGCCGCGATGTGGGCCGGGTAGTAGGAGTCGGTCAGCTCGCACGGCTGCTCGTCCAGGTACATGATCCGCCGCCGCACGACGACCCGTTCCCCCTCCGCAAGCCCGAGCAGTCGGGCCACCGCCTCCGGCGCGGGCGCTTCCCCCGCTCCCACGATCCGCTGCGTGCCCCGACGGCCACGCGCCGCGGCTTCCTGCCCCCACACGTCACCCTGCCCTCCGGCAGTCGGCCGCAGATAAGGCATCGAGGTACTGACCCACGCGTCGCCAGGCACCGAACCCCTCCTAAGGGCTTGATCGGACTCGCCAACCTTGCCGCTTTACACGGTAAGAGGCGAGTTACAACCTTCTCTGCGGGTTCAAGACGACCGCCAACAGTGTTTACATCTGCCGTGGATCCGGTCCCATGATGACCGGGTCTTCGGCGCGTAGCCGAAACGGAGCAGAGACCCCCAAGCTTTTCCGGGCGGAGATATAGAAAGCATCACGGGCCTCCTGGAACTCCCCATATGCACCTGTCCAGTCCTCAGCAGAACCGGAACGGACACCCCGAGCAAACTGCTCAAGAACCCAGGCCCAGCGCTGCATGGACCTAGCTGCAGATATGGTCTCCGGATCACCCATCAGGAGTACCGATTCAAACGCGTAACCCCGGTCCATCTCAGCTTGCGCGAGCATTTCCAGGCCGGATTCTTCGCCAACTGGTTGTGGCAGATTAAACAGCCCTTTCTCTGCCGCCAGCCGTCCAGCCACTGACACAAATCTCTTAATCGCGTCGGCGTACCGGAGATACGATTCCAAACGGTGTTGATCCCAGCGCGTTGCCAACTCTCTGTTCCAGCGTGCCCGCTCGGTCAAGGCCGTGACTACATAAGAGCCTGCCGCGCCGACGAGCACACCGATCAATGTGAATACTTGTCCCGACATACCCCCGCCTCCTGGCCAACATGCCCCTTGCCGCAGACCATACGACTACATGACTCACGCAAGGCGCGTACAGCAGCGGAGTACAGCAACCAACGCACCGGCAACGGCTGCACGTCCTCGCGACAGCAGGCCAGGACTTGACCGAGAGCTTCGGCCTGGAGGACGCCCGTTCCCGCAGGTGAGAGCTTGTTCGCGCCCATGAGGCCCCGTGATTCCCAAGCCCAGAGCGCGAGTTCGATTCTCGTTACCCGCTACAAGCAGTAGGCCGCCGGGGCACGCCGGGACGGGCAGGTCCGGAAGGAACCGGGTGAGGCCAGGGGAGCCCGCGAGTCGCGATGAGTTCTGCGGCGGCCGGCGGTCTTACTGTCGAACCCGTCACCGAGGAGGACTGCTGATGCGCAGCGTGACCTATTCGATGGGCATTTCGCTTGATGGCTACATCGTCGGGCCGGACGGCGGCTTCGGCTGGTCGGCTCCCGACGAGGAGGTCTTTCGCTTCGTCACCGACGAGATTCGCGAGGTCGGCGTCCACCTGTTGGGGCGACGGCTGTACGAGACGATGCTGTATTGGGAGACCGCCGACCAGGACCCATCGCTCGACGACTCCATGCTCGAGTGGGCCGCGATCTGGAAGCCGCTCCCGAAGGTGGTGTTCTCCACCACGCTGTCGGCCGTGCAGGGCAATGCCCGCCTGGCCTCCGGCGGTCTGGCGGAGGAGATCGAGCGGTTGCGAGCCGAGCCGGGGGAGGGCGAGATCGCGATCGGCGGCGCGGCTCTCGCCGCCGAGGCGGCCGCGTTGGGTCTGATCGACGAGTACCGGCCCAGGGTCTACCCGGTGCTGGTTGGCGGTGGCATTCCGTTTTTCCCCCAGCACGAGCGCCGGGTGGATCTCGAACTCGTCGAGACCCGCACCTTCGGCTCGAGAGGCTCGAGAATCGTCTACCTCCGCTACCGCGTGGCGCGTTAGCTGTGCTGTCCTGGCACGTCCAAGCGGCCGTTGCGAAGCGGCCTCCCGCCCAGGGCATGCCGTGGTCGTGCCCGAGCCGTGCCCTCACTGGGCATGATCCGCAGCCGGGGTTGGCCAGGCTTGGGCGGGTTTGAGGACCGCGTCGACGCCGGGGCGGGCGACCGCTCTGGGGAGTGGACGGAGGCGGAGGTCTGTGTCTGTTCCGGCCGGTCGGCGACTACCCCTGCCAGCGGCTTTGGTTGCACCCTTGAGTCGCCGCTGAGGGCCGCCTGACCAGGAGTCGAGTCACTCCATCGTGGCATTGTCGGGGGACTCCCGAGAACAGTACGTTGCGTATCCAGCTGGACACGTAATGTGATCAGTTCGAAGCGGAGGAGTCCTGCATGCGCATTCGATCTGCCTGCATCATGGTCGCCGTGGCGCTAAGTGCGACCGTTCTCGGGGTGGGCACCGCGGACGCGGTGGGGCCGTTGAGCGGCACCAAGGTCCGCAACTGGCAGGCTGGCTTCGTCCTCGGCGTCGCCGGAAACTCGACGGTCGGTGGTGCCCAGATCCAGTACCAGGACGACACCAACGACTTGGCCCAGAAGTGGGCCATCGATCCGGTCACCCGCGACACCTTCCTGCTGCGCAATCTCAACAGCGACATGTGCGTCACCGCTGTGGGCGGCGGCGACTCGGAAGCTCTCCAGCAGCGTCCGTGCGATTCCCGGTGGGAGGAGCAGATCTTCACCATGGTGGACTCCAGCAAGCCCAGCCGCTACCAGCTGCGCAACGTGGCCCACAACAAGTGTCTGAACCCAACTACCACCACCGCACCCTCCTATGCTCGGGTGCTCCCTTGTAACCCCAACACCTACCAAATCCACTCGTTCGACGTCCGCTGACCTCACTTCAGGGCGGGGCAACACGCGAGACCAGCGCCATCTGACACGCCCGACCACGTGAAAGGGCGTCCGAAGCCACCTTTTGTGGCTTCGGACGCCCGTTACGCTGGCCATCATGCCCAGGTCGAGCCGCTTGAGCGGTCCGCACCCTGGGGGTGAGCACCCCCATCTCGCGTAGCCGGTCCAGGCTCTGCCGGGCCCTGCCTCCTGCGCCGCGTTGATCAGCTTGCCGACGCGCGGCCGGTCGCCGGGCGTCCTGGGACGCGCAGCTTTCGGCGATCCGCACAGCCCGGTCGCCCTCGGCGAGCCTGCCCCGTTGACGGCCCCGGGATGCGTGGTGCGGGGTGGACGGAATGTTCCGGCCACCCCGCGCGCTCCTCACGGTGGCGGTCAGCGCCGTCGCAGCGCGGTAAGCAGGTATGTGCGCCCGGCGGGTGAACGCGAGGCGGCATCCTGCCCGGGTACGGGGAACCCGGCGGTGTTGGCGTTGTTCCGGTGCTCAGCCCCAGACCCGGTGCTCAGCCCCAGATGGCCTGGGCCAGGGCGGCACCGGTGAACGCGGCGCCTAGTCCGGCGACGACACTGGCGATGACGTTGGCGACGGCGAGGAACTTCGCGCTGGACTCGGCCAGTCGCAGCGTCTCGTAGGAGAACGTCGAGTAGGTGGTCAGCGCCCCGCACAGCCCGGTGCCGAGGAGCGGTTGCAGCGGGTGGGGGGCGGCGGCGTAGGCGACCGCGCCGGTCAGCGTGGAGAGGATGAGGCAGCCGGTGACGTTGACGGCGAAGGTGCCCCAGGGGAAGACGGTGTCGTGGCGGGCCTGAACGGCGCGGTCGGTCAGGTAGCGCAGCGGCGCACCGGCCATGGCGCCGACGATGACGAGCAGCCAGTTCACCGGGGGTCCTTCTCTCCGGCGAAGAACCTCCGGGAGATCACGCGGCGGGTCACGGTCGCGGCGCACCACACGGCGGCTACGGCGGTCAGCGCGGTGGCCGCCAGGTAGGCCAGGGCGGTGCGGGCGTGGCCGTCGACGGCGAGGCGCTGGATGTCGACGGCGTAGGTGGAGAAGGTGGTGAAGCCGCCGAGCACGCCGGTGCCGAAGAACGGGCGTACCAGCCGGTGGGCGGCCCACACGTCGCTGATGACGACCATGAACACGCCGATCACGGCGCAGCCGGCCGCGTTCACGGTCAGCGTGGTCCAGGGGAAGGTGCCGGGTGCGGTGGGCCACAGCAGTGAGGCTCCGTAGCGGGCGGCCGCCCCGATCGCGCCGCCGACCGCGACCACCGCCACGATGGCCATCTGCCCGTGGGCCACCTCGTGGCGCTGTGCGGGCACCGACAGAGCGACGTCGGAGGCGTCGGAGGCGACGGAGGCGTCGGAGGCGACGGAGGCGTCAGAGGCGACGGGCTCGGTGATCTGATCGCGGGGGGCTGTCATGCGTACGTGTCTCCTACTCGCACCGGGCACCCGCGCAGGGGCGCGTGCCGTCACAAGTAGGGACCGTTGGCGGCGTCCGGTGCCGCGGTTCGGGTACGGCGAGCCCCACCGCCGTGCGGCAGCCGGACACGGCCACCGCCGATCGCCAGGGTACTGGGCCCGCCCCTGGCCGGGCCACCGGCGGGCCCGGCAGCCAGAACCGTTTGGCCGTACACCAGGTGAGCGAGCGATCACTTGTCGTTACAAATGAATCAATATCTCGTCATCCCGGCTGATCGGCATCGCCGCTGCCGCCGGTGATGTGCCGCTTCGCTCCAGCGCTGAGGAAGGCGTAACGATGAAGATCATCTTCCCGTACGGCCCCACGATAACCGCGGTCGGCGCAGGGCTGTGCCTTGCGGTCTTGCCGACCGCACCGGCCGGTGCCGACGATGGGACCCGAGTGCGGTGCAACGACATCCCCGGCCTGGTGGACGCGATCAATGACGCCAACACCAACGGCGGTCGCATCACCCTCGCGCCCCGCTGCACCTACACCCTGACCGCTCCGGACAACACGGACGACGGGCTTCCGGAGATCACCGGGAATGTGACCATCTCCGGCCGCGACACCACCATTCGGCGCGACCCGGACGCGGCGGAGAGCTTCCGGATCTTCCACGTGGTGGAGGACGGCACGCTCACCCTGAAGTCGCTCACGGTCCGAGGCGGCCTCAGCACAGGCACCGGCGGCGGCATCCTGAACGAGCGGGGCACGCTGAACCTGAACGACAGCGTCATCAAGGACAACTTCGCCGCCACCGGTGGCGGCCTCTACAACATCGGCGGACAGCTCGCCCTGGACCGCACCACCGTCGAGCGCAACGCCTCGGCCAGCTTCGGCGGCGGCGTCGCCAACGACGGCGGCGGCACGATGACGATGAAGGACGGCGCCCTGCGCAAGAACCGGGCGGTCAACAGCAACGGCGGCGGCCTGGAGAACATCGTGGGTACGGCGACCCTGGAGTCCGTATCGATCCAGGGCAACACCGCCCTGGTGGGCGGCGGCATCCGCAACCCGAACGGCTCCACCGTGAACCTGAAGTCGAGCACCCTCAGGGACAACATCGCGGTGACGGGCGCGGGCCTCTCCAACCTCGCCAGCACCGCCACGCTTGTCGACAGCCTGGTCACGCGCAATACGGCGATCACCGCCGGTGGCGGCATCCTCAACGAGGCGAACGGTCACGTCACGCTCACCCGCACCAGGGTCGTCGACAACGCCCCGGACAACTGCTCCCCCGACGGCAGCGTCCCCGGCTGCACCAACTCCACCACCAGCGTCGCCCCGCCGCCCTCGCAGAAGTTCCTGCCCGACGACGACGTCAAGGACCCCAAGTAGACCCCCTGCGCTGAAACCGCGCGGAAACGCGGCCACGAGCGCGGCGGAAGGGCGGGGCCCGGGGAGTGGTCCCGGGGTCCCGCCCTTCCGCCGCGCGTGGCTGTTCGCGATGCCCTTCGGTCAGACGTCAGGTGGGGAGGAGGGTTGGGAGGACGGTTGGGGGGATGGGTGGTCGGCGAGGAGTTCGCCCAGGCCCTGGCGGGTGGCGGCCAGGACTACGCGGTCCTGGGGCCGCAGGACATAGCCGGGGTGGGGGTCCCAGACCAGGCCGGGTTCGCGGGGGTCGCCGTCGTGAGGGGGTGCGGCGGCCAGGTCGCGTTGGCGGTCCGCGGGTTCGGCCGTGTCCAGGGCGATCACCCGCCAGGCGCCCGGGGTGAAGGCCTCGGCGACGGTACGGCCTTCCAGCTGCGGGTGTCCGGTGACGTGCAGGGCGGCGAAGACCAGCACGCGGCGCTCGACCGGTATGGCGCCGAGGATCTGGCGTCCCATCATCGCCCCCGCGAAGGCGGGCGCCGCCAGGGTGGAGACGCTGCGGCTGCGCGTCAGGGCCTGGGGGTGGGCGGCGCGCAGGGTGCGGTAGACGGCGGTGGCGAACTGGTCGTCGTACAGGCGCAGGCCCACCCGCAGCCGGGGTTCGACGGAGCGGGCGTAGAGGGTCGCTTCCAGGTTGGTGGTGTCGGAGCTGGTGAGGGCCAACAGGGCGTGGGCGCGCTGGATCTTGGCGGCTTCGAGGACGCCCTCCTGAGTGACGTCGCCGGTGACGGTCGGCACGCCCAGCCTGCGGGCCAGCGGGATACCGCGCGCGCCGGGGTCCTCCTCCACGCACACCACGGGAATGTCCATCTCCCGGAGTCTGGCCAGGACGCGGGTGCCGACCTTGCCCAGGCCGAGCAGGACGACATGGCCCGAGAGGCCGCGCGGGGGGCGGCGCAGCGCGGACGCGGTGCGGAACGTGCCCAGCGCCTCGAAGGCGGCGGCCACCAGGACGGGCAGCAGGAGCAGTCCGGTCAGCCCGGACAGCAGTTGGAGGATCTTGCGCGCGGTCGGCTCGTCGAGGGCCGGTTCGTCGATGGCCAGGACGTCCAGCACCGTGAGGTAGGCCGCGTGGACGAGACCGTCTCCGGTGAGCCGCCAGGAGGCGATGGTGAGCGCGAGCACGGCGATCACCATTCCGGCGACGGACCAGCGCAGTCGGCGGGAGAACAGCGAGGCCAGGGGCAGGCTGCGGCTGCCGAACCGCTGGGGCGGCATGGGCGACCCGGTGGCGGAGACGGCGTCGAGCACCACCGTGCCGCGGCCGGTGGCGGCGGCGACCTCGGCGTCGCCGGGCAGCAGTCTGGGCCCGTCGTCGCTGCTGTCCGAGCCCTCGCTGCCGCCGGGGTCGCTGGTGGTGGACGAGAGCAGGGCGAGGGTGCACAGGCCGGGGTCGCTGATCTCGTCGGGGCCGGGCGGGGTGCGCTCGGCCGCGCGCAGCAGCAGCCCGTCGGCCTGCACCACCTTGCTGGTGCCCGCGATGGCGGTGGCGGCCAGTGCGGGGGCCACGGTGTCGGCGTCCGACAGGACGGTGGCGGCGGCGTCCAGCTCCGCCGGGTCCATGCCGGGGTCGGCGACCCGTGCGGCCTGGTCGAGGAGGTCTTCCAGGTGCTGGCCGAGCTTGCGGTTGTAGAGCCGGATGACCAGCCGCAGCCGGGGGTTGAGGCGGCGGGCGCGCAGGGCGGCGTGGATGTTGGTCTCGTCGTCGTCATGGACCAGGGCGAGCGCCGTCGCGTGCTCGACCCCCGCCTCGGTCAGCACGCCGTCGTCCAGGGCGTGGGCCTCCACGACGCGCGCGCTCGCGTCCGGGTCGCCGTCGGCCTCGGGATCGGCCACGGGACCGGCCGCGGGCTGCCGGGGCAGCGGAACCCGTCCGACGGCCGCGGTGAACCGGCCGAAGAGGGTGGCGGCGGGGCCTCCCGCCAGCCGCTGCCCCGTGGGTTCCGCCAGCGGAACACCGCCCGGGATTCCCGGGATGACGACCGTCACGCGTGCCCGGTAGACGCCATGGAGTTCGGCGGCCAGGCGGTGTGCGAGCGCGTCGTCACCGCAGACGATCATGCGCGGTGCGGCCGGTCCTGGCGGTGCGGCGGATGAGGAGAACACGACGTCGAAGCCCCCGTTGCTGGTCGATGATGTCGGCGGTCGGCTCAAGGTCAACGGGAGTACGGACGACCGTTCCCTCGCGCCCCTCATCTTGGGGATGCGCTCCACCCAGGACGCGGCGGGCGACGGCTCCGGCTTCAGCGGGCCCTGAGTTCAGAGGGGAAGATCGTCGGGCAGGACGCGGAACGCCTTGTGGTGGCCGAGAGGACGTACGGCACGGAAGTCCCGGCGGTCCAGGGTGAGGATCGCGTCGGTGTCGTACTCGGCTGCCAGGGCGACGTTCACCACGTCGGTGAGATCGAGGTCGAGCGCCAGGTAGCGGGACCGGACGGACTGGGCGACGCCGAGGTGCCCCTCGGTGATCTCGGGTACGGATACCCGGCCGCGGCGCATCCAGCCCCGGATGTCGTCGATCGCGCTGACCGCGGCCTCACGGCCCAGTTCGCGGGTGGCCACGTGATCGAGTTCGGCGAGCAGCAGTGGGGACATGACGAGCAGCCCGGCAGCCATGATCGCCTCCTGTGCCGCTTCATGCTCCGGGTGGGTGGAATCGAGCGCGGCCAGCAGGCCGGACGTGTCGGCGACGACGATGATCACGCAGCGGTTCCCGCGTCGCTTTCGCGCTGGGCGGCATCGGCGACGGCATCACGGACCTCGTCCTTGGCGAGAGTGCGCCCGGGACCGGCGAAGGTTCGGGAGAACAACGGCTCGTCCCATACGCGATTGGCCATGGCGGCGAGATGGATGCCCTGTCGGATGATCTCGGCCTCACTGATGCCGCGTCGCTTGGCCGCTTCCTTGATGACGGCGAGATCTTCGGGGTCGGCATAGACATTGGTGCGCTTCATGGACATGTACCAAGCGTAGCCCATGTACCAGATTGTTGTATGTCGCTCCCGCCCGGCGGTCGTCGCGAGACGCCGACCGACTACGAGGTGGGATCCTCGTCGGCGAGGCGGTTGTTGTCGTCGATCCGCGGCATGTTCTCCTCCGCCCAGGCGCGCAGGCGGGCGAGCGGGTCTTCGAGGGACCGGCCCAGTTCGGTGAGCTGGTAGTACACGCTCGGCGGCACCGTCGGCTCCACGCGGCGGGCCACCAGTCCGTCGCGGACGAGGCTGCGCAGGGTGGTCGAGAGCATCTTCTGCGAGATGCCCGGGATGCGGCGCCGCAGGTCGGCGAAGCGGACCTCCTGCGGGGCGGCTTCGGCCAGCACCTTGACCGCCATCGACGTCCATTTCGTGCCGATGCGGTCCAGCAGTCGGCGGGTCGGACAGTCCGGATCGAACAGGTCACCGCGCTCGGCCCTGGTCACCTGGAGCTCACCACCTGAGGGGAAAGTGCGTTCTTGGCCTGACCAGGCTAGTTACCTAGCGTTGGGTTGTCACTATTCGTTACCAGGGGAGAATCCGTGACTATTCTTCGCCGCGTTTCCGTCCATGGCGTCGATCTCGATGTGGCCGTGGCCGGTCGGGGACCGGCCGTGCTGCTCCTGCACGGTTTCCCGCACACCTGGGAGGTGTGGACCGATGTCATGGCCGGACTCTCCGACCGGTACCGGCTGATCGCACCGGATCTGCGCTGGCTCAGCGCAGACGGCCGGAGCGAGGACGGCCGGACCGAGCGCGGCTACGACGCCGGTTCCCTCGCCGACGACGCCGCCGGGCTGCTGGAGGCGCTGGACGCGGGCCCCGCCGCGGTGATCGGCATCGACGCGGGCACCCCGCCCGCGTTCCTCCTGGCGCTGCGCCGCCCCGACCTCGTGCGACAGCTCGTCGTCATGGAGTCCCTGCTGGGCCGCGAGCCCGGCGCCGAGGACTTCCTCGCGCACGGCGCGCCCTGGTGGTTCGGCTTCCATGCCGTGCCCGGCCTGGCGGAGAGCGTGATCGAGGGCCATGAGGACCGTTACGTCGACTGGTTCCTCGACACCGGCACCCTCGGTGACGGGGTGCGGCCGGAGATCCGGGACGCGTTCGTCCGCGCCCACACCGGCCGGGACGCGCTGCGCCGCGCCTTCGCCACCTACCGGGCCCTGCCCGAGAGCGCCGAGCAGATCCGGCGGGCCACCGCCTCGGCGCGGCTCACCGTGCCGACGATGGCCGTCGGCGCCCATCCCGTCGGTACGGCGCTGGAGCGCCAGCTGCGTCCGCTCGCCGACGACCTCACCGGTCATCTCCTCGAGGACTGCGGCCACATCATCCCGCTGCACCGGCCGGAAGCCCTGCTCGCCCTGGTCCGCCCGTTCCTGGCGGACGGCCACTCGTCGTAGCCCGAGGCCGGACGGCCGGACGGCGGCGAACCGGTTCGCGCTCAGCCCTTGACGCCGGGTTTCGGCGTGGGCACCATCCTCCCACTCCCAGTGAGAAAAGTTATCACTGTGCGATAAGAGCGAGGATGTCGATGCGGGTAGGAATTCTTGGGCTGGGCGAGGCCGGGGCGCTGTACGCCACCGGTTTCGCGGAACACGGCTGGTCCGTGGCCGGGTACGACCCCGGCGACGTGCCGACGCCGCCCGGCGTCCTCCGCGCGGGCGGTGTGGCGGAAGCGGTCGCCGGGGCCGATCTTGTGCTCGGGCTGACGGGGGCCGTCGCGGCCGCGGCGGTGGCGGCGGAGGCGGCGCCGCATCTGCGGGCCGGTGCGGTCTTCGCGGACATGAACGCCGGAGCGCCCGACCTCAAGCGGACGATCGACGGCGTCGTCGCCGAGGGCGGACGAGCGGTCTTCGCGGACGTATCCGTGATCGGCTCGGTGCCGACGTACCGCCACCGCACGGCGCTGGTGGCCAGCGGCCGGGGCGCTTCGACGGTGGCGGAACACTTCGGGGCGCTGGGGGCGACGGTGGAGGACCTGGGCGCGGAGCCGGGGGCGGCGTCGGCCCGCAAGCTGCTGCGCAGCCTGTTCATGAAGGGGCTGGGCGCGGTCATCGCGCAGACCGTGGAAGCGGGCCGCGCCGCCGGTGACGAGGAGTGGGTGCGCCGTCAGATCACCCAGGAGCTCACGGACGGCGAGGCCACGCTCGAACGGCTGTACGCGGGAACGTTCAAGCATGGGCGGCGGCGAGCCGTCGAGGTGGCCGCCGCGGCCGACCTGATGGTGGACCTCGGTCTGGACGCGGCCCTGGCCCAGGCCATCAGCGGCTTGCACGCCCGCGCCGCCCGGCCGGACGGACTGCGGGCCGCACCGCTGGTGACCCAGGAACTGCTGACGGCCTACGAAGGGCTGCCGACCGCCAACATCGGCGACGCGCGCGACCGGCTGGGCCTGCTCGACTCCGGAATCCGCCCCCTGTGGAGCGGCGCCCGCGCGGTCGGCCGGGCGCTGACGGTGCTGACGCGGGCCGGGGACAACCGGGCCATCCACGAGGCGCTGCGGATCGCCGCCCCCGGTGACCTGCTCGTGGTCAACGGCGAGGGGGACACCTCCCGCGCCCTGATCGGGGAGCTGATCGCCGAGCGCGCCCAGGCCCGCGGCGTGGTCGGCATGGTCCTCGACGGCGCCGCCCGCGATGTGGAGGTCCTGGAGGAGATCGGCTTCCCGGTGTGGGCGCGTGCGGTCACACCCGCCGGGCCGTACAAGGACGGTCCCGGCAGGGTGAACGTCGCCGTCGCCGTGGGGGGTGTGGTGTGCGGGCCGGGTGACCTGGTCGTCGCGGACGGCGACGGGGTGGCCGTGCTCCCCGCCGAGGAGGCAGAGTCGGCACTGGTCGCGGCGCGCGCGGTCGAGGCCGACGAGGCACGCCGCCGCGCCGGTATCCGGGCCGCCGCACGCGCCGCGGACGCACCGGCCAAGGGCGCACGAGCCGCGGACGCGTCGCCCGCAGCGGCCACATCGCCCAAGGGCACACCGCCCGCGGACACTTCGCCCTCGGACACGTCGCCCGCGGACGCACCGGCAGGAGAAGCAGCATGATCGCGATATGGGCCCTGGTCTGTTACATGACGGCCATCATCGTCTGGAACGCCGTACTGAAGCGGAACATCGGCGAAGCGCTCCTCGTCGGCTTCGTGGTGACCGGCCTCTTCGCGGGCGGCGACATCGGCCACGTCATGTGGGACGCGTTCGCCGAAGCGATGCGGGAGGAGGTCACGTTCGCCGCCCTGGCCTTCGTGTTCATGAGCTACCTGCTGAGCCATACGCCGGTCCTGGATCAGCTGCTGAACATCCTCAACTCCCTGCTCGGCCGCCTCCGGGGCGGACCGGTGTACACCTCGACCGTCGCGGCGGGCATCTTCGGCGCGATCGCCCACGTCGGAGCGGCCGTCACCGCCGCCGTCGGCTCGGTGACCATCCCGTGGATGAAGCGCTCGAAGGTCAGCGGCGAGCTGGCCGCCACCGTCGCGGCCGGTGGCGCCGGTATGGGCGTCACCTTTCCATTCAGCTCGACCATGTTCATCCTGATGGGCTCGGCCGGGGTGGCGGCGCTGGTGTCCAAGGACGACATCGTGACGCCGCTGTTCCTGGGCGGGCTGTGGTGCCTGGGCTACCGCCTGCTGGCGGCGTTCTGGATGATCCGCCGCCACAAGATCCAGCCCATGGACCGCGCCGATCTGCTGCCGCTCCGGGTCAGCCTGGGCGCGGGGTGGACCAGCCTGTTCCTGTTCGCCGGGATGATCGTGCCGCTGCTGCTGACCCGGGGGCCGACCGGTGGCGAACTGGGCCGTTACGTCGGCGCCACCATGTCGGACGCGATCAGCCTGATCACCTGGATACCGGTCCTGCTCATCGGGATCGTGCTGTTCCTGGGCCGCCGCCAGCTGCCCCGCTCGGGCCGCGGGTGGTGGACGCTGCTGGAAGGGGCGGCGCCGCAGTTCGGTGTCATCGGCGTCACGATCGTGGCCGCGTTCTCGGCCTCGAATGTCCTCGGCGAGCTGGGGCTGCCACAGCAACTGACCGATGCGCTCGGGCAGTTGGAGGCGCCGAAGTGGGCCATGGCGCTGATCGTGGGCGTGATCGTCGTCGCCGTCGCCATCCCGCTCACCGCGAGCGCCACGATGGCCGCCATCGGCCCGGTCGCCGTCTCCTCGCTGGCCGAGGCCGGGGTGCCCGCCGCCACCGCCTGCGTCGCCGTACTGATCTTCGCCTCCACCGAGGGCGCCTCGCCGCCGTCCGGAGCCCCGATCTACGTGGCCAGCGGCATCGCCGGAGTCAACCCGGCCCGCACCTTCATCCCCCTCGTCGGCTACTACTGCCTGCCGATCCTGCTGATCGGCGCCGCGGTGGCCACCGGCGTGCTCCCCGTCTGATCCGCTCCATCACAGCAAGGTCGTGCCATGCCCACCAACGTATTCACCGTCCTCTTCCGCCTCGGTGTCCTCGTCTTCCTGCTCGGCGGCCTGTGTATCGTCACAGGACAGGCGCTGGGGCTGATGCTCGGCGACGCCGCCTGGGTCGAGGGGGTCGCGACCACCGCCGGGCCCCCGACCTTCATCGCCGCGGGCGTCACCGGTCTGCTCGCCTACGTCCTGACGTACGTCCGGCCCCACGACCCGGAACCGGCCACGTCCGCCGCTCCCGAGGCGCAGCCCGCCACGGCCGCAGCGCAGCCGGAGTAGGCCGTACCTCCCCTGGGTGGATCTTGTGCGCACCACGCCACTGCTCGCGCATGCTGATAACACTTATCAGAAACTTCCGCAGCCGAGCAGACCACCCAGGAGCCGAGCCATGGCAGCCACCACCCCCGCTTCTCCGATGCGCTCCGTCGACCGGGCCTTCGACGTGCTGTCGGTGCTGGAGGACGCCCGCCATCCCCTGCGGCTGAGCGAGATCGCCCGCCGTTCCGAGCTCCACGTGGCCACCGCTCAGCGCATCCTGAACGTCCTCATCGACCGCGGCTACGCCGTCAAGGAGGAGACGGGCTACGTCGCGGGCCCGGCATCCGTGGCCACCGCCCACGCCTTCCTGGTCAACAACCGGCTCAGCCAGGTCGCCCTGCCCGTCCTCCAGGAACTCGCCGCGACCACCGGTATGACGTCCACCCTGTACGTACGCGTCGGCCTCACCCGGGTGCTGATCGCCCGCGTCGAGGGCCTCAACCCCCTCCGTTACCAACTGCCCATCGGCGAAAAGCTCCCCCTGCACCTGGGCGCCGGGAAATCCCTGGCCGCCTGGCTGCCCGAGGACGAACGCGACACCTACGTCGACAGCGTCACGCCCTTCACCCGCATCTCCGGCGAACGCGTCGGCGCCGACGACCTGCGCGGCGAGCTGCGGCGCATCAAGGACAGCGGCCACGCGGTCTCCCTGAGCGAACGGGTCCTGGACGTCACCGCCTTCAGCGCCGCCATCCACCGCGGCGAACACGTCCTCGGCGCGCTGAGCGTCGCCGGTCCCGGCAGCGACCTGCCCACCGCCGACCACCCGCGCGTCATCACCGAAGTACGCCGGGCAGCCGACGCCATCGCCGCCCGCTGCCCCTGAGCAAAAGGTCCCTGTCTTGCGCCATCTCACCTACCACCAGCTGCTGCGGCGCACCGACGCCCCGCCCGGCTCCAGCTGGCATCTCTTCCCCGACCAGCCCGAACGCGGCATGGCCAACTTCGCGGGGCCCGAGCAGATCCGGCGGGCGGCACACGAGGTCCGCGACGGCCGGGCGTTCAACCTCGACTACGCCCTCGACGCCTTCGACCCGCCCATGTCCCGGTCCCGTGGCATCCCCCACCACCGCATCACCGCCGCACACGACCAGGCCCGCGACGACGTCCTGGACAACTTCCACCTCCAGGCCAGCACCCAGATCGACGGACTGCGCCACCGCCGCGCCTCCGGGTACGGCTTCTACAACGGCGTACCCGACGACGAGATCGCGCCGCGAAGCCCGCGCCTGGGCGTGCAGTTGTGGGCCGAGACCCCGCTCGCCGGGCGCGCGCTGCTCATCGACATCGACGGCCTGCTCCGCGACCGCGGCACCCCGCTCGACCACGCGTCCGGCCCGGCCCTCGTCCCCGATCTGCTCGACGCGGCGCTCGCGGCCCAGCGCTGCCGCGTCGAACCGGGCGACCTCGTCCTCGTCCACACCGGCTGGGCCCACTGGTACCTCACCGCCGAGCCCGGCGTACGTGCCACCGTCCGCGCCGAGCGCCGCGCCACCGGGTTCGCGCAGTCCCGGGACTTCGCCGCCTGGTGCTGGGACCACCGCGTCGCGCTGCTGGCCACGGACACGTTCGCCGTCGAGGTCCTTCCCGTCGTCCCCGGCGGCGACTTCCACCACAGCGCTCCCGAGGACAGCGGCATGATGCATCAGGAGCTGATCGCCAAACTCGGCCTGCCGCTGGGCGAGTTGTGGAACCTCACCGCCCTGGCCGCCGACTCCCGGGCAACCGGCCGCTGGAGCAGCCTCCTGACCGTCAAACCGCTCCATCTCACCGGTGGCGTCGGCTCCCCCGCCAATGCCACCGCCCTTCGCTGACCAGGCATTAGTCGTCCGTTAGTAGAACACCAACGCGATCTTGCAGAGTGGTTGTCGTCCGGGAGAGACACGAGAGAACAGAGCAACGGGAGAACACCCATGAACACCGCCACCAACCGCTTCCGCGGCCGCGCCGGCCGCCGCCTCGCCGCGACCATCCTCGCCGCCGCGGCGCTGGGGCTGGGGGCCACGGCCTGCGGGCCCGACGACGGGGCGGACGCCTCGGGCTCGTCGAGCTCGCAGGAGGCCTCGGCCTCGACCCAGCCCACGGGTGGCAACTCCTCTGACGACTCCGGCAAGTCCGACAACTCCGGTTCGCAGAGCCAGAACGGCGAAGAGGCCTCGGCCCCGCCCGCCGAAGGGGGCGGCGTCGCCAACGCGGGCAACCAGCGCACGATCGTCGGCACGCTGAAGTACCTCGCGCCCGGCAAGATGACCGTCAAGCCCGAGGAAGGCGGCATGGAGCAGGAGTTCCTGGTCGCCAACGCCACGAACATCCTCGGCGCGGCCACGATCTGCTCCGACGACCCCGACGGTGGCGTGTCCATCGGCGACGACGGCTACGGCACCGCGAAGTGCAGCGTGGACGAGCTGGAGACGGCCGCGAAGAAGAACCACGTGACCGTCCGCGTCACCATGGACACCAAGTCCGGCGGTGCCAATTCGGTCGAGGAGAAGTACCACCCTTAAGCCCCCCGCGGGTCGAGCGGTGTGACGACGTCGCTGTCCCCGTGCAGGATCAGCGCCGGGGCGGTGACGCCGGAGTAGCCCTCCGCGATCTCGTATCGCGTGAGGGCTTCGGCGTTGCCGGTCAGCGCGTGCAGCGGCCACGGGGTGGCCACGCCGTCCACCAGGCTCTGTGCCGTCACACCGTTCTCGCGCATCTGACCGCCGGACGCGTACGTCCCGGCGTAGACGATCCCGGCGACGCGCTCCGGGTGGGCCAGGGCAGCCAGTTCCTCGACCTTCTCGGCACCCCCGCCGCCGCCAACCAGTGGCTGGTCGACCACGACCTCGCCCCGGCGGACACCGGCATGCGGGAGATGTGCGCCGCGCAGCTGCGGTCGCTGCGCGAACAGATCAGGTCACTGCTCGCGTCCCACGTCGGAGCCCTCCCCGCCCTGCCCGCGGCTCTGGCCGCCGTCGATGACGCGCTGACCCGGGCCCCCACCGCCTGCGGCTCCACCCCCTGCAACCGCTACCCGCTCCGAGCCGGGCGCCGCCACTGGTGCTCCACCCGCTGCGGCGACCGCGCCCGCGCGGCCCGCGCCTACGCCCGCCGCACCCTCAGGGGCCTTGCGGGGGAGATCTTTTCGGACTTCCTCCGGTGGGGTGGCGCGATGCGCGCATGGCGGGGCAGCCCTCCCCTATGCTTCTACAGGCGTGTAGAAGCGCGACCGGGCGGCCCTTGGGTGCCCGTCCGCCCGCACGCTCTCACCGCGTCACGACCACTCGCCCCGGGAGGGCAGGCATGGCTTCCATAGACCTGAAGACGGTGCTGGACAAGGCATGGGCCGACAAGGAGCTGACGGAGATTCTCGCCGCTCCCGTATCGGCGCTCAAGGGGGTCTCCGACCGGCAGGGGAGTCTGCTGGAGGAGGCGTTCGGCGTCAAGACGGTCCAGGATCTGGCCGATTTGAAGTTCGCCCGCTGGGCCTCGGCCCTGGCCACGCTCGACACCACGGGCAAGTAACCGCGGGCGCGGTACCGAACGCATACGCACATCACGCAGAGAAGGAGTGAACGCCACGATGGTGTTCAAACGACTGCTCGGCTCACTCGGTGTCGGCGGCCCGACCGTGGACACCGTGCTGGACCCCGGTCCCGTGCTCCCCGGCGGGACGCTGAGCGGGCAGGTCCATCTCCAGGGTGGCAGCTCGGACTTCGAGATCGAGCGGATCACCCTGGACCTCGTCGCCCGGGTCGAAGCCGAGCACGGCGACGAGGAGCGCGAAGGCGTCGTCGTCTTCGACCACTTCACGGTGGGCGGCGGGTTCCGGCTCGCCGAGGGCGAGCGCCGCAGCCTGCCGTTCACCGCCCAGCTGCCCTGGGAGACGCCCGTCACCGAGCTGTACGGGCAGTCGCTGGGCATCGTCCTCGGGGTCCGCACCGGGCTGGACGTGGCGGGCGCGAAGGACAAGGGCGACCTGGACCAGCTGACGGTGGGTCCGCTGCCCGCCCAGGAGGCCGTCCTGGAGGCGCTGGGACAGCTCGGTTTCGGCTTCAAGTCCGCCGACCTGGAGCTGGGGCACATCGGCGGCACGGCGCAGCGGCTGCCGTTCTACCAGGAGATCGAGCTGACCCCCGCGCCGCAGTACGCCCACGCCCTCAACGAGCTGGAGGTGACCTTCCTCGCGAACCCCGGCGGCCTGGACGTCGTCCTGGAGGCCGACAAGCGGGGCGGGATCTTCTCCGGTGGGCATGACGCCCTCACCCTCTTCACCATCGGCCACGAGGGCGTCGGGCAGCGCGACTGGACCACGGAGGTCGACGGCTGGGTGCGGCAGCTCGTCGACCACCGGGGCGCTCACGGCTCCCATGGCTCCCACGGCTCTCACGGTTCACACGGCTCCCACCACGGATTCGGTGACCATCACGACGACGGCCACCGCCGCTCCGGGCCCAGCACCGGGGCCATCGTCGGCGGTGTCGCGGCGGGCGTGGCGGTCGGCGTCGTCGGCGGCTTCGTCGCGGCGGAGGTCGTCGACGAGATCGGCGACGCCTTCGAGGACGAGGAGGACTAAAAACCCCATCGGCCCACCGGGCTCGGACGCTCGGACGCTCTGCTAACTTCTACAGTGTTGTAGAAGTAAGCGACGACGTACGGAGTTGGTCATGGCCCTGTGGGACCGCATCAAGGATTCCGCCCAGACGATGCAGAGCCAGCTGCTCGCCAAGAAGAACGACCTCAAGAGCGGTGCGTTCCGCGACGCCAGCATGGCGATGTGCGCCCTGGTGGCGGCGGCGGACGGTTCGATCGACCCGTCCGAGCGGCAGCGCGTCGCCCAGCTGATCGCCACCAACGAGGTGCTGCAGAACTTCCCCGCCGACGACCTGCAGTGGCGTTTCAACGACTACCTCGACAAGCTCACCGCCGACTTCGACTTCGGCAGGGTCAGCGTCCTCCAGGACGTGGCCAAGGCGAAGAAGAAGCCCGCCGAGGCGCGCGCCGTCATCCAGATCGGCATCGTCATCGGCGGCGCCGACGGCGACTTCGACCAGACGGAGCGGGCCGTGGTCCGCGAGGCCTGCTTCAGCCTGGACCTGGACCCCGCCGAGTTCGATCTGTAGCCGGTGGCGTGCGGCCGGTCCCGGGAGCGAGCCCCGGGACCGGCCGCAGCGGTCGCAGCGATTACGACAGCTACGACGGCTACAGCGGCGTCGCGGACTGGAGCACCCGGAAGAGCGCGATCGCCGCGTTCGCCGAGGACAGCGCGGACGCGGCCGAACCCCCGGCGGCGACCCAGGCGGCGACCCCCGCGGCCGTGTACGCGGGCGGCCAGTTCCGGGCGGACGGCACCGGGCCCAGCAGCGCGGCCACCCGGCGCGGGACGGGGCCGGGCGCGGCGATTCCGGCCAGCGTCGGGGCGGGGGTGCCACGGGAGACCAGCGCGGCCTTGCCGACGGCCCTGGCCACCACCTTCCGGTCCGCCACCACCCCGGCCGCCTCCTCGTCCGCCCACCGCTCGGCGCAGTAGGCGACCGCTCCCCGCAGCGGGCGCAGCAGCGGATTCGCCCGGGCCGCCAACTGGGCGGCCAGCAGATAGCGGTGGTGCCGTCCGGCCAGATGGGCGTGCTCATGGGCGATCAGGGCGCGCCGCTCGGAGGCGTTCAGGCAGGCGAGCATCGCGGTGGAGACGACGATCCGGCCGGGCTTGCCGGACGCGGCGGGCAGCGCGTACGCGTACGCCTCGTCGTCGGGAAGGGTCGTGACCAGCTCGTCCGCCAGCCCGGCAACCGCCTCCTGGGCGCGCCGCCGCGCCCGGTGGTGGCGCCGGACCGTCGCCGCGCACGCGAGGATCACGGGGACGAGCGCGACGATGGCCGCCTTCCCGGCCACCTCGTCGAACGGCACCGCCGCCCGCACCTCGGGGTCCGACCAGCCGTCCGGCAGCGGGTTGCCCGGCAGCTGGGCCGTGCCGACGACCACCAGCAGCGCCAGGCACAGCGTGGAGGACACCGCGAGGACGCCGCCCACGAGCGACAGCAGCCGGGTGGCGCTGCGCGGGTGGAGGTAGTGCTCGGCCAGGCGCGTGATCGGCAGCGCCGTTAACGGCAGGACAAGGGGCAGAAAGACGAACACACCCAACGCGCTCAGTCTCCCTCCGCCTCGCTCAACAGGTCCCGCAGCAGCCGCTCGTCGTCGGCCGTCAGCCCCGTCACGAAGCTGGCCAGCACCGCCCCGCGGTTGTCCTGGCCGTCCAGGACCCGGCGCATCCGCAGCGCGGCCAGCCCGGCGCCGTCCGACTCCGCCTGCCATACGAACGACCGGCCCGCGCGCTCCCGGGTCACCGCCTGCTTCGCCTGCAGCCTGGACAGGATCGTCATGACCGTGGTGTAGGCGAGATCGCCTTCGAGCCGCTCCTGCACCCAGGCGGCCGTCACCGGGCCGTCGGCCCGCTGCAGCACGGCCAGCACCTGTGCCTCCAGCTCCCCCTGCCCCCGCCGACGGAAGCGCGGGTGCTGGTCGCCCTCGTCCTGATCTCTCACGCCATCTCCCTCCGGCACACCGCCGACAGCCCAGCCGTTGGTGACGGTACAGGGTCCCGGATCGCCCCCGCCCACCACGAAACTTCTACACTGCTGTAGATTTTAAAGGACATTCATCGAGCACTCAGGAGGAGATCGTGGGAGTTTCCCTGTCCAAAGGCGGCAACGTCTCGCTCAGCAAGGCGGCCCCGGGCCTGACGGCGGTCCTGGTCGGCCTCGGCTGGGACGTACGGACGACCACGGGCACCGACTACGACCTCGACGCCAGCGCCCTGCTGTGCGACGAGGGCGGAAAGGTGGTGTCCGACCGGCACTTCGTCTTCTACAACAACCTGACCAGCCCCGACGGTTCGGTCGAGCACACCGGCGACAACCTCACCGGTGAGGGCGAGGGCGACGACGAGTCGGTCAAGGTGAACCTGGCGGCGGTCCCCGCCGAGGTCACCCGGATCGTCTTCCCCGTCTCCATCCACGACGCCCAGAGCCGCGGCCAGAGCTTCGGCCAGGTCCGCAACGCCTTCATCCGGGTGGTCAACCAGGCCGACAACGCCGAACTCGCCCGCTACGACCTGAGCGAGGACGCCGCGTCCGAGACCGCGATGGTCTTCGGCGAGCTGTACCGCCACGGCGCGGAGTGGAAGTTCCGCGCGGTCGGCCAGGGATACGCCTCGGGCCTGGCGGGCATCGCGTCCGACTTCGGCGTCAGCCTCTGACGCCCGTACGCCGGGGCATCGCAGGGGAACCGGGAATCGTCAGGAGAAGCACATGACCGTGAACCTGGCCAAGGGCCAGCAGATCAGCCTGAGCAAGTCCGACGGCGGCGCGCTCAGTGCGGTACGCATGGGCCTGGGCTGGCAGGCCGCGCCCCGCAAGGGCCTCTTCGCGCGGATGGCCGCCCGCGACATCGACCTCGACGCCTCGGCGGTGCTGTTCTCCGGGCAGCGGCCGGTCGACGTGGTCTTCTTCCAGCACTTGAGCAGCGACGACGGCTCCGTGCGCCACACCGGCGACAACCTCGTCGGCGGCACCGGCCAGGGCGCCGACGACGAGTCGATCCTGATCGACCTGGAGCGGGTTCCGGCCCAGGTCGACCAGATCGTCTTCACCGTGAACTCGTTCACCGGGCAGACCTTCGAGCAGGTGCGGAACGCCTTCTGCCGACTGATCGACGAGAGCGACGGGCAGGAGATGGCCCGCTACACGCTCAGCGGCGGCGGCCCCTACACCGCGCAGATCATGGCGAAGGTCTACCGCTCGAACGGCAGCTGGCAGATGTCGGCGATCGGCGCCCCCGCCTCCGGGAAGACCTTCCAGGACCTGATCCCGGCCGTCCTCCCGCACCTCTGACCGCTCGTCCGACCGCTCGTCCGACCGCGAGTCCGACCGCGGGCACGCGCTCCTCAGGCGTCGAGGCGGCCCCGGGGGCCGCGGCGGGTCTGGTCCAGCCATTCCGGGGCCGGTTCGGTGTCGCCGTAGGTGTCGTGCCAGTTCCACCACTCGTACGGCGGGGTCCGGGGGTAGCCCTCGGGGGAGTCCTCCCAGGTCTCCTGCCGTCCGAGGGCGGTCATGTCGAGGTAGCTCCAGGTGCTGCCCAGGGCCTCGTCGCCGCGGGCGTTGATGAAGTAGGTGCGGAAGACGTGGCCGCCGTCGCGGATGAAGGCGTTCGTGCCGTGCCACTGGTCCACGTCGAAGTCGGCGTCGAAGTCGTCGGTGATCGTGTACCAGGGCATGGTCCAGCCCATCCGCGCCTTCACGGCCTCGATGTGCTGCTGCGGGGCGCGCGAGGCGAAGACCAAAGTGGTGTCGCGGGCGTTGAGATGGGCGAGGTCGCCGACGTGGTCGGCCACCATGGAGCAGCCGCGGCAGGCGTGGTCGGGCCAGCCGAAGACGCCGGGCTCGAAGAAGGCGCGGTAGACGATGAGCTGGCGGCGGCCCTTGAACAGGTCGAGCAGGCTCAGCCTGCCCTCGGGGCCTTCGAACGCGTACTCCTTCTCCACCGCCACCCAGGGCATCCGCCGGCGCTTGGCGGCCAGTGCGTCACGGGCGCGGGTCAGCTGTTTCTCGTCCACGAGCAGCTGTCGGCGCGCCTCCTCCCACTCCCCCGGCGAAACGATCGGCGGTGTCTCCATGGCGATGACCACCTTCCGGTCCGGTCCCTGTGTCCAGGGTCTGCCGCCGTGGGCACGGGCGCACGCCGATCCGAAAAGCCCCAGGCCAGCGACCTGGGGCTACGCGCCGGGGGCGCCGGGCTGGGCGCCGGGGGCGGTTACTTTCCGGCGCCGACGGGGGTGACCCGGATGGCGGAGGCGGTGCTGTCGGAGGCAGGGATGTTGATGGTGGCGGGCACCGAGGCGGAGTGGGTCTCTCCGGGCGGGGTGACGCTGAGGCTGGTGAAGGTCGCGCCGGTGCCGCCGGAGGTGTTCGGCGGGTAGGAGAGGGTGAAGCGGGTCTCCGCGCCCGCCTTGACGCTGACCTTCTGCGGGGTGTCCTTGGTGCGGTCGGCGCTGATGGCGCCGTCCTTGCTCTTGAGGTCGACGCCGGGGAAGCCCTGGAGGGTGCAGGTGGCGGAGCCGGTGTTCTTGAGGTTGACGAGGAGGGTGCCCTCGCCCATGCCGGGGGAGCTGCTGAAGTCGAGCTGGGAGGTCTTGCAGGCGTCCGAGGCGGCCTCGGAGCCGCCGCCCGCGCCGATGTCACCGGACGAGCCGTCGGAGTTGTCCGAACCGTCGGAGGAGCCGGTGCCGCCGGTGGAGGTGTCGGACTTCTGGTCGGCGGACGCGCTGCTGTCGCCGGAGCTCTGGGAGGAGGAGTCGTCCCCCTGGCAGGCGCTGAGCGAGAGTCCGGCCGCGACGGCCAGGGCGAGGAGGGAGAGGTTCTGAACGCGCATCGTTTCTCTTTCAGGGGCGGTGCCACTCACTCCTCGGGAGTGAGCTTACTGATCATCGAGACCCCAGGGCGGACAGGGGACGTCCCGTTCCGACGAGCCCCTGGTACATGGCCGCTACACACGTCCTGGGCATGATCACCCTAACCCGCCCGCTCCCCGCCAACCCCCAGGTCCCACCGCATGTCCCTGCGCCCGGGGCCCTGTGACGACGCGCACTGTGGGGGCTCTTGCGGGCGGGGTGGGGGGTGGCGGCCTAATCTAGGGGCGGTTGATGGGCGTTGGGGAGAGGGTAAAGGGGATCGGCGATGCCGCTGAGTACCGATGATCCGGCGTCCATAGGCGGCTACGCTCTGCTCGACCGGCTCGGTTCGGGCGGTATGGGCATCGTCTATCTGGCCCGGTCGGCCTCGGGGCGGCAGGTCGCGGTCAAGCTCGTGCACGCGCAGTACGCGCAGGACGAGGAGTTCCGCGCCCGCTTCCGGCAGGAGATCACGGCGGCCCGCAAGGTGAGCGGGGCGTTCACCGCTCCGGTGGTGGACGCCGATCCGGAGGCCGAGCGTCCGTGGATGGCCACGCAGTACGTACCGGGGCGCACCCTCGCCGACGCCGTGCGGCAGGACGGCCCGTTCGGCGGGCGGGAGTTGCGGACGCTGGGGCTGGGGCTCGTCGAGGCGCTGCGGGACATCCACCGGGCCGGGGTGGTGCACCGGGATCTGAAACCGGCCAACATCCTGATGGCCGGGGACGGGCCGCGCGTCATCGACTTCGGCATCTCGCGGGCCGCCGACAACCAGACGCTCACCGTCACCGCCGGGCGGATGCTCGGCACCCCGCGCTTCATGTCGCCCGAGCAGCTGCGCGACGCACGCGAGGTCACCACGGCCTCGGACGTGTTCTCGCTGGGCGCGCTGGTGGTGTACGCGGCCACCGGCGTCGGGCCGTTCGACGCCGAGAGCCCGTATCTCTCGGGATACCAGGTGATGTACGAGCCGCCGACGCTGAACGGGGTCCCGAAACCGCTCATCAGGCTCATCAAGCGGTGTCTGGCCAAGGCCCCGGCCGCACGGCCCGGCCTGGACGAACTGCACCGCATGCTCGACGCGCTGCCGGACTTCGTCGCCGCGGCCCGCCCGGCGGAGCCCGCGTTCGCGGACACCCTGCCGCCGGAGGCGGGCACTTTCACGCCCGCCCGGGCGAAGTCCACGACGCCGCGGGCCACCTTCACGCCCCCGCGCGGGGAGTTCCGGCCGTGGCGGACGCGGGGGAGCGGCCGCGGGCGCTGGGTGCGGCCGGTCCTCATCGGGGTCGGCGCCCTGGCCGTCAGCGGGCTGGTCGCGACGGTGGCCTCCAGCCTGGCCACCGACCCGCCCCCGTACCACCCCGCCGCGTCCGCCACCGCCGACGCGCGCTCGGTGTCCGTGCCCGACGGCTGGCGCCCATGGCGGACGACGCTGCGGTACAAGGCGCCGCTGCCGCCTCTCGTGTACCAGGACGCCGCATGCGTGGCGGACCACGCCGCCGCCCTGTACTGCGGCGGCAAGGGCTTCACCGTCGCCAGGGTCGACGCCGCCACCGGCCGCGTCCAGTGGCGCAGCGGCACCAGGCCGCAGGACGCGCGCCCCATCGGGGTGCGGGACGGGATCGTCTACAGCTACTCCGAGCGGGAGAACGAGGGCCGCCGGGTGACCGCCCTGGACACCGGCGGCAAGAAGCGGCGGTGGGAGCGCGGGATCAGCCAGTCGGCGTCGGTGCGCCTGTTCCGCGGCGGGGTGCTGACGCTGTCCGAGGACAGCCGTCAGCTGGTCGCCTACGGGTCGTCGGGGAAGCTGCTGTGGCGGTCGCCCGCGCTGGAGAGGCAGTTCTGCGAACCGTCGACACCGGTCGCGTCCGGCGTCCCGTACGCGCTGTGCTCGCCGCTCACGTCGGACGGGCTGGCCGAAGAGGGCCCGTACACCCTGCTGCGGCTCGACCCCGCCGACGGTTCGCGGCGCGCGGTGGCGACCCTCCCCAAGAAGGCGGTGCACCTCGGCTCCGACGACGGGGCGCCCCTCTTCCTCGCGCCGCAGACCGCGAAGGAGGTGTACGAGGCCGGGTACGAGCGCCCGTACGACGCGGTCATCCGGGTGGACCCGCGCACCGGCCACACCACGCGCGTCCCGCTGCGGCACCCCCTGCGCGGCACGGCCACCCTGCTGAACGGGGTCGTCTACGCCGTCCGGACCAACGGAACGGTCACCGCGGTGTCGGCGCGCAGCGGCAAGCAGCTGTGGCAGCGGGAGACGGAGACGGAGAGCCTGTCCGCGCCCGTGGAGTCCAAGCGCCACGGCAAGCTCTACTTCTCCAACCGCTTCGGCCGCCTGCTGGCGCTGGACAGCGTCACCGGGGCGGAGGCGTGGCGCACCTCCGCGCTGCCCGACCCCGGGGACACGGCGCAGGACCGGCCGCCGACCGTGCTGCTCGTCAAGGACGCGATCGTGGCGATGGCCGGGGACACGGTGTTCTCCGTACGCCCGGACCATCCCACCGCCTCGCCGTCGGCGGCCCCGACATCCGCGTCCGGAAGCCCCGCCGCGACGCGCTGAGCGGACGACCGGCCGCCTCCCGGCGCCGGTTTCCCAGCGCTGATTTCCCGCCACACCTTCATCCGCTACGGCCGCCGATGAGCGGAACCGCCCCGGTTTTCGTATCGCAGTACGACAACTACCCAATGAGGGGCGTAGTGGTGAGATACAAGAAGAGACACAAGCGGTCCCGCGTACTCGTGGTGTCCGCTGTCGGCGTCACGGCCCTGGCGGTCGGCGGCGGGGCGCTGCTGATGACGGACAACAACGCCTCGGCCGCCCGGCAGTCCCCCAACCGGACCGAGTCCGCCGCCCGGTCCTCGATGACCATCCAGTGTCCCGACGTCGCCACCCGGCTGTCGAACGTGCCGCAGAAGGCACGGCCCGCCGTGGACAAGGAACTGGCGGAGATGGACACCCAGGTCGCCGGGGCCTACAAGCAGCTCGCCGCGCAGGCCACCAAGGCCGCCGACCAGGAGTGGGTGCGCACCCGCGTCCTGGAGCCGCTGTCGTCCCAGCGCCGCAGCGCCCTGAACCGCATCTCCACCCGGATGGGGCAGGGCTCGCAGCAGGCGTCCGGGCTGGGCTCGATGGCGTCCTGCACGGTCAAGCAGGGCGCGGTGGACGCCGCCCCGGCGGCCGCTCCGGCGGCGGCGGACGCCAAGGCGCAGGCCGCGGGCGGGGCTCAGGCAGCGGGCGGGGCTCAGGCAGCGGGCGGGGCGCAGGCCGCGGGCCCCCAGAAGGCCGACTTCGTGGACATCAAGAAGGTGCGGCCCAACGTCAAGAACCCGCGCAAGCAGGCAGGCGCCTCCAAGGGCACCTTCTCCTCGCGCTGCGGGCGCAACGAGAACAAGAAGTTCAACTCCGACAACGTCATCGTCGCCCCCGGCGTGAGCAACGGCGCCCACCACATGCACGACTACGTGGGCAACCAGAAGAACGACGCCTTCGCCACCGACCAGATCCTCGCCACCGCGACCACCTCCTGCACCAACGGCGACCGCTCCACCCACTACTGGCCGGTCCTGCGGCTGCGCGACGGCAAGAACGAGAAGGACGCGGGCGCCCCGGGCGGCGGCACCGAAGGAAACGTCGGCACCATCCTCCAGCCCACCTCCGTGCAGCTCACCTTCCGCGGCAGCGCCGTCGGCAAGGTCGCGGCGATGCCGAAGTTCCTGCGCATCATCACCGGTGACGCCAAGGCCTTCACCAACGGCACGGCCAATGCCAACGCCTCCTGGAGCTGCACCGGCTTCGAGAACCGCCAGCTCAAGGACAAGTACCCGCTGTGCCCCAAGGGCAGCAACGTGGTGCGGACGTTCAAGTTCCAGAGCTGCTGGGACGGCCGTAACTCCGACAGCGCCAACCACCGCACCCACGTCGCCTTCGCCGGCGCCAACGGCGGGTGCGGCAAGGGCTTCAAGGCCATCCCGGCCCTGACCCAGCGCATCACCTACAAGATCGCGCCGAAGGCGGTCTTCGCGGTGGACAGCTTCCCCGAGCAGCTGCACAAGCCGGTCACGGACCACGGCGACTTCATCAACGTGATGTCCGACTCGCTGATGAAGCAGGCCGTGAAGTGCATCAACAGCGGCCGTAAGTGCGGCTGAGGCCACTGAGGCCGCTGAGTTACGACCGCACCACCGCACGATCACACATGCCGGGCCCGGCGGGATGGCTGCCCCCATCCCGCCGGGCCCCTCGCGTCTGCGGTTCCCGTCACACTCCGGGGCTTTCGGCGGCCACTAGAATCGGGGGCGTTACCGCTGGTTGGGGGCCGGGCGCGAGGGTGGGGTCCGGTGGGGTCCCGGGGGGAGTCGTATATGAGCCGTCACTCCGGTCGTTCCAGCGGCCTGATCTCCCTGTGGGCCGAGGCGCAGCGCCAGCGCGAGGCGCAGGAGCGGGCGCGAATCCAGCGGGAACGGGAGTGGGAGCGCGAGGAAGTGCGGCGGCTGCGGGCCGCCGAGCGGGAGCGGGGGCGCGACCAGCGGGAGCGGCAGGCGGCGTACCGGCGGCAGCGCGAGGCGGACGCGCGGCGGCGTACGGAGGAGCTGGAGGCGCGGGTCGAGGCGTTGCGGTCGCTGCTGGCGGCCGGGTGCCGGGCCCCGGCGTTCCGCCCGGACGGACTCCAACAGCCGGAGCGTGTCGAGCCGTTCGACCCGGGCGCGCTGGCCCACCCCGTACCGATGCCCGACCAGCGGCACTACCCGCCGCAGGGCGGCGGCTGGGGCCTCGGCTCCGGGCGCCGGGAGCGGGAGGAGACGCGGGAGCGGTACGAGCGGGACTGGCGCGCCGCGCAGGCGGCGGAGGCCGAACGGGTGCGGCAGCTGGCGGCGTACGAGCGGCAGTACGAGCGGTGGGCCGCCCAGCGGCTCGCGGAGATACGGCGGCACAACGAGGGCGCGGCGGAGCTGGCCGCCGAGGTGCGGGCCGGTGATCCCGAGGCGGTGGTGGAGTACTTCACGGCGGCGCTCTACCACTCCGCTTACGCCTCCCCGGTGTGGCCGGAGGGCCCGCCCCGCGAGATGTCCGCCGCGTACGACCCGGCCGCGCGCCAGCTCGTCGTGGACTGGGAGCTGCCGCGCTACGACATCGTCCCGGAGACCAAGTCGGTGCGGTACATGCCCTCCGCCGACGAGGACCGGGAGACGGCGCGCCCGGCCACCCAGCGCCGGGCGCTGTACCGGGACGTGCTCGCGCAGTGCGTGCTGCTGGCGCTGCGCGACCTGTTCGCGGCGGACGCGTCGGGCGCGCTGGAATCGGTCGCGCTGAACGGGTTCGTGGACGACCACGATCCGGCCACCGGCCACCGCGCCCGGATCGTCCTGGCGACCGTCACGGTGAGCCGTACCGACTTCGCCGCACTGCGGCTGGAGCAGGTGAGCGCGGTGGAGTGCCTGGTCGACGGCGTACGCGGCCGGTTGTCCACCCGCCCCGACCAGCGCGCCGCCGTAGCCCCCGGGCGGACGCCGGACGAGGTCGGCTCCGGTGTCCTCACCCAGGGCGGGGGCGACGAGCCGGATCTGCACGCGATGGACCCGATCGCCTTCGAGTCGCTGGTCGCGGACCTGTTCCGGGCCATGGGGATGCGGGCGGTGACGACCCGGCGTTCGAACGACGGCGGGGTGGACGTGGAGGCCATGGACCCCACGCCGATCCGGGGCGGCCGGATCGTGGTGCAGGTCAAGCGCTACCGCGGCACGGTGCCGCCGACCGCGGTGCGCGATCTGTACGGCACGGTCCAAGGCAGCGGCGCCAACAAGGGCGTCCTGGTCACCACCTCGCGGTTCGGCCCCGGCTCGCACACCTTCGCGCGCGGGAAGCCGCTGGAGCTGGTGTCCGGGGCGGAGCTGGTCGACCTGCTCCACCGCCATGGGCTGCGCGGGCGGTTGGGCGACGGCGCCACCGCGCCCGGGCCCGCTTCCGCCGCCGGGCCGCCCGACCACAACGTGCTGGGCATGTCCTGGTCGGGTGCGGTCGCCCTCGACGTCTGCGCCCTCGTCTGCGACGGCGACCGGGTGCTGAGCGACGACCACTTCGTCTTCTTCAACAACCCCCGCACCCCCGACGGCACCGTCAGCGCGCTCCCCGCCACCGCCCCCGACCGGGCGGCGGTCCGCGTCGCCTTCGACGCCCTGCCGCCCGAGGCCGACCGCCTCGTCCTCGCCGCGGCCGTCGACCCCGAGGCCGACCCCGGGGCGGACCTGTCCGGCTTCGCCGACGCCCGGATACGGCTCCTGGACGCGTCGGGCGCCGAACTCGGCCAACTGGAGGTCTCCGACGGCCGCCCCGGCGAAACCGCCCTGGTCCTGGGCTCGTTCCGGCGCCGCGCGGGCGGCGACTGGGACTTCGTGATCGGCGGCAAGGGCTACCCGGGCGGGCTGGAGGCGCTGGTCCGGGAGTACGGCATCGACGTCGCCTGACCGTGACGCGCGGCGGAACAGTCGGGGAGTGGGTGTCGCGGGCACAGCTTCATCCGACATACTGCCGGGCGTGGAGCAGCGCATAGGTCCGATGATCCCGCCCGTACCCGCCGCCGGGACCGATCCGGGGCACATCCCCGGCCTGACGCCCCCGCGCCCGGACGCCACCGAGGAGGCGACCGCGGAGGCGAAGACGGCCCAGGAGGCCCCAGAAGCCCCGGAAGCCCCGGAAGAGGCCGCCGACCGGCCCTCTGCCGAGACCGGCCCCGAGCCGGAGGAACCGGAGGAAGCGAAGGCGGCTGAAGCAGACGCCGAGACGCCGGAAGAGCCGGAGGAACAGGCCGACGACAAGGCTGACGACGAGGCCGACGACAAGGCCGAGGACGAGGCCGAGGACGAGGCCGGGGACGACGACGAGGCGGCCGAGGACGGGCCGGTCTTCGAGGTCTCCGACCGCCGCGGCTCGATCACCGCCGGGCGCTCCGGCGTCGCCTTCCAGCTGGACGGCGAGAACGCCGAGTTCTCCTGGGACGAGATCGGCGCGGTGGAGATCGACACCCCCCGCTTCGGCCGCCGCTTCAGCGTCACCGTCTACACGACCGCCCGCCGCTGGTACACCGCCGACGTCGAGGCCCCGGCCCGCGGCGCCCTCAAGGACTGGACGGCGAAGCTGGACGAGGTCCTGGACGCGTACTTCGAGGACACCGCCTCGTAGCCTCGCAGTAAAGCGTCGGCGCGCCGGGGCTCACGTGGGCTTACATCGCGATTCGGACCCGGAACGGTAAGAGCCGCGTAATGGCCGCGCTTCCCCGTATCCGGTGTCACAAGAGCGAGCTAAAGTCGGAATTCAGTGCACCTGACGAGGGGGACACCGTCACATGGCGCGGGACGAGTCCGTGATCGGTTGTACCGGGGTGCTGGTCATCGGCACCCGGGGGACCGCCGGTCCCGGCGAGGTCCTGGTACGCGTACGGGGCGGCTCGGAGACCTTCCTCGCCTGGTCCTCCGACCCCCTGCCGCAGGGGGCCTCCGTGCTGGTCATCGACTCCCGGGGCACCCGGGAGGTCGATGTCATGGAGTGGGCCGACCCATTGAACGCGTCGACCGGCGTGACCGGCGGCGCAGCGTGAGGGAGACGAACGATGTTCGGTTACCGCGTTCCCGCGCCCGACCAGGCGATGCTGATATCCGGAGGCAGGCGTGGCCAGGGGGGCGCGCCGTTCCGGGTGGTGACCGGCCACGGCAAGTTCGTGCTGCCCGTCTTCCGTAAGGTGCGCTTCCTGACGCTGGCGATGTGCGAGGCGGAGGTCGCCGAGACGTGCGTCAGCCGGCAGGGCATCGTGCTGACCGTCCGCTCGGTGATCGCCTTCAAGGTCGGCAACGACACCGAGTCGATCGTCAACGCCGGACAGCGCTTCCTCTCCGACCAGGAGCAGATGTCCATCCTCACCGGCCGCATCTTCGCAGGTCATCTGCGGGCCATCATCGGTTCGATGACCGTCGAGGAGATCATCACCGAGCGGCAGAAGCTGGCCACCGAGGTGCTGGACACCTCCAAGGCCGAGATGGCGAAGATCGGCCTGATCGTGGACTCGCTTCAGATCCAGTCCATCGACGACGGCGACGCCGGCTACATCGACGCGATGTCCGCCCCGCACAAGGCCGCCATCCAGCGGCAGGCCCAGATCGCGCAGGCGCAGGCCACCCAGGCGTCGTCCGAGGCGCAGCAGGAGGCGGCCCGCAACCAGGCCGAATACGCCCGGCAGACCGCCATCGTGCAGGCGCGGTACAACGCCGAGGTGGACCGCGCACAGGCCGAGGCCGCCCAGGCCGGACCGCTGGCGCAGGCCCACGCCCAGCAGGAAGTGCTGGCCGCGCAGACCGAGCTGGCGCAGCGGGCGGCCGCTCTGCGGCAGCAGGAGCTGGTGGCCGAGATCGTGAAGCCCGCCGAGGCCGAGGCCGAGCGCATCCGGGTGCTGGCGACGGCCGAGGCGGAGCGGATGAAGATCCAGGCCGAGGCGGCGGCCTCGCACGGCCGGGTCGCGCTGGACCGCATGCTCATCGATCAGCTGCCGCAGATCGTCAAGGAGGCTTCGTCGGGTCTGGCCGGCGCCAACGTCAACGTCCTCAACGGCGCGGACGGACTGGGCGAGATCGCGGCCGGGCTGGTGGGCCAGGGTCTGACCATCCTGGACTCGGTGCGGCGCAACCTGGGCGACGCGGAGACGCCGTCCCCGGGTGCGGGCGGCGGCCGGAACGGTGCCCGGCCGGACGACGGCGTGGTCGACATCCGCTGAGGCCCGTCGCCGAGGCCGATCGCCGAGGCGGCCAAGGGACTTGGGCTACCGTGAGGGCCGCGCAGCCAGTCGAGAGGGCCGAGGAACGTGACCGTGGAACGCCCGCACACAGTGAACGTCGCCGGAGTCATCGTCGACGAGCGGGACCGGGCGCTGTTGATCAAGCGCCGGGACAGCAGTACCTGGGAGCCGCCGGGCGGGCCGCTCGGCCCGGACGAGACGATCCCCGACGCCCTGCGGAGCGAGCTCCTGGAGGAGACCGGGGTGAAGATCGAGCTGCCGGCGGCCCTCACCGGGGTCTACAAGGACATGAACGGGCTGGCCGTCTCCCTCGTGTTCCGCTGCCGGGCCGCCGACGGCACGCCCGCCACCGGCCCGCGCACCCGGGCCTGGCGCTGGGCGACCCGGGCGGAGGTGCCGGACCTGGCGTGCGAGGCGTACGCGGCCCGCATCCTGGACGCGCTCGACACCGCCGCCCCGCCCACCGTCCGCGCCCACGACGGCCTGCGGCTGCTGTAACCCCGGGCGTCAGTAATCCCGGGCGTCGGTAATCCCAGGCGTCGGTAATCCCAGGCGTCGGTAATCCCGGGCGTCAGTCGTCGCCCGGGATGAGGCGGGCCAGTTCGGTGGCGACCGCCTGGGCAGCGGGGCTGGTCCAGCGGCGGCGGGCGCGGGTCAGCTGGATCGGGACCGGCGGGATCTCGGGGCCGTGGACCTCGGCGAGGCTGCCCTCGGCCAGCTGGCGTACGACCGTGGCGCGCGGCAGCAGGGTGAGGCCGAGCCCGGCGGCGACGCAGCAGCGGGCGGCCTCGATGCTGCCGAAGCGGGTGAGGCGGGGCGGCGGGCCGGGGACGGTACGCAGGGTGCGCACCAGGTGGTCGCTGTACGAGCAGCCCTCCTCGTGGACGAAGAAGGTCTGCCGGGCCAGCTCGGCCCAGCCCACGGTGCGGTCCGCGAACGGGTGGCCGGGGGCGGCGAGATAGACCAGCGGCTCGCGGGCGAGTGCGCGGGCGGCGAGGTCGGCGTGGTCGACCCGCTGCTCCAGCAGGAGCGCGAGGTCGAGGCGGCCCGCGCGCAGCCCCTCGACGGCGGCGGCGCTGCCCGCCGGGTGGAGGTTGAGCTCGATACCGGGGTGGCTGCGGGCGAGGGAGGCGATCACCCGGGGCAGCCGGGAGGCGCACAGGGACTCGCCCGCGCCGAGGGCGACCTGCCCTTCCGGGGTGCCCCCGGCCCCGGCGACGCCCGCGGCCGCCGCGCGCAGCCGCGCCTCGGCGTCGAGGACGTCCTCGGCGTCGGTGAGCAGCCGCCGCCCGGCGCTGGTGGGGACGGCGCCGGTGGGCAGCCGGTCGAAGAGGCGGGCGCCCAGCTCCCGTTCCAGGGTGCGGACCTGGACGGTGACCGTGGACTGGGCGAGATGCAGCTCGGCGGCGGTGGCGGTGAAGCTCCCGGTCCTGGCCAGGGCCGCGAACGTCCGCAGAAGTCTGGTGTCCACACCGCCAGGCTATCGGGTTTACCGATGGCGGCCAGCGAAAGGAATCGTTGGACGCGATGGGCTCCCGGTGGAAGCCTGGAGGGCATGACCGAAGTGCTGCGCTACTCCGCCTTCACCACCCACCCCTCCGGTGGCAACCCCGCCGGGGTGGTCCTCGACGCCGGGGCGCTCGCCGGGGACGACGCCGCCATGGTGGCGCTGGCCGCCCGGGTCGGGGACTCCGAGACCGCGTTCCTCACCGCGCACGGGACGACCCCGCGCCGCTACCGGGTGCGGTACTTCAGCCCGCGCGCCGAGGTCGCCTTCTGCGGGCACGCCACCGTCGCCGCCGCCGTGGCCCTCGCCGAGCGGGACGGCCCCGGCGAGCTGGTCCTCGACACGGCGGCGGGCGAGGTCCGGGTGGCGACGAGCACGGACGGCGGGGTGCGGTACGCCACCCTCACCTCCGTGCCCACCCGGTCGCGCCCCGCCGACGAGGCCACCGAGGTCGCGCCCGCGCTGGCCGCGCTGCGCTGGTCCGGGGACGACCTCGACCCGGCCCTCGCCCCGCATGTGGCGTTCGCGGGCAACGACCACCTCGTCCTGGCCGCCGCCACCCGGGCCCGGCTCGCCGACCTCGCCTACGACTACGGCGCGCTGGAGGAGCTGATGCGGCGGCGCGGCTGGACCACCGTGCACCTGGTGCACCGCCCGGACCCGGACCGGCTCGACTTCCACGCCCGCGATCCGTTCCCGGTGGGCGGTGTCGTCGAGGACCCGGCCACCGGCGCAGCGGCCGCCGCCTTCGGCGGCTATCTGCGCGCGACCGGCCTGGTCGGTGAGGCGGCCCGGGTCCGCATCCGGCAGGGCGAAGACATGGGGCGGCCCAGCGAACTTCTGGTCGACATCACTCCCGACGACACCCGCGTCCGCGTCAGCGGCCACGCGGTGAGGATTCCCGCATGACGACACGGACGACACGGACGACACGGACGACACGGACGATCAACCGCTACTACCAGCTGCCCCGCTTCACCGGCGTGGACGCCCTCCGCCCCGCCGAACGCGAACTGCCCGCCCCCGGGCCGCGCGAGGTGCTCGTCCGGATGCGCGCCTGGTCGCTCAACTACCGCGACCTGATGATCGCTTCGGACACCTACGGGCGCACCCTCACCCCCGGCCTGGTGCCGCTGTCCGACGGCGCGGGCGAGGTGGCCGACGCGGGCGCCGAGGTCACCCGGTGGTCCGCCGGGGACCGGGTGGTGGGCATCTTCATGCCGCACTGGATCTCCGGCCCGGCCACCGCGGAGCGGACCGCGGGCGCGCTCGGCGGCCCGTCCGACGGCGTACTCGCCCAGTACGTCCTCTTCGACCAGGACGCCCTGGTCGCCGTCCCCGCGCCGCTGGACTTCGCCGAGGCCGCCACCCTCCCCTGCGCCGCCGTGACCGCCTGGCACACCGTGGTGGCAGCGGGCCAAGTGGCTCCCGGGCAGACGGTGCTGACGCTGGGCAGCGGCGGTGTGTCGCTCTTCGCGCTGCAGTTCGCGGCGCTGGGCGGCGCCCATGTCGTCGCCACCTCCAGCAGCGACGCCAAGCTGGCCCGGCTGCGCGCGCTCGGCGCGGCCGACGGGGTCGACTACGTGCGGACGCCCGCGTGGGGGCAGGCGGTGTACGAGGCGACCGGCGGCGGCGTGGACCATGTGGTGGAGGTCGGCGGGGCGGGCACGCTGCCCCAGTCGCTCACCGCCGTCCGCACCGGCGGGCGGATCAGCGTCATCGGGGTGCTGGCCGACGGCGACGGGGTCGATCCGATCGCGGTGGTGCGCAAGGGCATCACGCTCCAGGGGATGTACGTGGGCAGCCGGGACATGTTCGAGGACATGAACCGGGCGATCGAGCGGCACCGGCTGCGTCCGGTGATCGACCGCGCCTTCCCGTTCGCGGAAGCGCCCGCCGCCTACCGCCACTTCGCGGGCCGGGGCCACTTCGGGAAGGTGGTCATCACGGATACGTGATCTCAGTCGTCCCCGTAACCCCCCTGATAGAGCATGCCCTCCTCGTTGACGAGCGCGTACTGGGGTTGCAGCGCTTTGAGCGCGCGCTCCCGCTCCAGCAGCTCGGTCAGGGGCGGGAGCGGGGCCAGGCCGAGGCGTTCGAGGAGTTCGGCCCGCATCGCGGGGATGGCTCCTTCTTCGAGGTCGGCTTCCTCGGTGAATTCCGCGTCGTACTCGGCGCGCAGGGCTTCGAGCGCCTGCTCGTCCATCGTCCGGCCCTGCCCCTCCCGGTACAGGGCCTCCCCGGCGCACGACAGCCCGATCATCAGGAGCAGCGCGTCGCGGAGGGTCGCGCCCATCAACCCGCAGTGGCCCTCCGAGTCGGCGAGGAGCACCGGGCGGTCCTCGCCGTCGCCGTGCCCGCAGAGGAAGTACGTACCGCCACCGTCGTCCTTCGCGATCGGCTCCAGCGGGGCGCCGGAGAACAGCCACACCGGTTCGCAGTGGGTGACGGGCCCGAAGCCGGTGAGCATGTCGAATTCGAAGGGAAAGCAGGCCAGCATGTCCGCCTTGCGGTCGGCCTTGAGACGGTCGAGAAGTGATGCGGAAGTCGTCATGGGCCGGACGCTACAAGGGGGTTCGGACAGCGCCCATGTGCCCCTACGGGAGGCCGTGGATCTTCGCGGTCAGGCGCCGCAGCAGATGCCTCCGGTCGGCGCCGCCCGGGCGGCAGTCCTCCAGGCGCCGGACGACCGCCGACGGCACCTCGTCGGGGCCGACGAGGTCCACGGCCTTGTCGAGCGCGCGGAGCCCCCAGTACTGGCCGAACGGCTGGGGCTCGTCGACGACGGCGTCCGCCAGAGCGCGCAGCGCTGCCGCGTCCGGTACGGCGTACAGGCGCGCGTAGGCCGCGAGCCGCAGGCCGCCGTCCGGTGACGCGAGCCAGTCGGCCAGTGGGGGGTCGGCGAGGCGCTGGGTGGTGCGTACCAGGCGCGCCAGGATGCCGTTCATGCGCTGCGTACGGGCCGATCCGGCGCGCATCGACTCACGCACCGACAGGTATTCGGCGGCCAGCCTGCGCACCTCGTCCCGGGCCGTCGGGTCGTCGGTCTCCCCCGGGCCCTCGCCGCCGCCCACGAGCGCGGCGTCGGCCATGGCCTCGGCCGCCTCGATGCGCTGCTCGACGTCCCGGAACTCGACCCTGAGCCCGCCGGGCAGTTCGATGCTGGTGAAGAGGTCGCGGAGCCACGGCACGACGGCGATGACCAGCAGCGCGACGGTGACGTTGTCGATTTTCAGGTCGGGGGCGACGAGATGGGCGAAGGCCACCCCGAGGGCCAGACAGCTCACCGCCGCCGCGATGAGGTGCCGCCGCCATGCCCGGTTCCGCTCAACACGCCCGCCGCGCGCGCCCCGTTCGTTCACGGGGGCATTCTCTCAGGCCGGATAGGCGTGTGTCTGGGCCGCCTTGAGGGTGGCCCAGACCGTGCGGCCCGGGTGGAGGCCGAGGTCGGCCACGGCGGCGGTGGTGAGGTCGGCGAGGAGGGGCAGTTCGCCGGTGAGGGCGACGCGGATCTGGTCGCCGTGCGACTCCAGGCCGGTGACCTCGGCGCGCCAGGCGTTGCGGGCGCTGGACTCGGGGCGGTCGCGGTGGAGGGTGACGGCGGCGGGCGGGAAGGCGACGAAGGCCGGGCCGTGGAGGTCGTCGGCGGTGGTGATGGCCGTACCGCTGTCGAGCCGCACCGTGTGGCCCTCGGCGCGCCCCTGGTACAGGTTGAGGCCGACGAGGCTGGCGATGTAGTCGGTACGGGGCCGCCGGGACACCTCGGACGGGGTGCCGTCCTGGACGACGTGGCCGTCCTCGACCACGACGAGCCGGTCGGCGAGCACCATCGCGTCCAGCGGGTCATGGGTGACCAGGACGGCCACCGCCTCGAACTCGGCGAGGTGGCGGCGGAGTCCGGCGCGTACGTCGAGCCGGGTACGGGCGTCCAGCGCGGCCAGCGGCTCGTCCAGCAGCAGCAGCCGGGGGCGTACGGCCAGGGCGCGGGCGAGGGCGACGCGCTGGGCCTGGCCGCCGGACAGCCGGCGCGGTTTGGCGCCCGCGTGGGTCTCAAGGCCCATCCGGGCCAGGATGTCGGCGGCCCGGGCGCGGGCCTCGGCCTTGGGGACGCCGTGGCAGCGGATGCCGAAGGCCACGTTGTCGAGGGCGGTGAGGTGCGGGAAGAGCAGATAGTCCTGGAAGACGACGCCGACCGGGCGGGCCTCGGGCGCGATCCGCAGCCGCCGTGCCGGTTCCTCCAGCGCCCGCCCGTCCAGGCGCAGTTCGCCCGCGGTGAGCGGGGTGAGCCCGGCCAGGGCGCGCAGCGCGGTGGTCTTGCCCGCGCCGTTGGGGCCGAGCAGGGCGACCACCTCGCCGGGGGCGGCGGCAAGGCGCAGATCGAGCCGGAAGTCGCCGCGGTCCACGACGAGATGGGCGTCGAGGCCGCCGGTGTGCCGCCCGGTCTCGGAGGTGCGGGTGGTCACGAGGAGGCTCCCATCCAGCGGTCGCGCAGCCCGGCCAGGACCGCGACGGATACGGCGAGCAGGACGAGGCTCAGCGCGATGGCGGCGGCCGGGTCGCTCTGCAGCGCGAGGTAGACGGACAGCGGCATGGTCTGGGTGCGGCCCGGGAAGTTGCCCGCGAAGGTGATGGTGGCGCCGAACTCGCCCAGCGCCCGCGCCCACGCCAGCACCGCACCGGCCGCCACACCGGGGGCGATCATCGGCAGGGTGACGCGCCGGAAGGCGGTGAAGCGGGAGGCGCCGAGGGTGGTGGCGGCCTCCTCGTACCGCGGGTCGGCGGCCCGCAGCGTGCCCTCGACGCTGATGACGAGGAACGGCATCGCCACGAACGCCTCCGCCACCACCACCCCCGCCGTGGTGAACGGCAGGGTGATGCCGAACGCGGAGTCCAGCCAGCGGCCCGCGATCCCGTTGCGGCCCAGCGCCAGCAGCAGCGCCACACCGCCCACCACCGGCGGCAGCACCAGCGGCAGCGTCACCAGGGCGCGCACCATGCGGCGGCCGGGGAAGCTGGCCCGGGCCAGCAGCCAGGCCAGCGGTACGCCCAGCACCAGCGCGACGGCGGTCGCGGCGGTCGCGGTGATCAGCGACAGCCGCAGCGCCTGCCACACCTCGACGCTGGTCAGCTGATCCGGCAGCGACCGCCAGGGCGCCCGGACCAGCAGCGCGGCCAGCGGCAGGACGAGGAAGGCGAACCCGGCGAGGGCGGGCAGCAGCAGCGGCAGCGGAACACCGGACCGGGGCCGCCGCCCCCGTCCGCGCCGCCGCCGCTCGTCTTCGAGGATCTGGCCGTCCTGCGGGGCGGAAGTGGTCACGGCTTGAGGAAGCCCGCCTTGGTCAGCACCTTCTGACCCTGCGGGGACTTCACGAGGTCGATGAAGGCGGAGGCCGCGTCGGCGTTGGGCGCCTTCTTCAGCAGGGCGACCGGGTAGTCGTTGATGGCCTTCTCCGACTCCGGGAACTCCACGCCCTCGACCTTGCCGCCCGCCGCCTTCACATCGGTCTTGTAGACCACGGACGCGTCCACCTCCTTCAGCTCCACCTTGGTCAGCGCGCCCTTGACGTCCTGCTCATAGCTGGCCGGCGTGAGCTTCAGGTGCTCCGCGTCCAGCACCTTCTGCGCGGCGGAGCCGCACGGCACCTCCTTGGCGCACAGCGCGACCTTCAGCCCGCCCTTGGTGAGGTCCTCGAAGTTGGTGATCTTCTTCGGGTTGCCGGGGAGGGTCGCGATCTCCAGCTGGTTGCGGACGAACGTCGACGGGGTGCCCTTGGCGTCGCCCGCGTCGGTGACCGTCTTCATGGTCTTCGGGCTCGCGGCGGCGAACACGTCGGCGGGGGCGCCGGAGGTGATGGAGGCGGCGAGGGCGTCACTGCCGCCGAAGTTGAACGTCACCTTGGTGCCGGGGTGTTCCTTCTCGAAGGTCTTCTTCAGCTCGGTGAAGCTCTCCTTGAGCGAGGCGGCGGCGAAGACCGTGACCGTGCCGGACACCTTCTTCGAGCCGTCCGAGGATGCGCCGCCGTCCTTCTTCGTGTCGCCGGAACCGCCGGAGGAACAGGCGGACAGCGCCAGCGCCGCCACGGTGAGGCCACCGGCAATGCGCAGGGTGCGGTGGGGCACGGAACGGGTCGTCACAGGTTTCTCCCTCGTCGGTGGGCGCGGCGGGGCCGCGCTCACGGCTTCTCCACGACCACGTTGGTCGACTTGATCACGGCCACCGCGGGGACGCCCGGTTCGAGCTTCAGCTCCTCCGCGGATTCCCGGCTGATCATGGACACCACCCGGAACGGTCCCGCCTGGATCTCCACTTGCGCGGACACATCGCCGAGGATCACCTCGGTGACGATGCCCGCGAAGCGGTTGCGGGCCGACGAGACGCCGTTGCCCTCCCGGTCCGAGCCGCGGCTCAGCTCCCGGGCGAACGCGGCCAGCGCCGGGCCCGGGATGATCCGGCGGCCCTGTTCGTCCCGCTCGGCGGTGAGCCGTCCGCTGTCGACCCAGCGGCGCAGGGTGTCGGCGCTGACGCCCATCAGGGCCGCCGCGTCTCCGATCCGGTACGTGTGCATCCGCCCATGATACGAGCGCGTTTGCGAGGCCTGGATCATCTATTGGGTTGCATCGGCCCAACGATCGGGCAACGAACCCTGGCAGATGCGTTTGGGATGCCGGGGATCGGTACGCGCGTCAGTACACGTCGCGGCCGTAGCGCTTGTCGGCGGCGAGCTGCTTGACGTACACCTCGGCCGCGTCCTCGTCGAGTCCGCCGTGGGCGACGGCGATGTCGCGCAGCGCCCGGTCGACGTCCTTGGCCATCCGGGTGGCGTCCCCGCAGACGTAGAAGTGGGCGCCGTCCTGGAGCCAGGACCACAGCCGGGCGCCGTGTTCGCGCATCCGGTCCTGGACGTACACCTTGGACCGCTGGTCGCGGGAGAAGGCGGTGTCGAGCCGGGTGAGCGTGCCGTGGCGGCGCAACTGGTCGAGTTCGTCCTCGTAGTAGAAGTCGGTGGCGCGCCGCTGTTCGCCGAAGAACAGCCAGTTGGGGGCGGTCGCGCCGCGCGCCCGGCGCTCCTCCAGGAAGCCGAGGAACGGGGCGACGCCGGTGCCGGGGCCGACCATCACCATCGGTGTCGTGGGGTCGGCCGGGGGCCGGAAGGCGGGCGTGCGCTGCACGAAGACGGGCACGGGGTGGTCGGTGTCGGCGTCCGCGAGGTGGGTGGAGGCGACGCCCTTGCGGAGCGTCCCGCCGCGGCTCTCGAAGCGCACCACGGAGACAGTCAGCCGCACCTCGTGGGGGTGGGCGAGGGGGCTGGAGGATATCGAGTACAGCCGGGGCTGGAGCCGTTTGAGGACGTCGGCCCACTCCTGGGCGGAGGCGCGCACCGGGTGTTCGGCGAGGAGGTCCACGGCCTGGCGGCCCCAGGTCCACTGGGCCAGACCGTCCCTGTTGTCCGGGCGCAGCAGCCGCTTGAGGTCGTGGTCGTGGGTGCGGTCGAGGACGAAGCGCAGCAGATCCGGGGTGATCTTGGCGATCTCCAGATGGTGGCGGAGGGCGTCGGCGACCGGCATCGCGCGCACGTCGGAGCCGGGGCCGGAGACGGCCACTTCGGCGGCCGGGTCGAGGCCGGTGGCGGCGAGCCATTCGGCGACCAGCCCGGGGCAGTTCTCGGGCTGGACCCCGAGCGCGTCCCCGGCCTCGTAGGCGAGCGTGCCGTCGCCGGTGTCGAACGCGAACTGCCGCACCTCCTTGGCCGCTCCGGGCAGGCTCAGCAGCCGGTTGCCGGTGAGGCGGGTGGTGAAGGGCGCGGCCTTGGAGGGGCGGGCGGGGGCCTGCGGGGCCGGTGCCGGCGGGGCCTTGGGGGGCGGCGCGGCGGCCGCGGCGCCCAGGGCGTCGAGGACGGTGTCCAGCCAGGCGCGGGCGGGCTCGTCGTAGTCCGGTTCGCAGTCGGTGCGCGGGGCGAGGCGTACGGCGCCCAGTTCGTCGAGGCGTTCGTCCAGGCGGCGTCCGTGGCCGCAGAAGTCGTCGTAGGAGGAGTCGCCGAGGGCGAGGACGGCGTAGCGGGTGCCGTCCAGGCGGGGCGCGTCGGGGGCGGCCAGGGACTCCCAGAAGCCGGAGCCGTTGTCGGGGGCGTCGCCGTCGCCGAAGGTGCTGGTGATGACGAGGAGGTCGGCGGTGCGGGGGAGGGTGGCGGCGGCGAGGCCCTCCATCTCCAGCAGGCGGGCCTGCCGTCCGGTGTCGGCGAGGCGGCGGGCGGCGGCACCGGCGACGTCCTCGGCGTTGCCGGTCTGGGAGGCCCACAGGACGACCACGTCGCGGATGGCGGGGTCGGGTGCGGAGGTGTCGGGGGCCGTCGTCGGGGCGGCGGTGGCGGGCACGGCGGCCCGCGAGAAGGCCCCGGCCAGGACGCCGTTGACCCACAGGGCGTGCGCGGACGAGAAGGGGGCGTCAGGGGGGAGTACGGGGACGGCGGCGGGCACGGCCGGGGCGCCCGGGCCCGCGGCCGTGCCGGGGAGCCCGGCGAGGAAGCCGCGCAGGTACTGGCGCTCGGGCTCGGTGAGGGCGGGCGGCGCGAGGTCGGCGACCCCGAACGCGGCGGCAAGCCCGTCGGCCACGGCGGCCGTGTCCACGGGGGCCGTCTCCGTCGGGGCGGCCGCGCCGGGGACGCCGACCGCCGCCGTGTGCGCCGCGCCGGGGGCCGCCGGGGCGAGCCGGGGCGGGGCCGAGGCGACCTTGGCCAGCGACACCGCGCACACCTTGAACTCCGGCTGGAAGGACACCGGGTCGACCGCGTCGTGGGTGACCGCGTTGACGCTGAGGTATTCGCCGAACAGGTCGTTCCAGTGGAACGGCGCGAAGCAGTTCCCCGGCCGCACCCGGTCCGTCACCACGGCCGGGAGCACCGCACGCCCGCGCCGCGAGGCCACCTCCACCGCGTCGCCCTCGCCGACGCCCAGCTCCTCCGCGTCCCGCGGATGCAGCTCGACGAACGGCCCCGGGTTGAGCTTGTTCAGCTTGGCGACCTTGCCGGTCTTGGTGAGCGTGTGCCACTGGTGCTGCAGCCGCCCCGTGTTCAGGAGGAACGGGAAGTCGTCGTCCGGCAGCTCGGCGGCGTCCAGGTGCGGGCGGGCGTGGAAGACCGCGCGGCCGCTCGGCGTGGGGAAGACCAGCCGGGGCCGGGTGCCGTCCTCCCGTACGGCGAGGGTCTGGCTGACACCGTCGTTGAGGTAGCGGACCGGGTTGCGGTCGTCGCCGTCACCGGACGCGGCGGGCCACTGCACCGGGGTCTCGCGCAGCCGCTCGTAGGTCACCCCGCGCAGGTCGTAGCCGGTCTTCGGGTTCGAGGTGCGCTTGATCTCCTCGAAGATCTCCTCCGCGCTGTCGTAGCCGAAGGCGTCCCCGTACCCCATCTCGCAGGCGATCCGGGCGATGATCCGCCAGTCCGGCAGCGCCTCGCCGGGCGGGTCGGCCGCCTGCCGGGCGAGGGTGAGGTTGCGCTCGGAGTTGATCATCACGCCGTCGGCCTCGGCCCACATCGCGGCGGGCAGCACCACGTCCGCGTAGGCGTTCGTCTCGGTCTCGGCGAAGGCGTCCTGGGTGACGACGAACTCGGCCGCCTCCAGCCCCTCGATCACCGTCCGGCGGTTGGCGACCGAGGCGACGGGGTTGGTGCAGATGATCCAGCACGCCTTGATCTCGCCGTCCGCCATGCGCCGGAACATGTCGACGGTGCCCTGCCCGGCGCCGTCCGCGCGCAGGGTGCCGGGCGCGATGCCCCACAGCTCCTCGGTGAACGCCCGGTCCTCCGCGTCCAGCACCGACCGCTGCCCGGGCAGCCCCGGCCCCATGTACCCCATCTCGCGGCCGCCCATCGCGTTGGGCTGGCCGGTGAGCGAGAAGGGGCCGCTGCCGGGGCGGCAGATCGCGCCGGTGGCCAGATGCAGGTTGACCAGGGCATTGGTGTTCCAGGTGCCATGGGTGGACTGGTTGAGCCCCATCGTCCAGCAGCTCATCCACTCCCCGGCCTCCCCGATCCACCGCGCCGCCGCGCGGATGTCGTCCTCGGGGATGCCGGTGATCTCCGCGACCCGTTCGGGCGGGTAGTCGTCGAGGAAGCCGGGCAGGGCGTCCCAGCCCTCGGTGTGCTCGTCGATGAACCCCTGATCGGTGTAGCCGCCGTCGACGAGCAGCCGCAGCAGCCCGTTCAGCAGCGCGAGGTCCGTACCGGGCTTGATCTGCAGAAACAGATCCGCCTTGGCGGCGGTCGCGGTGCGCCGCGGATCGACCACGATCAGCTTGGCGCCCGCCTTCACCCGGTCCATCATCCGCAGATAGAGGATCGGATGGCAGTCGGCCATGTTGGAGCCGGTGACGAGGAACACATCGGCGTGCTCGAAGTCCTGGTACGACCCGGGCGGCCCGTCCGCCCCCAGCGACAGCTTGTAGCCGCTGCCCGCGCTCGCCATGCACAGCCGCGAATTGGACTCGATCCGGTTGGTGCCGATGAACCCCTTGGCCAGCTTGTTGGCCAGGTACTGCGCCTCCAGCGTCATCTGCCCGGACACATAGAAGGCGAGCGCGTCCGGCCCGTGCTCGTCGAGGATCGCCCGCAGCCGCCGGGCGGTCGCGGTGATCGCCTCGTCCACCCCGGCCGCCGCCGGTTCCGTGCCCCGGTCGTCCCGCGACAGCGCCGTCTCCAGCCGCCCGGCCGCCCGGAGCATCTCCGCGCTGGTGGCGCCCTTGGTGCACAGCCGCCCCGCGTTGGCGGGGTGCGCCTTGTCCCCGGACGCCTTCAGCACCGTCCGCCGCCCGTCGGCGTCCTGCCCGACGTCGAGCACGATGCCGCACCCGACGCCGCAGTAGGAGCACACGGTCCGCACCGATCGCGCCGTCCCCTCGGCGGGGCCGGTGCGTGCCGGACCCGCCGACCGAGCCGATGCCGTCACGGATGCCCCTCTCACGCTCGCGGTGGGCCTCTCCCACTGCCGCACACCGTAAAAAATCCCGGTTGCGAGCGCGTCACAGCCGCCGATCGCGGGCGATTACGTCCCCTGCACAGTCCCCTTCCGCCGCCTGTGAGCTTTGCTTCCCGCCGCTTCCCGCCGGGCCTACTCGGCGCCCCGGCGTACCGCCCGGCGCTCCAGCCGGTCGACGACCCCGGCGTGGAAGCGGTCCACGGCGTCGTCGACGCTGCGGATGAAGCCCGACTCGGCGTTGCCACGGGTGCTGCCCATGCTCTTGAAGAGGGACAGCCGGAAACCGGTGATCCGGTCGCCGTCCTTGGGCAGGAGATTCCCGGGCTCGGGGCGCAGCCGCTCCAGCGTGCCGCGCGGACCGCCGCCCTCCCCCTCCACAAGGGTCTCGATGTGCAGATCGGCCGGGGCCTCGGCCAGCTGACGCACCAGGCGCTTGACCCAGGTCAGGGGGTAACCCTGGTCGGGCACCGGAAGCTCGATGGAGGTGCGCAGCCTGCCGGTGCGCAGATCGGCGACGATCGCCAGGATTCCGGCGGTGCCCTCGACGCGCAGCTCGGCGTGGAGACGGCCGTCCTGGCAGAGCTGCTCGGCGAGGGCCTCGCGGCGGGAGACCTGGTCGCTGCCGCGCTTGGCGCGCTGGACGGGCAGCGTCCGCTGGCCCAGCTCGCCGCCGAGCCGCAGACAGACCTGGCGGATCAGCCTCTCCCAGCTCTCGACGACGTCGACGGCGCGCTGATCGCCGTGGCACAGGGTCTCGTCGTCGATGCCGTTGCGCACCGGCACCCAGGCCGGGCCCATGTTCTGGAAGCCGTGGCAGCCGGAGTTCTCATGCTGCAGATAGTGCAGCAGCTCCTGGAGCAGCCAGGCGTGGGCGGGGTTGCCGACGCCCTCGTGCCGGATGAGCATCTGGGCGTGATGGGCCACCTCGGCCCAGGACAGATGCCAGAGCGCCACCTTGTGCTTGCGCCGCCCGTCGATCTTGATGTCGACCAGCGGGCTGCCTTCCAGGGCGACATCGTTGGACAGGGTGATGACGGCCTCGTAGCCGCGCCGGGCCGCGATGTCCATGTAGTCCTGCACCTGCTCGGACTTGAGCGGATTGCCGTTGGTCTTGGTCTCGACCAGGGCGGTCCAGAGCTTGCCCGCCCGCTCGACGCGGATCACACCGTCGGGGCGCTTGGGGGAGTCACCGTGCGGCAGCGAGACCTCCGTGAAGGTCTCCATACGGCCCGCCGGTGCGCCGAAGGCGGCGGTGAGCCGACGCCCGAACTCCGGCACCTGGGCGATCACCGACAGCAGCACGGACGTCGCCCGCGTCTCGCGCTCCCGGTCGCTCTTGAGCGAGGAGGCCGGGAAGAGCCGGGCCCGCCGCCAGGAGTCGTTCTCGGCGAGCGACTTCTTGGCGACCCTGGGGAGCGTGACCTTCTTCTTCGCCGTACGGGGACGCCGCGACGCGGGTTCCGCCGCCGGTGCCGCCGCCTGGGCGGGGACGGTCGGCGGCGCGGCGGGCGACGCCTCCTGCTCGACGGCGACGGGCTCCTCGGGCACCGCGTCCTCGGCGTCAGCGGCATCATCAGTGTCAGCGTCGGCAGCGTCATCGTCGATGTCGATGCCGAAGTCCGACGCCAGCCCGGCCAGCCCGGACTCGTATCCCTGACCGACGGCCCGGAATTTCCACTCCTCGCCGCGCCGGTAGAGCTCCCCGAAGATGAACGCGGTCTCCACACTCGCGTCCTCGATGGTGAACCCGAGTAAGGTCTCCCCGGCCCGGTCGGCGAGCGTCATCCGCAGGTCCGCGAGGTCGCCGAAGCGGGCGCCGCCGTACCGGCTGGCCGCCACGACGATGCGGTCGACGTCGGCCGGGGCGGCGGTCAGGTCGAGGCCGATGCGGTCCTCGCTGCCGTCGGCGGTGGGCGCCTTGCCGAGCAGCTGGACACTGCCGTCGGCGGCGGCCGGGTTGTTGTAGAAGTAGAAGTCCGCGTCGCCGCGCACCTTGCCGCCCGCGTTCAGCAGCAGGACGGAGACGTCCGCGTCCCCCTCCCCGGTGGCGGTGGACCAGCCCAGGCTCAGAATCACCGAGCCGGTGTCCTCGCTCAGCGCGGCGAGTCCGACGTTGCCGCCCTTGATCATCTCGTGCATTGGTTCCCCCCAATGTGCACAGCCGCTGTGGAACTGCCCGTGCGGCTACCCGCGATGCGTGATGGCTACATCCGCATAAGTGGAGTGAACCTTAACTCCCGAACCACGCGTTTCGCGGGGTGATGGGGCGATTGCCCCCCGGGGCGGCGCGCGAAATCCTGGTCGCTGATAAGGCGTCAGACTGCTTTCTGACGATGCGTCACAGCCATATGTGACGTTGGTCCGAACCCCTTGCACACAACTCCTTCGCCACTCCTCTATCGTCTCTTGTCAGTCGACTCGGGGACGTGAAAGGCTCGGCCCACCCGTGAAGGGGAACCCCCAACTCCGAGTCAGATCTGTGCTGTTGGCTGCCCAACCCCGCGGCCCCATGTGAGAGGCTTGCCCCCCTGGCGGGGGCGCCACTGTTCGTGAGTGAGGAATGTGCCTCCATGCCCGACCACTCGGCATCCCGGGACGGCGCGTTCGCGCCACCCGGTCAAGCGTCCGTCACCGCAACGGACGCCGACGCCGTCTCCCCGACGGCCCTGCTCAACCTCTACTGGGACGCGGTAGCCGACTACGCGAACCTGTGCACCACCACCCCCGAAGACGGCATGCGGCTGGCCACCGAGGCGTTCCGGCGCGGCATCAGGGCCGCCCGCAACCGCCGGGCCCGCTCCTGGGGCCCGCGGCTGCCGTGGCTGCCGCTGCTCCTGACCTCCGTACGCAAGACCGCCGCCGACTGGCACACCCACCGGGACGGCGACCGGCTCGACCCGGAGCTGCGGGTCTGGCTCTCCTCCACCGGCGTCGCCCGCTACGCCGTCCCGCCCCGCGAACAGCCGCTCGCCCTGCGCGGGCTGCGTGACCTGGGGGAACGTGACGGGGCGCTGCTGTGGGAAATCGAGGTGGAGTCGCAGCCGGTCGAGACGCTGGCCTGGCAGCTGGGCGGCGACATCGCGTACGCCACCGAGGAGGTCGCCCGGGTGCGGGCCGCCTTCCGGCAGCGCTGCCAGCGCAACCATCTGGACACCCTCGGGCATGAGGAGTGCCGCAGCTACGCCAAGCTGCTGGACGCCGCCACCCGTTCGCCCGATGCCCACTCCCCCGCGGACCTCTGGCAGCACCTGGCCCGCTGCCGTAACTGCCGCGAGGCCGCCGCCTGTCTGTATCTGCACGGCGGCGGGCTGCCCACCGCGCTGGCGGGCGGGGTGCTGGGCTGGGGCGGGCACGGGTACGTGGCGCGGCGCCGAAGAGCCGTCGAGCGGACCCCGGGCGCCACCTCCGTCTCGACCGCACCGGCCTCGCACGCCGTCCGCATCCCGTTACGGGACCAGGTCCTGGACAAGGTCGGCGGCCCGCTGACGATGGCGCCGCGCCTGCTGCGTCAGAGACTCGGCGCGACCGGGCGCAGACGAGCCGTGCACGGCTCGCGCAGGGCCCGTACGGCGACGGTCGCCCTGGCCGTGGTGGCCATCGTGGCGCTGGCCACGACGGTCGCGCTGACCAGGACCGCCGCGGTGTCCGGCGGCGGCACCGAGGAGCAGGCCACCGGCCGCGTCGCCCGCGACACCACCGCTCCGGGCGGTACGCCCCCGGACACCACCCCGGCGGACACCGGGACCCCCGGCAGCCCGGGCGGGTCCACAGAACCGTCCTCCTCCCGCAGTGGCGACGGCGTGGGCGGCAAGGCCGGGAAGGACGACCCGGAGGGCGAGAGCCGTACGGGGGAGAAGGCCGGGAAGCGCACGGACCCGCCCGCCTCCTCGTCCGCCCCGGAGGACTCGGGCCAGGGCCACCGGCCCCCCGCCGACCCCACCCGGAAGCCCCCGTCCAAGCCCACCTGCACGGCCCGCTACGACGTGGTCAACGAGTGGCCCGACGGCTTCAAGGCCGAGATCACGCTGACCTCCCGCAGTGCGCTCGACAGCTGGCGGGTCAGCTGGGACTTCCCCGGCAGCCAGCGCGTCACCCAGATGTGGAACGGCGAATTCACCCAGCGCGGTGCCACGGTGACCGCCACACCGGCCGACTACAACCAGCGGATCGACGCCGGTAAGCCCCTCTCCGTGGGCTTCCTCGGCACCTGGGACGGCCGGAACTCCCCGCCCCGCGCCTTCACCCTGAACGGTGAGCGCTGCTCGGCCTGAGCGCCGCACACCGACGGACGCGGCCCGGGATTCCGGGCCGCGTCCGGTGCCGTCGGGGCGGTCAGCAGCCGACGCGGTCAGCCTCCGCCGTCAGCCGCCGTTGGAGACGAGCTTCCTGATGCCGCGCTGGTCCGCGGCCGTGTACTTCCCGCCGTTGGCGTTGAGATAGCCGCCGTTGGGCGAGGTCATCACCGGCTTGTTCTCCTTCGGGTCGAAGGACTTCGGGTCCGGGTGGTCCAGCCCCATCATGTGGCCCAGCTCATGGGTGATGGCGTTGCGGGTCATGGCGGTGTTCTTCGCCTTGTCCGAGCCGAACCAGTCGTTCTCCTTGCCCGCGCTGTTCCAGTACTCGTCGTCCATCAGGACGTATCCGCCCCAGGCGCTGTTGTCGGTGGTGTTGTAGCAGGGCTTGGCCTGTGACATGCCCTTCCGGCCGTTCAGCGGGCGGTGGGCCAGCGTGAACATGATGTGGTTCGCGGACCCCGCGCAGTACTTCTTGTTCTTGAGGTTCGTGCCGCCCTCGATGGTCGTGGACAGCTTGAAGGTGATGCCCGCGGCCTTGACCTCCGGCATGGCGTTCAGCTGGGCGACCGGAATCCTCAGATACGGCGTGAGCCGGTCCCGGGCGGTCTTCGTCACGAACGACAGGGTGTACGTGGAGTGGTGGCGCAGCGATTCGATGTAGTACGGGCTGCCGCTCTCCAGCTTCCAGCCCACCCCGTTGTTCGCGGCATGGGCGACTCCGCCCGTGGCCAGCAGCACCGAGGCGGCGGCTACGGCGACGATGCCGATCTTCTTCATCTGTGTTCTCCCGTTGGCGGTCGCTCCCCGTGAGCTTCCGCCCCCGATTCTGCGGGCGGGCACGCCACACCACGTCCGCGGGAGCGCATTCATGACCGGATCATGACCGGATCGGTACCGGCGTGTACGGGCGTGTACGGGCGTGTACGGGCGTGTACGGGCAGTCCCACGGCCACCCGGATGGCCGTACCGGACCCCCGACCGTGTTACACACCGGGCGCGGGTGGCATGTAATGGCGCGCATGAGCAGTGTCCTGAGCGGCATCGTGTCCCTGCCCCCGGACACCCCCACGGTGCGGGCGGCCCGGGTGGTGGTGGAGGTGCGCAACGTGTCCCGCGCCGATGTGTCCGCCTCCGTGGTGGGGGCGCAGGTGCAGACCGATGTGCCGCTGAGCCCGGCCGGGCACATCCCGTTCAGCGTCACGGTCCCGGGCGAGCTGGACCCCGACGACATCTACGGGCTGCGCGTCCACGTCGACCTGAGCGGTACGGGCTTCCTGGAGCGCGGCGACCTGGTCAGCGCCCGGGTGGGCCCCGTGCCCCCGGCCTCCACCGCCGGGCTGATCGCCCCGGTCAGCGAGGTCTGACCCGGCGCGGCTGACGTGATTGCCGCCTACCCGTTCAGCCCCGGCAGGCCCACTGGTTACGATCTGGCGCGATGGGCACAGGGCGGGGCGGAGACGGGGGCTTACGGATGCGCAGGGTGCGAGCCACCGCGCGCTCCGCGCTCAGGCGTGCCGTGGCGCTCCTCGCCGTGGCGCTCTGGGTGGCGCCGTCGTGCGTCCACTCGGGCGGCGACCATCCGCCGATATCGGCGGGCTGCCCGCACCGTCTCATAGCCGAACCCCGGCTCGAACAGCCCCCACTGGGGCACGCCTCGGACGCTCCCCTCGCCCCGGCCACCGGGGACGAGGGACCGACGGGCGGCGGCGACGACTGCGTGGCCGGTCCGCGCGGCGGAAACCCCGCCCTGGTCCCCGCCCCCGTCCCGCCGCCCGCCCTCGCCGGACTCCGGCCGCCGGACGGCCCACGGACCACGGACTCCGTACGGGCGCCGCCCGACACCCAAGTCCACGCCCTCGGCCTTCACCAGCTCCAAGTACTCCGCACCTAGGCCGATCGCCGACTTCCGCCATCACTTCACTCATTCAGTGCGACTGTGCGAGAACTGCGAGGACTGGACAGCCATGGCTTCCAAGGGACCGAAGACGAAGGGCGCGGCCGCCGACCGCCGCGCCAAGATAGAAGAGCTGCGCCGCGCGGAGAAGGCCCGTGAGCGCAGGTACCGGATCATCACCATCACCTCCTGCACCGTGATCGTCGCCGCTCTGGCGGTCGGCGGCTTCTTCCTGGTCGACGCGGGCAACGAGAAGGAGGAGAAGGCCACGAAGGTCTCCTCGTCGGTCGCGAAGACCGGTGAGTTCAAGGGCATGAAGACCTGGAAGAACCTGGGCCGCACCCATGTGGGCGGCACCGTGAAGTACGCGATGTCGCCGCCGGTCGGCGGAAACCACAGCCAGGTCTGGCAGAACTGCGACGGCGACGTCTACACCAAGCCGCTGGCCAAGGAGAACGCGGTGCACTCGCTGGAGCACGGCGCGGTGTGGGTGACCTACAGCGACAAGGCCTCCAAGGAGGACATCGCCGCGCTCACGGACCGGGTGAAGAAGACCCCGTATTCGCTGCTGAGCCCCTACCAGGACCAGGACACGCCGATCGTCCTCAACGCCTGGGGCAACCAGCTGAAGGTCGAGAAGGCGTCGGACCCGCGGGTGGCCACGTTCTTCAAGAAGTTCGTCCAGGGCAAGCAGACCCCCGAGCCGAACGCCTACTGCACCAACGGGAAGTCGTCGTGACCGACGGGACCACCGCCCTCGGCCGGGCCTCCCGGCAGCCGGTGGTGGCGGGCGTCACCGCCGCTCTCGCGGTGCTGACGCTGGTGGCGGTGGGGGTGGTGTGGCTGATGAGCGACCGCTCGGAGGGCACCACCGGCACCGGCACACCGAAGGACACCTCCGCCGAGGCCGGTTTCGCCCGCGACATGTCCACCCACCATCAGCAGGCGGTGGAGATGTCGCTCATCGTGCGCGACCGCACCGGGAATGAGGACGTGCGGCGGCTGGCGTTCGACATCCTCACGGCGCAGGCCACCGAGCGCGGGATACTCCAGGGCTGGCTGGACCGGTGGGGACTGGACCGGACGTCCGAGGACGCGCCGATGACGTGGATGAAGAACGCCGGAGGCATGGACAGCACGGACGGCATGGGCCACGGCTCGATGAAGGGCATGGACCACGCCTACAAGCCGCACGACGGCTCGCTCATGCCCGGCATGGCCACCAACACCGAGCTGGACAAGCTGCGCGAGGCCAAGGGCAAGGCGGCCGAGGTGCTCTACCTGAAGCTGATGACCGCCCACCACAAGGGCGGTGTCGCGATGGCGGAGGGCGCGGCCGAACTGGTCACGGACCGGCCCGAGAAGCGGCTGGCCACGACGATGGTCCGGGCCCAGCAGTCGGAGATCCAGCTGATGGCCGACATGCTGAAGGAGCGCGGCGCGAGCTCCTGAACACCCCCGGTGGGACACCCCGGTGACGCCCCCGGCCCAAAGCTCACGGGCCGGGGGCGTCGTTCCCGCTGCCGAACACCCCCGCGCGCGCCGCCCGGTAGACCGCGTCGGCGGTGGTCCGCACCAGCCGGGCGTCGATGGACCCGCGCAGGATGAGCACCCGGTAGTAGAAGGGCGCGGCCAGTGCGGCGATGACCTCCTTGGCGTCGGTGTCCGCGGGCAGTTCGCCCCGGTCGATCGCGCGCCGCACGATGTCGGCCCGCTCGTCGACCCGGCCGACGAAGGTGTCGCGGAGGATCTCCTCGCCCCGTGGATCGTGGGCGGCGGCCGCCACCAGCCCCTGGATGACATTGCGATTGCGCAGCGCGCTGTTGAAGTCGGCGATGAGCTGGGCGAGTTCACGCAAGTCCCGCCGGAGGTCGCCCGAGTCGGGGGTGGGCAGCGCGGAGGCACGCTCGGCCAGCAGATCGACGACGACCCCCTCCACCGTCCGCCAGCGCCGCCGGATGGTCGACACGTGCACCCCGGAGCGCTGGGCGAGCTTGTCGAGGGTGAGCGCGCTGAACGAGTCGGCGCCCAGTTCGTCGTAGACGGCGGCCAGCACGGCGGCGCGGGTCCGTGCCGTGCGCCCGCCGGGGCGCGCCGAGCCGTGGGATGGTCGCGCGTTCATGGTTGGTGAGCCGCCATGTCTCCTGTACCGCGGTAGGGGTCCGTAACGGGCCGACCCTACGTCCCACCGAAACCCCGGCGCAGGAGATGTTGACTACTTCAGGACGCTACCGGCCAGTACTCCATTGCGTGACGTGCCCACGTCCGGATACGGTGACGCCTCCAACTTAACGCGCGCCCAAGAGCATTAAGGGTGAGCCATGAAGTAGGCACGCCGGACCTTCCGTACGCGGGGAGGGAAGGTCCGGCGCGCTTGCGGCCCCCGGCGGGCAGCAGGAAGCCCCGGCGGTGACGGACACCACCGGGGCCTGACGCTACGTCAGCGGGCGAAGGCCGGGGTGAACTCGACCGGGATCGACGAGACGCCGCGGATCATCAGCGCGGAGCGCCACTGCAGCTCCTCGGGGGTGATCGACAGGGACACGTCCGGGAGACGGTCGATCAGGACCTCGATCGCGGCCATGGCGATGTTCTCGGCCAGCTCGCGGGCGGCCTGGGGGCAGCCGTGCGGACCGTGGCTGAAGGCCATGTGGGCCTGGTTGCCGGAGGCCCCGGCCCGGAAGTCCGGGCGTACGTCGGGGTCGGCGTTGGCCGCCGCGAGCCCCAGCATCAGGCAGTCGCCCTTGCGGATGTGGCGTCCGGAGAACATGGTGTCCTCGGACGCCCAGCGGCCGACCCAGTTGGGGACCGGGGTGGACTCCCACAGCACCTCGTTGAGCGCCTGGCCCACGCTGCGCCGCCCGCCGGACATCGTCACCGCGAACCGCTCGTCGGTGAGCATGAGCCGCAGCGCGTTGCCGATCAGGTCGGTGGTGGGCTGGTGGGCCGCGTAGACGTTGCCCAGGAGGTCGTTGATGATCTCCTCGTCGTTGAGGCCCGCCGGGTGGAACGCCAGCACCGAGGCGATGTTGTTCGCGTCGGGGTTGGCCCGGGCGTGCTCCAGCAGCCCCACCATCCGGTTGGTCAGCCGGTCGAACGCGGCCGGCACCGCCTTCCCGCTGACCAGGTCCACCATCTCCTGCGTCAGGGCGGGATCGTCGTCCAGGCCGTACATGCGGTTCAGCACCCGCAGCGGGATCTGGCTGGCGTACTCGGCCATCAGATCGGCGCGGCCGCTGCCCGCGAAGACGTCGATCAGCCGGTCCGCGACGCGCTCGCACTCCGCCCGCAGCTCGGACGGGTCCACGGTCTCCATGCTGTCGATGACCGCCTCGGACCGCCGCTCATGGTCGGCGCCCTCGGAGAACAGCATCGTCGGCCGGTAGGCGACGAACGTCATCAGCTCCCAGTCGGGCGGGACCCGGTCCCAGGCGTGCCAGCGGCGGGAGTCGCGGGCGAACACCTTGGGGTCCGTGGTGACCCGGAGCAGCTCCCGGTAGCCGAGCACCATCCAGACGGGGATGTCCGGTTCGAGCAGCACGGGGACGACGGCACCGTGCTCGCGGCGGAGCTTGCGGTACAGCTCGTCCGGATCGGCGCGGAGCAGATCCATGTCCAGCCGCACCGCGTCCGGCTGCTCCGGCCAGCCCTCCAGCGGCGGTGCGTCGGGGGCGAAGAGATCCTCTGGCGGGGACGTGGGGTCCGGGGTGGTCACGCGGTGGTCTCCCGGGCGGCGGAGGAGGTGGACAGGGAGTAGAGGTGACGGGCCAGCGCGACCAGCACGGCCTTGCTGGAGTCGCGCTCGCGGGCGTCGCAGTCGATCACGGGGACGTCCGAGGGCAGATCGAGCGCGTCCCGGACCTCCTCCAGGGTGTGCTGCGGTGCGGTGAAGTTGTTGCGGGCCACGATGAACGGCGTCCCGTGGTATTCGAGACGGTCGATGGCGTACCAGGAGTCGGCGAGCCGGTTGGTGTCGACCAGGACGACCGCGCCCAGGGTTCCGGCGAAGAGCCGGTCCCACAGGAACCAGAAACGTTCCTGCCCGGGCGCGCCGAACAGATAGAGCACCATCTGCTCGTCCAGGCTGATGCGGCCGAAGTCGAAGGCGACCGTGGTGGTCGTCTTCGACTGGACGAACGAGGCGTCGTCGATCCCGACGCCCGCCTGGGTCATCGTCTCCTCGGTGCTGAGCGGGCGGATCTCGCTCACCGACTGGACCATGGTCGTCTTGCCCACGCCGAAGCCGCCGACGACGACGATCTTGAGGCCGTCGCTCGCGCTCGCCCTCAGCGGTGCCCGGACGTCGGCGCGATCAGAGGTTCTGGAGTGCAACGAGCACCTTCTTCAGCGTTTCGGGCTCCGGCAGCCCTCCGTTGTCGGGGCGGGCAGCGGCGGGATGGCGCGCGGTGATCTTGCCGGTGTCGAGCAGGTCGCAGAGCAGGATCTTGACCACGCTGACGGGCAGTCCCAGGTAGGACGAGATCTCCACGACCGCCATGGGCCGTCGGCACATCCGAAGGATCTTGAAGTGTTCCGACTGCATGCCGAGTGTGGGATCGGATTCGCTGACGATGAGCGTGACCATGTCGAACACGCTCTCGTCGGCGCGGCTGCGGCCACCGGTGACGGTGTACAGCCGGTCAGGGTCCTCGCTGTCGAGCGGCCCTCGGATCATGCGTTCGCCCCGCCGCCACGGCCGCCGTTCGCGAAGCTGCGGGGCGCAGCGCGCAGATGGTCGCCGATCTGCTCGACCAGTTCGTTCATGTTGTGGCCGATGATGCCGACGTCGGCCTCGTCGTGCGCGACGACGGCCAGATGGGCGCCCTCGCCCGCCTCGACGATGAACAGGATTCCCCCGTGGAACTCCGTCATGGACTGCCGGACGCCGCCGCTGCCGTCACCGAACTCGATCGACGCACCGTGGGAGAGGCTCTGGATGCCCGAGGCGATGGCCGACAGCTGGTCGGCCTGGTCCACGGACAGCCCCGATGTCAGGCACAGCTTGAGGCCGTCCCGGGACAGCACGAGCGCGTGCCGGGCCCCCGGCGTCTTCTCCAGCAGGTTCTCCAGCAGCCAGTCCAAGCTGCGGTCTGTGGTGTTCATCGGCGTTCCTATCATCACGGCTGGTCGTTCTCGGCGGACTCAGCGGACTCGGCGGACTCGGCGGGCGGCGCGGTCCCGGTGGCTTCTGCGGACGCCGCCGACGTGGTGTTACGCCCATCGGTATCGCCGGGGCAGCCGCGCGTGGCGTCGCGGAAGGCACCGAACCGGGCTCCGGCGTCGGTACGCGGAGGCTTCGGCGTGGCGTCGGGCGCGGGGCGGGGCGTGGCCCGGGTGGCGGCGGCGAGCGTCTCACCGCGGCGGCGCCGGGGCAACCCGTTGATGGGCGAATCCGCACGGGCCTCGGCGCCGGAGGGTCCGCCGGACGACCCGGACGCGCCGGAGGGCCCGGAGGGCTCCGCCGAGGGTGCCGGGGCGGACGGCGCCGAGGGCGCTGCCGGGGCAGAGGGGGCCGACGGGGCGGGTGCCTCGGCCACCGGTTCGGTGCGCTCGGCGCTCACGGCGGGCCGGGAAGCGGCCGGGGCGATCGGTGCGGCCGGGGCGATCGGTGCGGCCGGGGCGGCGACCCGAGGCCGGGCGGACTCGGCGCGGCCGCGCGCGGAAGCCGCGGGCACCGCGTCCTGGTTGATGTGCGTGATCAGCTGCTGTGGGATCAGAACCACGACGCCGGTACCTCCCCGGGCGGACGGCCGGAAGGAGACCGTCAGCCCGTGCTTGCGCGCCAGACAGCCGACGACCGCGAGGCCGAGCCGGGTGCCGGACAGGGTCGTCAGGTCGAGTGTCTGCGAGGAGACCGCCTTCTGGGCGCGGGCCAGCGCGGAGGAGCCCATGACGAGGCCGCCGTCCTCGACGGTGACCACGACGCCGGTGTGGGTCTCCTCGACGTACACGTGCACCTCCTCGGTGGGAGGCGAGAAGCTGGTGGCGTTGTCCATCAGCTCGGCGAGGGCGTGCATGACGCCCTCGGCCGCGTAACCGGCCACCGCGGCGTTGCTGGCCGCGTGGACCCGTACCCGCTGATAGGCGCTGATCCGGCCGACCGCGCCGCGCAGGATGGACTCCATCACGATGGGCTTGGTCCAGCGGCGCCCGGAGCGGGCACCGGTGAGCACCGCGATGCTGTCCGCGATGCGGCCCGTCTGGGCGGTGGTGTGATCGAGCTTCAGCAGGTCGCCGAGGACGCTCTCGTCGTGCCGGTTCTCCATCTCGCGCAGGTCCGCGAGCATGCTGGTGGCCAGTGCCTGGACCCGGCCCGCGGCGTTGGCGCACGCCGCCATCGCGGAGGCGCGCATGCGCTCACCGGTGCCGATCTCCTGCACCACGCTGCGCAGCACCCGGCCGTGCGCCTGGTCGCCGGGCTTCGTCACCCGCATCAGCACGGTGTCCACCGAACCGCCGTCCCGCAGGCCCTTCACCGCAGCGGGAATCGTTTCGTCAGCGAGCCGGGCGGCCTCCGCGGCGTACTGCGCGGCCGAGGCCTCCAGACCCGCGATCCGGGACTGGAGGCGGCCGATGGTCCGCGTCCGGTGGGCGGCGACCGCGAGGGCCACGCCCAGGGCCACGGCCGCCAGCGCGCAGAAGACGGCGACCAGGACGCGCTGAGCTTCGGGCACCTCTGCCGTCACCCACGCTCCCGCGCCGCCGGCGACGACCGCTGCCAGCAGGGGCACGGCCAGGGCCTGCCGGGTTGCGGCAGGCCCTTTGTAGGGATGGCTGGATATATGTGCTGACATCTATCAGGTCCTCATGGGCGCGTTCGTGGGTTGAGGGTGGACCACGCGGACATCAAGCCGTGGGCGGCACATGGTAGTACTGCTCGGAGAATTTTGAACGACCGCGCTGGGCACACGGTTCATGACGATGTGTCAGCATCGCGGTCCGGCACCGGATGTTGTCCGATCGCGCCAAAGCTGAACGGTTCTGAGCTGGGATCACGTATCCATCATGCGCGCGGTGGGCCCGACAGCCGAGGCTAGAGTGTCTAGCGTCGCTAGAGTCGCGCGCCGGCCACGCCGATCTCCACCGGAGGCTCCGGCGGTTCGGGCAGGGCCAGTTCGGCCCAGATGACCTTGCCGCCCGCGGTGTAGCGCGTCCCCCAGCGCTCGGCGAACTGCGCGACCAGGAACAGCCCGCGGCCGCCCTCGTCGACCGGCGTCGCGTACCGCAGATGCGGTGACGTGCTGCTGGTGTCGGACACCTCGCAGATCAGAGTGCGGTCCCGGAGCAGCTGGAGCCGGATCGGGCCGGTGGCGTGCCGGATGGCGTTGGTGATCAGCTCGCTGAGGACGAGCTCGGCGGTGAACGCCACCTCCTCCATGCCCCACTCCGCCAGCTGCCGCTGCACATCGGCGCGCACCCGGGCCACCGCGGCGGGGTCGGACGGCACGTCCGAGGTCACCACCGCGCCCGGGGCCAGCACCCGGGTCCGGGCGGCGATCAGCGCGATGTCGTCGCCCGGCCTGGCGGGCAGCAGCGCGTCGAGCACCTCGACGCAGACCTCCTCGGGCGACCGCCCCGGGTGCGCCAGGGCGTCCCGCAGCATCTCCAGACCGATATCGATCTCCCGGCGGCGGTCCTCGATGAGCCCGTCGGTGTAGAGGACGATATGGCTGTTTTCGGCCAACTCCAGCTCGGCCGTGTCGAACGGCAGCCCGCCCAGGCCCAGCGGCGGTCCGGCGGGCAGGTCCGGGAACTCCACCGAGCCGTCCGGGCTCACCACCGCGGGCGGCGGATGACCGGCCCGCGCCATGGTGCAGCGCCGGGTCACCGGGTCGTAGATCGCGTACAGGCAGGTGGCGCCGGTCGCTCCGGTGAGCGGCTCGCCCCCGCCCCCGGGGATGTCCTGGCCGAGGGGGCTCTCGTCCTGGTCGATGCGGGCCACCAGGTCGTCCAGATGGGACAGGATCTCGTCCGGCGGCAGATCGAGGGTGGAGAAGTTGTGCACGGCCGTCCGCAGCCGCCCCATCGTCGCCGCCGCGTGCAGCCCATGCCCGACGACGTCACCCACCACCAGCGCGACCCGCGCGCCCGGCAGCGGGATCACGTCGAACCAGTCACCCCCGACCCCGGATTCGGCGGGCAGATAGCGGAAGGCCACGTCGAGGGCGCTCTGCGCGGGCACCGCGCGGGGCAGCAGGCTGTGCTGGAGGGTCACCGCCATGGTGTGCTCGCGGGTGTAGCGGCGGGCGTTGTCGATGCACACCGCCGCGTGGGAGGCCAGCTCCTCGGCGAGCGTCACCTCTTCCTCCTCGAAGGGGTCGCGCTCCGCCATCCGCCAGAAGTTGACCACGCCGAGCAGCACGCCGCGGGCCCGCAGCGGCACGGTGACCAGCGACCGTACGCCGTAGCCGATGATCTTGGCGGTCCGGTCGGGGTCCTGGGCCTGCCAGCCGGCGGCCCGGGTCAGATCGTCCTCCACGACCGCCTGCCCGCTGCCCAGACCCCACGCCTGGGGCGTGGACTCGGCGAACGAGAACCGCTCGCCCACCGGATAGAAGGGGGCGTCGGGCCGGATGCCGTGGACGGCCGCCCGGCACATCTCGGCGCCGCCGACCGCCGGGGGCTCCTCCCCGCGCGGTACGGGCTCCGCCAGGTCGACCGTGACGAAGTCGGCGAACCGCGGCACCGCCACCCGCGCCAGCTCCTCCGCGGTGCGCCCCACGTCGAGCGTGGTGCCGACCTCCACACTGGCGTCGTACAGCAGCTTGAGCCGCTTCTGGGCCACATCGGCGCGGCCCGAGAGGGCGCGCAGCTCGGTGGAGTCGCGCAGGGTGGCGACGCCGCCGGGCGGGCCGCCGTCGCGGTCGGTGGGCCGGTTGTTCACGGCCAGCAGCCGGTCGCCGGTCACCAGCACCTCGTCGGTGACGACGCGCCGGGAGACCAGCAGGTCGGCGATTCCCGAGTCCAGGCCCAGCTGGTGGACCGGGCGCCCCTCGGGGCGCGGCGGCAGGTCGAGCAGCCGGGACGCCTCGTCGTTGGCGAGCACCAGCCGGGCGTCGCCGTCGACGATCACCACGCCCTCGCGCACGGCGTGCAGCACCGCGTCGTGGTGCTCGTACATCCGCGTCATCTCGCCGGGCTCCAGGCCCCGGGTCTGGCGCCGCAGCCGCTTGCTGACGAGCGCGGTGCCGCTGGTGGCGAGGGCGAGGGAGGCGGTGACGGCGCCGATGAGCAGCGGCATCTGGCGGTCGGCGAGCCCGCTCACCTTCTTGATCGTGATCCCCGCGCCGACCGCGCCGACGACCTTGTGGTGGCTGTTGAAGATGGGCGCCACCGCGTCCATCGATTCGCCCAGGGTGCCGGGGCCGGTATCGGTGGTGGTGTGCCCGTGCATCGCCGGCGCGATGGTGCCGATGTAGTGATGTCCGATCCGCTTGGGGTTGGGGTGGGTGATCCGGATGCCGTCGGTCTTCATGACGACGACGAAGTCGAGCCCGGACTTCTTCCGGGCGGCCTCCGCCTTCGGCTGGAGCACAGCCGTCGGATCGCGGCTGTGCAGGGCCCGGACCATCCCCGGCGCGTTGGCGAACGACTCGGCGACGGCGATCGAGCGGCCGCGCGCCTCGTCGGTGGCGTCGTGCCGCACCTGGAGCACCAGGGCGGCGGTCGCCGCGGCGCCGAGCAGCAGCACGATGATCAGCTGAAGGACGAAGACCTGACTGGCGACGCTGCGGACGTTCGCCCACACCCGAGGGCGCCGTCCCGCCGCCTGAGGGCGCTCACGTCGCCGACTCCGCGGGCGCCGACCGGGGAACACGCGGGCAACCCACGATCGACCCATGAACCGGGCCATAGAGATACATCTACACCGGGAACTCCCGGAAGGCGAACCCCTTATGCCCGTCATACCCACAAAAATAACTTTCAGCAGAGTAGGGGTGACTTTGCGTGCGGGGGAGCGGTCGGGACGCGGGGTGCCGAGCCCGGCGGACTGTGCAAACCTGACATCAGGGCAATTCACCCGAATTGCCGCGAAACGGCGGCCGCCATGCCGTCGATCGCGCCTGACGAAGGAGTCCGACATGGCCACTCACGCGGGTGGAGTCCACCCGGGAACCGCCCCCCGCACCTACGGCGGGGTCAGCGGACGTCTCGTCTTCGGGGCCGTCATGATGCTCTTCGGCGGTCTGATGACCCTCGCCCAGGGCATCGCGGCCATACGCACCGACAGGGTGTTCGTGTCCACCCCGAACTACATCTTCAGTTACAACCTCACCGGGTGGGGCTGGATCCACATGATCCTCGGCATCGTGCTGGTGATCACCGGTCTGGCGACGTTCACCGGCGCGATGTGGGCCCGGGTCGTGGGCGTGGTGATCGCGGGACTCGCGCTGATCGCCAACTTCCTGTGGCTGCCGTACACCCCGCTGTGGGCGACGGTGCTGATTCTCATCGACGCCTTCGTGATCTGGTCCCTGTGCACCGGGGGCCAGGGCTACGAGGCGGGGATGAGCGGGGCGGGAATGAGCAGGACGGGCGGCCCTACGACCGGTGGGACCGGCGGGCAGGGCCCCGAGCCCCGGACCGGCGGTCAGGGTCCCGAGCCCCGGGCCGGTGGGCCGGGTCCCGAGCCCCAGGGCGGAACGGGTCCCGGAGTCCGATGACGACCAGGGCGGTGTCATCGGCGGCCCGGCCGCCGGTGACACCGAGGTCGGCCAGCAGCGCGTCGGCCATCGGCTCGGGGGCGAGACCGCGGTGGCGGGCGAGGCTGTCGGCGAGCCTGCCGAGGCCTACGTCGATGTCCTCGTCGCGGCGCTCGATGAGCCCGTCGGTGTAGAGCACGAGCGTGTCCCCCGGCTCGTACGCCACCCTCGCCTGCGGCCGCCCGACCTGCTCGGGCCGGGCGCCCAGCGGTGGGTCGGTGGCCCGGTCCAGCAGCTCCACGCCGCCCTCGCCGTGCTTGCCCTGCCCGCCCTGCCCGCCGCGCTGGCCGTGCCCGCCGTGCAGCAGCAGGGGCGGCGGGTGGCCCGCGCAGCTGTACGCGACCACGTGCGCGGCCGGGTCGATGACCGCCTGCACGGCGGTGGCGGCCAGCGCGCCGTCGACGAAGCCCGAGTACAGCCCCAGCACCTCCAGCGCCCGCGCCGGACCGCTGACCGCCCGGGTCGCCGCCGACAGCGCGCTGCGCAGCTGCCCCATCACACAGGCCGCCTCCAGCCCCTGCCCCACCACGTCCCCGACGGCGACGGCGATCCGGCCGTCCGCCAGCTCGGTCAGCTCGTACCAGTCGCCGCACACATTGAGCGAGCCCACGGCGGGCCGGTAGCGCACGGCGGCGTACGGATGCTCCTCGGGCGGGCCCGTGGGCAGCATGGACCGCTGGAGCGCCAGCGCGGTCTCCCGCTCCCGGGCGTGCGCCTTCCGCAGCCGCTCGTTGACCTCCTGGAGCTCCCGGGCGCGGATGTAGAGGTCCGCGTCCATGGTGTCGGTGCGGAGGGCCTGGGGGCTCGTCTCCTCGCCGCCGCCCCTCGGCCGCCGCCCGCGCCCGGCCTCCCGGCCACGGACGAACGCCGTCACGTCCTCGACCCGGTGGACCAGCAGCACGACCGAGCCGTCCGGGCCGAGCACCGGGGTGTTGATCTGGCTCCAGTACCGCTCCTCGAACCCGCCCTCCGCGTCGGGCACCGGCATGTCGTACCGCTGGAGCGCCATCGAGTCGCGCTCGCCGGTGAGCAGCACCCGGCGCAGCGAGGCCGCCAGATTGCGGGTGCCGGAGGCGTCCGGGTCGGCCGGGTTGTCGGGGAACGCGGCGAAGACGTACCGGCCGACCAGATCCTCGCGCACCCGGCGGGTGACCGCCAGATACGCCTGGTTGACGGCGACGATCATCAAATCGGGGTCCATGACCAGCATCGGGCTGGGAACGGCCTCGAAGAGCGCTGCGTAGTCGATCTGCTGTCCCGTGGCCCGCTCCCTGCCTCGCACCCACCACCCCCTTTGTGACCATTGTGCCAATCTCTGCCGGTTGCGCCGCCCCCGGTCGTCGGTACGCGTGCGGTGCGGCGGTGGCAGAGGCAGGCTGGAGCCATGCTGCTGGCCGATGTCGCACGCACCTCCCGGCAGGTCGCGGCCACCTCCGCCCGCTCGGAGAAGATCGCCGCACTGGCCGGGCTGTTCCGCCGTACGGAGCCCGCCGAGGCGTCCGTGGTGATCACCTACCTCGCGGGGAAGCTGCCGCAGCGCCGGACCGGCGTCGGCTGGTCCACCCTGCGGCAGCGGCGCGAGCCCGCCGCCGCCCCGCGCCTCGCCGTCCTCGACGTGGACCGCGCGCTGAGCCGGATCGCCGCCGTCTCCGGCACCGGCGCCGGGGCGGAGCGAAGGCGCCTCGTCGGCGCCCTGATGGCCGATGCCACCGAGGACGAGCAGCGCTTCCTGCTCGGGCTCATCGGCGGGGAGCTGCGCCAGGGCGCCCTGGAGGCGCTGGCCGTGGAGGGGCTGGCGCAGGCGGTCGGCGCACCGCCCGCCGAGGTGCGCCGTGCGGTGATGCTCGGCGGTTCGCTGGGCGCGGTCGCCGAGGCGCTGCTCGCGCGCGGCCCGGCCGCGCTGGCCGACTTCCGGCTGGAGGTGGGGCGGCCGGTGCTGCCGATGCTGGCGCAGAGCGCGGGGAACCTGGACGAGGCCATGGACCGGCTCGGCCCGTGCGTGATCGAGGAGAAGCTGGACGGCATCCGGGTCCAGGTGCACCGGGACGGGGACGACGTACGCGTCTACACCCGCACCCTGGACGAGATCACCGACCGGCTGCCCGAGGTCGTGGCGGCGGCCCGTGAACTCGCCGTGCGGCGGGCCATCCTCGACGGCGAGGTGATCCTGCTGGACGAGTCCGGGCGGCCGCGGCCGTTCCAGGAGACCTCCGCCCGGGTCGGCTCCCGGCTCGACGTCGCCGGGGCGTCCGCCGCGCTGCCGCTGTCCCCCGTCTTCTTCGACCTGCTCGCCGTGGACGACCGCGATCTGCTCGCGCTGCCGACCCGCGAGCGCCACACCGAACTGGCCCGGGCGGCCCCCGCGCCCCGCCGGGTACGGCAGCTGCTCGCCGAGGACCCCGCCGACCCGGAAACCCGGCGCGCGGCCCGCGAGTTCGCCGCCGACGTCCTGGCCCGGGGCCACGAGGGCGTGCTCGCCAAGGGCCTTGAGGCCCCGTACGGCGCGGGCCGCCGCGGGGCGTCCTGGCTGAAGGTCAAGCCGGTGCACACCCTCGACCTGGTCGTCCTGGCCGCGGAGTGGGGACACGGCCGCCGCACCGGAAAGCTGTCCAACCTCCACCTGGGCGCCCGGCGGCCGGACGGCACGTTCCTGATGCTCGGCAAGACCTTCAAGGGCCTGACCGACGCCCTGCTCGACTGGCAGACGGACGCCCTCCTGGGGATCGCGGTCAGCGACGACGGCTGGGTGGTCCGGGTACGCCCCGAACTGGTGGTGGAGGTCGCCTTCGACGGCCTCCAGCGCTCCTCCCGCTACCCGGCCGGAGTCACCCTGCGCTTCGCCCGGGTCCTGCGCTACCGCGAGGACAAACCCCCGGACCAGGCGGACACGATCGAAACGGTCCTGTCCCTGCGACGACCCTGACCCGGACCCGGACCCGCGCCCCCGGCCCCGGCCCCGGCGCGCAGCCCGGCCGGATGGCCGCGGCGGGGGCCGTCCGGCCGGGGTGCCCCGTAGGGCCGCGTGCGCGCAGGGCTGCGTGGAGCGCGGGACCGAGCCCGCCGCGAGACCCCGTGCGCCGCACGGTCGAGACCGAAACTGGCGCTGCGGCGGACGTGCCCCACGGCCACGGCGCGGGGCCCGGTCAGCCTCAGCCACCCGGCCGGTCCCGCTGCGGCGGGGGTGGGGCCCGGCTCCTCCCGGCGTCGCTGACGTGAGGTCAGGGGCGCTTGCCCTCGGCCCGGTTGGGGTGCCCCGGGTGGCTCGGGGCCCAGCGGTGGGCGCGGGACAATGGGGGTTCAGCCGAACGAGAGGCCCAGCGTGGAGACGACAGTCGCGGCGGACCGCGCCGCCGTCCGCGAGTCCGGCCGCCGGGCCGCCGTCCGACGCCTCCTGTGGCCCCGGCCGGGAAGCCGGGCGACGACGTGGTGCGCGCTGGTGGCGCTGGGCGTGGTGAGCGTCGTGCTGGGGTGCCGGGCCGTGGGCAGCGATGGCGTCACGCCCGTACCGCAGCTGCTGGCCTTTCTGCCCTGGCTGCTGGTGCCCGTCCTGCTGGCGCTGCTGCTCAGCGTGGCCGCGCGCTGGCCGCTGGGCTGCGGCTGGGCGCTGGTGGCCGCCGCGGTGACCGGCTGGTTCATCCAGCCGTACGACCCCGGCGGGGCGGCGCCCGGGGCGGCGCGCGGCCCGGTGGTGGCCCGGCTGCGGGTGCTCACCGCGAACCTGGAGTTCGGCCAGGCCACGGACGGGCTGCTGGCCGCGCTGCGCCGGGAGCGGCCGGATGTGGTGGCCGTCCAGGAGTGCGACGTCCACTGCGCGGACGCGCTCGGCTCGGCGGCCCTCCGTAAGGCGTATCCGTACCGGGACATCGTCACCGGCAGCCCCGCCGAGGGCTCGGCGATCCTCAGCACCCACCCGCTGACCAAGGCGCGCGGCGTGTCCGGCGAGCTGTCGATGCCGGGCGCGACCGCCCGGATCGGGGGCGTGACGCTGCGGCTCCAGGTCGCGCACCCGATGCCGCCGATGCCGGGGCAGCTGGGCGTATGGCGCACCGAACTGGGGAGGCTGCGCGCGTACGCGGCCGGGCGCGGCGACGAACCCACGCTGATCGCGGGCGACTTCAACGCGACCCAGGACCATGCCGCCTTCCGGGCCCTCCTGGACACCGGGATGCGGGACAGCGCACGGGCCGCCGGGCTTTCCCGGACGCCGAGCTGGCCCAGCACCACGACCCCGGTGCTGGGCGCGCAGATCGACCACGTCCTGGTCAGCGACGCGCTGCGGCCGCGCACCGCCCGCTTCCTGGACCTGCCGCACACCGACCACCGGGCGCTGCTCGTCGAGCTCGACCTGCACACGGGCTAGAGGGCGTCCGGGGGTTCCGGGGCGTCCGGAGCGTCCGCGGTGGCCAGTTCGAAGGGGTCCTGGGCCGGGGCCTCGCCGGGGCCGTACGGCTCGCGCCGCCACCGCTCCTTCTCCGCCTCCAGCGCGTTCCACAGCAGGTTGAGCGGATGGTCGGCGGTGTACCCCGCGCGCTCCCCGCGCCGGGTGAAGGCGCCGAGCAGCACCTTCAGCTTCGGCCCGGTGTCATTGACCAGTTCGACGGCGCGCAGCCCGCGCGCGTACGCCGCCTGTGGATCGGCCGCCGCGCCCGCGACGCCCTCGGTGACCAGCATGCAGCCGCGCACCACCCCCGAACGCAGCAGCTCGAAGCCGTAGTTGACGTTGTCGATCTCGGCGGCGATGCGCAGGGTGTCGCGGTACCCGGCGCCGAACCAGGTGTGCAGCACCCCGGCCATCACCCCGCCCGCCGAGACCACCAGCGGAAGCGTGGCCAGTTCGCCGCGCTCGACGGCCGGGCCGGGCAGTTCGCCCACCGGCAGATTGGTCACCAGCGACACGGCGCTGCGCCGCCACTCCATCACGTCGAAGGCGTCGAGTTCGCGGGCGGTTTCCCGGCCGGAATCCCGCTGGGTATCGACGGGCTGCGTCACCACACTTCCGCACACCAGATCGATTTCCTTGGCGCGCAGTTTGGCCAGCACGTCCCGGGTCCGCACATGGCCGACCCTGAGGTCGATCCCGCGTTCCCGGAATTCCCCGGCGACCTGCTCCCGGGCGCTCGCGAGATAACCGAGGGTAAGGCGCGTGGTGCCCACCATCAGGCTCCGGCCGAGACGCCGACGGGAGTCGTGGATGCCGTCCAGCCAGTCGCCGAGCGTTCCCCGGGCCAATTCGACGAGGGCCGCCCCGGTGCCGGTGAACAGCACATCCTTGCCGCGCCCCTGCTTGAGCACCAGAGGCTCGCCGCACAGCTCGGAGAAGTTGCGGTTCATGGTGTCGAGCTGCTTTTGCACACTGGCCTGTTCCCGCCCGAGCGCACGGGCCGCGCCCAGCGCCGTACCGGTGTCGTGGACCACGACCAGCGTGCGGAGCTGGTCCATCGTGGTGTCCATGAGCGCGAGCGGACTCTCCGGCAGTCCGGACCTCGTCATCATTCTTTCCCTCCCCGAGTCCCCGATTTCCCCCGCTCCCCGCCAAGGGCCTCCGAGTTTACGCAGCCGCCCCCTGGTAATCCCGGCGGATATGAGCGAGATACGCGCCGATGAATGCCCCCGGGTACTTTCCGGAATGGGTGCGCCGGGCCACGTGAAAGACCCCTGGGCCCATGTGGACACCAGGGGTCGTTTCGCCGCGCACCGCGCGACGGCGGCCGGCACGGCTGAGCGGCAGCGGCAGCGGCTAGGCGCCGATGTCCCCGCCGTCGCGCCGCCAGACGCTGACCACCGACGGGCGGACCAGCGTGCCCGGCCCCTCCGGCCACGTCGACGCGGGCTTCTCCACGCTCGCCCCGTCCAGCTCGCCCGGATGCTGCACCGCCACCAGCACCCGCCGGTCCTGCACGATCGGCCCGCAGGTCTCGGCGCCGTTCGGGACGGTCAGGAACTGCCGCACCTCACCGCGTCGGCCACCCGCCGTCGCCACCCCGAACAGCCCGTCGTGGTTGCCCAGCGCGTTGCCGTCGGTGGAGATCCAGAGGTTGCCGAACGCGTCGAACGTCAGGTTGTCCGGGCAGGAGATCGGGCTGACCTGGTCCTTCGGGAAGCCGCCGAAGTAGGTGCTCGGGTCCTCCGGGTCGCCGCACACCAGGAACAGCCGCCAGCTGAAGCTCTTGGAGCCCGGGTTGTTGCGGCGCTCGGTCAGCTCCAGGATCTGGCCGTGCTTGTTGCCGCTGCGCGGATTGGGCTCGTCGACCGGCGCCTTGCCGTCCTTGCCACGGTCGGTGTTGTTCGTCAGCGCGATGTAGACCCGGCCGGTGCGCGGGCTCGGCTCGACGTCCTCGGGGCGGTCCATCTTCGTCGCGCCCACCTTGTCGGCGGCGATCCGCGTGAAGACGTACACCTCCTCGGCCGTCATCCCGTCCACATGCGAGGTGTCGCCGGTCGCCAGCGGAATCCACTCGCCGGAACCGTCGAACTCACCGTCGTCGGGCAGCTTCCCGGAGCCGTCGATCTGCGACGCCGGGCTGTCGCCGGTGAACCTGGCGACGTACAGCGTGCCCTCGTCCAGCAGCGTGCGGTTGTGCTCGCGGGCGGTGCGGCTGCCGCCCTTCATCATGCGCCGGGACGACACGAACTTGTAGAAGTAGTCGAACTTCTCGTCGTCGCCCATGTAGAGGACCGGGCGGCCGTCGGTCGTCAGCCGCGGCTCGGCGGCCTCGTGCTTGAAGCGGCCCAGCGCGGTCAGCTTCCGCGGGGTCGAGTCGGGGTCGAACGGGTCCACCTCGATCACCCAGCCGAACCGGTTCGGCTCGTTGGGCTCCTTCGCCACATCGAAGCGGTCGTCGTAACGCTCCCACTTGCGCTCGGAGGCGCCCTCCTCGAAGCCGTAGCGCTTCAGGCGCGTCTTCACGGTCGCGTCGGGTGCCTGGTCGGCGTTGGCGAAGTACTGGTTGAAGTTCTCCTCGCCCGACAGGACCGTGCCCCACGGGGTGATGCCGCCGCCGCAGTTGTTCAGCGTGCCCAGGACGCGCTTGCCGGACGGGTCCGCCGAGGTCCGCAGCAGCTTGCCGCCCGCCGCCGGGCCCGTCACCTCGAACGGCGTCGTCCCGGTGATCCGCCGGTTGAGGCGGTGCCTGGATACGGCCGTCAGCTTGCCGACCTTCCGGTCCTCGGCCGCCACCACGACCGACAGCCCGTGCGCCGCCCAGCCGATCTCGGCCTGCGCGCGGGTGGGGTTGTCCGCGTCGTACCCCGCGAACATCAACACCTCGTCGGTGTACTCGTGGTTGACCACCAGCAACTGCCGGTCGTCCTCGTTCGGGACGTCCAGCACGGCCATGTAGTCGTTGTTGTAGCCGAACTGGCCCTCCTGCGCCTTCGCCGACTGGTGGTCCGGGTCGAACGCGGGCGCGCCGCGCAGGATCGGGTCGCCCCAGCGGATGACCAGGTTCTGGTCATGCCCCTCGGGGACGACCACCGCGTCCTCCGTGTTCGGCGCGACCGTCGAAAAGCGCAGCCCACGGGCGGGCTTGCCCGTCGTGCCGGGCTTGTCCGGCTTCTGCGACGCGGCCGCGGCCAGGGGCGCCTGCCCCACCGCCGCCGCCCCGGTCGCGGCGGCCACGGTCACCACCGCGCCGGTCCGCATCAGCGAACGGCGCGACAGGGCGCCCGCGATCACGTCCCCGACGTAGGCGTTGTCACTCGTGTTCGGCGTCTCGTGGAGACATGCGTCACCACAGCGGTACCGGCAGGTCAGCGCGGAACGACCGCCCGGATGCGAGCTGATGAGCGGCAGGAGCTTGGGCACGACTTCCCCTCCATTGGACGTCACATCGCGGCGGCCCCCGCCGACATGACGTCGGAATCCATGTGCGGCGAAGCTAGGCGTGTAGAACCGCAGGGCGACAACCACCCCGTGAACCGAAGGTGAACGACCGGCGGCCGGAATCGACGGCCGAAACCAGCCGGTACGACCGCTAGCCTTTCGGCACCACGGTCATGCGACGTCATGTACCGCACTCGAACACGTGAGAGGCATCTCCCATGGGCATACGGGACCTACTGCGCAAAGTATTCGGACGCTCACGAGACACACGGGTGGACGATTCCGCTGCGCCGGAGGCGGCAGTTGTCCCGGCCCCCCAGCCCGACCCGGCCCCGGACGCGCCACAGCCCGCCCCGGCCCCGGACAAGGCCCCGGCCGCGGCTCCCGAAGAGCCCCACCACGACCCGGCCCTGGCCGAGCCCCTGAAGTCCCTCGACGAAATCCTGGGCTCCCCCGCCACCCCCAACTCGGCACCGACCGAGCCGGTGGCGGCCCCCGCCAAGGAGGACCCCGCCCCGGCGGCAAAGGCCAAGGCCGACGAGCAGCCCGCCGCCCCGGCGGACGCCGACGAGCAGCCCGCCCCGGCCGAGACCACGGCCGAGCCCGCCACCGCGAAGCCCGCGCAGGCGACCGACGCCCCCACCAAGGCAACGCCCGCCGCCGCGGACGAGACCGCCGCCAGCGCGGACGCCGAGCCCGCCCCGGCGGACAACGCCAAGGCGGCGGCCGCCGAGGCCGCAGAGCCCACGCCGGTGGCCACCGACGAGCCTGCCGACAGCGCGCCTGCCGAGGCCGAGCCGGTGCCCCACGCCGACGACGAGCCCGCCCAGGCCGAGACCACGGCAAACACCGCTGCGGCAGAGGCTCAGCCCGAGCCGACCAGCGCGGACGCCGAGCCCGACCCGGCGGCGAAGCCCGACGCCGCAAAGCCCACGCCGGTGGCCACCGACGAGCCCGCCCCCGTGGCGAAGGCCGAGGACAGCGACAAGCCTGCCGAGGCCGAGACCACGGCCGACACCACCGCGGCGGAGGCCCAGCCCGAGCCGACCGGCGCCGAAACCGGGGGCGCCGCCACGGAGGCAGCACCCGAGCCGGAGGTGGCCGCAGCCATCGAGGGCAAGATCACCACCCCGGCCGACGTCACGACGGACGTCACGACGGAGCCGGTCGCCACCGCGAGCGCGGACGCCGAGCCCGACGCGGCGGACAACACCAAGGTGGCAACCACCGAGGCCGAGCCGGTGACCCACGCCGACGACGAGCCCGCCCAGGCCGAGACCACGGCCGACACCACTGCGGCGAAGGCCCAGCCCGAGCCGACCAGCGCCGAAACCGCAACCGCCAGCGCGGAAGCAGCGCCCAAGCCGGTGGCGGCCGAAGCGCCGGACAACCACCAGCCCGAGGCCACGCCGGAGCCGGTCGCCGAGGCCGAGCCGGTGGCGAAGCCCGACACCGACGCCGCAAAGCCCACACCGGTGGCCGCCGACGAGCCTGCCGACAGTGCGCCTGCCGAGACCGCTGCGGCGGAGGCCCAGCCCGAGGCGACCGGTGCCGAAACCGGGGGCGCCGCCACCGAGGCCGCACCCGAGCCGGAGGTGGCCGCGGCCATCGAGGGCAAGGTCACCACCCCGGCCGACGTCACGACCGACGTCGCGCCGGAGCCGGTCGCCGCCACCAGCGCGGACGCCGAGCCCGACCCGGCGGACAACGCCAAGGCGGCGGCCGCCGAGGCCGAGCCCACCGCCGACACCGCTGCGGCGGAAGCTCAGCCCGAGCCGACCAGCGCCGAAACCGCAACCGCAAGCGCCGGCGTCGGCGCGGGGCTTGCCGGGGTGCGGGCTGCCGCGGGGGACGGGCTCGGTGGGGTCCGGGCCGTCGTCTACCTCGTGCTGGACCGTTCCGGCTCGATGCGGAACTACTTCAAGGACGGCACCGTCCAGCACTTCGCCGAGCAGACGCTCGCCCTCTCCGCAAGCGCCAGCGTCGGCGGCACCCTGCCCATCGTGTTCTTCTCGACGGACATCGACGGCACCGCCGAGATCGGCCTCGACGACTACGAGGGCCGGGTCGAGGAGCTGCACGCCTCGCTCGGGCACATGGGGCGGACGAACTACCACCGGGCGATCGAGGCCGTGATCGAGCACTACCAGGCGTCCGGCACGGCCGACCCCGCGCTGGTGGTCTTCCAGACGGACGGCGCGCCCACGGGCAAGGCGGCGGCCGAGAAGGCGCTGTGCGAGGCGGCGGGGCTGCCGCTGTTCTGGCAGTTCGTCGGGTTCGGCGATCCGGAGGCCAAGGGGTTCGACTTCCTCCGTAAGCTCGGCACCTCACCGGCGCTCGCCGTGCCGGAGAAGCGGGCGCTGGACAACGCGGCGTTCTTCCACGCCGGTCTCGACCCCCGGTCGCTGTCCGACGCGGAGGTGTACGGGGAACTGCTGAAGGCGTTCCCGGTGTGGCTCAAGGCAGCCCGGGCGGCGGGCGTGCTCGCCGCGTAAGGCGAACACGGCACAGACGAGGGCCGTCCGCGCACCGGAATACCGCGCGGGTGGCCCTCACTGCTCGGATACGATATGGGCGGCCGCCGCGCTCTGCGCAGCGGGCCGGAAGTCACCCACCGTACCGACTTGGGAGCAGCCTGCAATGGCTCGACACCTCATCACCAGCGCCCTTCCCTACATCAACGGGATCAAGCACCTGGGCAACATGGTGGGGTCCATGCTCCCGGCCGACGTCTACTCCCGCTATATGCGCCAGCGCGGCCACGACGTGCTGTACATCTGCGCGACGGACGAGCACGGCACCCCGGCCGAGCTGGCCGCCAAGGAGGCGGGGTTGCCGGTGGACGTGTTCTGCGCGCAGCAGCATGAGGCGCAGAAGGCGATCTACGACGGCTTCGGCCTGGCCTTCGACTACTTCGGCCGCAGCTCGTCCCCGCAGAACGTCGAGATCACCCAGCGGATCGCGCGCGAGCTGAAGACGAACGGCTTCATCGAGGAGCGGTCGATCCGGCAGGTGTACTCGATCACCGACGGCCGTTTCCTGCCCGACCGCTACATCGAGGGCACCTGCCCGCACTGCGGTTACGACCGCGCCCGCGGCGACCAGTGCGAGAACTGCACCCGGGTGCTGGACCCGACCGACCTCATCGACGCCCGCTCCGCGATCAGCGGCAGCAGCGATCTGGAGGTCCGGGAGACCAAGCACCTGTTCCTGCTCCAGTCGAAGCTGGCCGACGAGGTCGGCGCCTGGGTCGAGGAGCACGGCAAGCAGTGGCCGACGCTCGCCTCCTCCATCGCCCGCAAGTGGCTGACGGAGGGGCTCCAGGACCGCGCGATCACCCGCGACCTGGACTGGGGCGTTCCGGTCCCGGCGGACACCTGGCCGGAGCTGGCGGCCGAGGGCAAGGTCTTCTACGTCTGGTTCGACGCCCCGATCGAGTACATCGGCGCGACGAAGGAGTGGGCGGACCTGGACCCGGCCAACCGCGACTGGAAGTCGTGGTGGTACGACGTGGACACCACCGTCCGCTACACCGAGTTCATGGCGAAGGACAACGTCCCGTTCCACACGGTGATGTTCCCGGCCACCCTGCTCGGCACCCGGGACGTCTGGAAGAAGGTCGACTTCGTCAAGGCCTTCAACTGGCTGACGTACTACGGCGGCAAGTTCTCCACGTCGCAGAAGCGCGGGGTCTTCACGGACGCCGCGCTGGAGGTGCTGCCCGCCGACTACTGGCGCTACTTCCTGATGGCGAACGCGCCCGAGTCCGACGACACCTCCTTCACCTGGGAGCACTTCACCGCCACGGTCAACAAGGACCTGGCGGACACCCTCGGCAACTTCGTCAACCGGGTGCTGTCGTTCTCCCGTAAGCGGTTCGGCGACGAGGTCCCGGCCGGGAAGGCCGCCGGGGAGGCCGAGGAGCACCTCGGCGAGGAGATCGCACGGCTGCTGGCGGAGTACGAGGAGCACATGGACACGCTCCAGTTCCGCAAGGCGGCGGCGGCGCTGCGCGCCCTGTGGAGCGCGGGCAACTCCTACCTGGAGGAGAAGGCCCCCTGGCTGGAGATCAAGTCCGACCCGGAGGCGGCGGCGCTCACACTCCGTACGGCGATGAACCTGATCCACCTCTACGCGATCGTCTCGGAGCCGTTCATCCCGGCGTCGGCGGCGGCCATGCGGTCGGCGTTCGCGCTGGAGGGGGACACCGCGCGGTGGGTCGGCCAGGGGGAGGCCAGGGCGCTGGCCTCGGTCCCGGCGGGCACGGCCTTCCGCGTCCCGCCGGTGCTCTTCGCGAAGATCACCGAGGAGGACCTGGAGTCCTACCGGGAGCGCTTCGGCGGCACGGAGGAGCCGGTGGCGGCCGCGGAGCCCACCGAGCCCAAGGCGAAGTAACCGGCGGCGGCGTCGATCGATCGGCAACCGTACGTTTAGCCCGCGCGATGACCCTGTGGAGGAAATCTCCACAGGGAAGTCGAGGAACCCAGTGCCGGACCCAGGTGTCACGGTGTCGGTCCACGGCCCCGACCCGCTCGCGCGGGCCGGGGTCGTCCGCCATCTGCAGCAGCAGCCCAGCGTCGAGCTGACGCGCCGGACCGGCACGGTGGCCGTCATGCTCGCCGAACGCCTCGACGCCCGCGCCGGGGCCGAGCTGCGCCACCTGGTGCGCGGCGGGCGGCAGCGGGTGGTGCTGGTCGCGGGCGAGCTGCGCGAGGCGGAGCTGCTGACGGTGATGGAGTACGGCGTACGGGCGGTGCTGTGGCAGCACCGCACCACGCCCAGACGGCTGCTGCGCGCCGTGCACCGGGCCGCCCGCGCGGAGCGGGGCGCGCCCTGCGGTGTGGACCGGCGGACCGACCTCTTCCCGCGCTGATCAACTCGCTGATCCATGTGCTGATCGCCGTGCCGACCGGGGCGCGGAACCCCCGGAGAGCCCCCCACGAGCTCCCCGGGGGCCGTTCGTCACATGCCGGTGCCCTCGTTCGTCGCGTCGGGGTCGACCCCGAGGGTCAGCGAGCCGACGACGCCCTTGGCGATCTTCCCCTTGCGGTACTGGAGCTTCAGCAGACCGCCCTCGGCCCCGTTGCCGGGGTAGATGCCGTCCTCGTCGAGGGTGGTGCGCGGGGTGGTGCTGGTGCTGTACGGCGCCACCTCGGCGGAGGCGAGCACGGCCTCCTCGGCGAAGAAGAGCTGTCCGGTGTGGCAGGCGTGGCCGCCCTCGTAGCCGGAGTCGGTCAGCTTGCCGCCCACGTGCACCTTGGCGTGGATGTGCACGCACCGGCCCCGGTACCAGCCAGGGAAGACGGTGGTGAACTCGACGAACCCGTGCCGGTCGGTGAGCTGGGTGCCGCGCAGATACCGCTTGTCGTCGGTCGGGTCCTGGTGGCCGCCTCCGCCGCCGGGCGGACCACCGGTGGGGGGCGTACCGGTGGGCTCGCCGGTCGGCGTATCGGTCGGGGTGCCGGTGGGCGGGGCTCCGGTGGGCGGGGTGCCGCCGCCGCTGCTGGAGTCCTCGTAGCCGGAGTACAGCCCGAGCGCGTCGCAGTGCCAGATGTCGACGGCGGCCTTGGCGAGGGGTTTGCAGGTCTCGGAGTCGATCAGTTTGAGCCGGAGGGTCATCGGGATGCCCGCCTTGCCCTCCGTGATGTTCTTTCTGATCTTGTCGGCGTCGATGTAGTACGGGCCCTCGGTGGTCTCCGAGGTGAGCCGGTAGCAGACCTCCTGGGACGGGGAGGAGGCCGACGCCGAGGGGGTGGCGGCGGAGGAGCCGTCAGGGGAGGCCGAGGCGGAGGTGGCGGCGACGGTGCCCAAACCGGCTGCCGCGACCGCGGCGCCGCCCGCCACGACGACCCGACGCCTCGTCATGTCCCGTTCGGCGACGGGGGTGTTCTTCTGGGGTTCGGTCATGGCAGGGGACGCTAGGGCCGCAACCTGGCAAGCGCATGGGTGCTTGCTGTGAATGCCTGTGGGAACGGCGTCAACGAGCCAAAGTCAGTCGGCCAACGAGTCCGCGGGCCCCATCACCACGACCGGGTGGCGGGCGGGGTCGAGGGTGCGCAGCAGCGTCCGCATATGCGCCCTGGAGAGGCTGATACAGCCCTGGGTGGGCCCGTCGTGGTCGACGTGGAACCAGATGCCGCCGCCCCGGTCCGCGCCCAGCGGCCTGGTCCAGTCGCGCGGGGAGGTCCCGGCCTTCCGGTTGTAGTCGATCGCCACGACGTAGTCGAAGGCCCCGGCCAGCGGCTCGCCCTCGGCACCGGTGCCGCTGATCGTGAAGCCCTGGACGGCGTGGTCGTAGCTGAGCCGGGTGCCCGGATCGGGCAGCTTCCCGCCCGCGTCGGTCAGGCGGAAGACGCCGGCCGGGGAGCGGAGGTCGCCCTGCCGGTGGTGGTCGGTCCAGCCGCGGGCGGCGTTGTGCGCCTTCCAGGAGGGGCCCGCCCGCCAGGCGGTGCCGCCGCCCCCGTCGCCCTCCCGGTCGCCGGTCTTCCCGCTCGCCGTGGACCGCTCGTAGAGCACGACGGTGGAACGGGTCGCGTCACGGCCGCCGCCGGTGACGACCACGACCTGCTCGGCGTCCCGGGGCACCTCGGCGCGGGTGCGCGGCCCGAGCCCGGGCAGATCGCCCGGCCGCTCGGCGGGGGCGGGCCGCCCGGCCGGGCTGTGCGTGCCCGTGGGCGCGCCCACCGCGCCGGAGCGGCCCGCGGGCGCCTTGGCGTCCGCGGTGCCCCTGGCGTCCGTAGCGTGCTTACGGGACCCGTCCCCGGGACCCGCGCAGCCCGCGAGCGCCGCGATGAGCAGCGCCGTGGCCACGGCCGGAATCCGTACCCTCACTGTGTCCTCCGCCCCTGGATGCACACCGGGCACGGATCTCCCATCCCGTCCGCGCCGTTACTCGGCGTCTTTCCCGTCGACCGGCTTCTCAGCCTTCTCGGCGCCCTCGGCCTTGCCAGTCTTCTCGGTCTTCTCGGCCTGCTTGATCTGCGGCTTGCGCACCGACAGGTGCAGCTCCCGCAGCCGGGCCTCGTCCACCTCGCTGGGCGCGCCCATCAGCAGGTCCTGGGCGTTGCCGTTGAGCGGGAAGGAGATGGTCTCGCGGATGTTCGGCTCGTCGGCGAGCAGCATCACCATGCGGTCGACGCCGGGGGCGATGCCACCGTGCGGCGGTGCACCGAAGTGGAACGCGCGCAGCATGCCGCCGAATTCCCGCTCGACGTCCTCCCGGGAGTACCCCGCGATCTCGAACGCCTTGAACATCACGTCCGGCTCGTGGTTCCGGATGGCGCCGGACGACAGCTCGGTGCCGTTGCAGACGATGTCGTACTGCCACGCCAGGATGTCCAGCGGGTCCCGGTTCTCCAGCGCGTCCAGACCGCCCTGCGGCATGGAGAACGGGTTGTGGGAGAACTCGATCTCGCCGGTGTCCTCGTTCCGCTCGAACATCGGGAAGTCCACGATCCAGCAGAACCGGAAGACGTTCTCCTCGAAGTGGCCGGTCCGCTTGGCGGCCTCGACCCGCACCGCGCCCATGATCTTGGAGACCTCGTCGAAGTCGCCCGCGCCGAAGAAGACCGACGTGCCGGGCTTGCCCTCGACCTCGGCGATCAGCTTCTCGACGTCCTCGTCGGTGAGGAACTTGGCGATCGGCCCGGTCAGCTTGGAGTCCTCGCCGATCCGGACCCAGGCCAGCCCCTTGGCGCCCTGCTCCACCGCGAACTCGCCGAGCTGGTCGAAGAACTTGCGGGGCTGCTCGGCGGTGTCCGGCACGGCCAGCGCGCGCACATGCTTGTCGGCGAACGCCTTGAAACCGGAGCCCGCGAAGACCTGGCTGACGTCGACCAGTTCGAGCTTGGCGCGCAGATCGGGCTTGTCGGAGCCGTACTTCAGCATGGCCTGGCGGAACGGAATGCGCGGGAACGGCGAGGTGACGTGGCGTCCGTTGCCGAACTCCTCGAACAGCTCGGTCATCACCTTCTCGATGACCTCGAAGACGTCCTCCTGCTCGACGAAGCTCATCTCGACGTCGAGCTGGTAGAACTCGCCCGGCGAGCGGTCGGCGCGGGCGTCCTCGTCGCGGAAGCAGGGCGCGATCTGGAAGTAGCGGTCGAAGCCCGCGATCATCAGCAGCTGCTTGAACTGCTGCGGGGCCTGCGGCAGGGCGTAGAACCGGCCCGCGTGCAGCCGGGAGGGGACCAGGAAGTCGCGCGCGCCCTCGGGGGAGGTGGCGGACAGGATCGGGGTCGCCATCTCGTTGAAGCCCTGCGCGGTCATCTTCTGCCGGATCGCGGAGATCACGGCGGAGCGCAGCATGATGTTGCGGTGCATCCGCTCCCGGCGCAGGTCCAGGAAGCGGTGCTCAAGACGCCGCTCCTCGCCGACCCCGTCCTCGGGGTAGACGGTGAAGGGCAGCGGGTCGGCCGCGCCGAGCACCTCGACGTCGGCGACCTCGACCTCGATCTCGCCGGTCGGCAGCTCGGGGTTGACGTTGTCGGCGCCGCGGGCGATCACCCGGCCGTCGATCCGGACGACGCTCTCCTTGGAGATCGAGCTGAGCTTCTCGTTGGCGGCGGTGTCGGGCCGGACGACGAGCTGCACCAGGCCGTAGTGGTCGCGCAGATCGATGAAGAGGATGCCGCCCAGGTTCCGTCGATTGTGCAGCCAGCCGGAGAGCCGTACGTCGGTGTCGACGTCAGCGGCGCGGAGCTGGCCACAGGTGTGGGACCGGTACCGATGCATCATTCATCCAAGTCGTCTGGTCGTGAGTATTGCGTACCCTCTTAAAGCTTCCGGCCAAGACTACCGGCGGCGTGACCCTCACTGGTAAGCGCGCGGAAAATGCCCATAAGGTAGCGCAATGCGCACCGAGGATCTGCTGGCCGCCATAGCGACCGGCCTGTGGCGGTGGGACAGCGTCTTGGGCGCCGTCTCCTATGACGCCGAGGCGGCCCGCCTGGTGGGCCTGCCCGCCGAGGCGGTCACGCTCCCCGAGGCCGCCGCCCGGGCCTGCTTCCACCCGGCGGACTGGCTGGAGATCCAGTCCATCGTGATGCTGGCGGAGGCCGAGGGAACCCTTGCCGAGGCGCGGCTGCGCATCGTGGACGAGAAGGGCAGGGTGCTGCGGACCGTGCGCACCCGGTCCCGGCCCGTCGCCCACCCCGACGACCCGGAGGGCCGTCTGCTGCTCGGCACGCTCCAGGAGGTCGCCGAGCCGCTGCCCGGCACCACCGCGGGCGGCACCCCGGTCACCGGCGACTGGCGGCGCAACCGCGAGGCGTTCCTGCTGGACGCGGGGCGGGCGCTGGCCGAGGCGATGTCCACCGCCGAGGTGCTGCGGGTGGCCGCGGGGCTGTCCATGCCCGGCTTCTCGCCGGACGGGCTCGCCGTCTTCGGCGTCAAAGGTGACCGGATATCGCTCATCGGCCACCACGGGCACCGGCTGGACACCGAGCACCCCTCCGCAAACATGCCCTCGGCCACCGACCATCCGGCGGCCGAGGTGGTCCGTACCGGCCGGGCCGTCTACCTGCCCTCGCCGGAGGAGTACCGCGGCCGGTTCCCCGCCGCCTGGCAGCGGATGCGGCCGCTCAAGCGCCGCTCCTGGGCCTTTCTGCCGCTGATCGTCGCGGGCCGCACCATCGGCGCGTGGATGGCCGGTTTCGCCCACCCGGTCGCGTTCTCGCCCGACGAGCGCTCGGTGCTCACCACGATCGCCCGGATGCTCGCCCAGGCGCTGTCCCGGGCCGCCCTCCAGGAGACCGAGCGCGAGCTGTCCGACGGCCTCCAGCGCTCCATGCTGCCCGCCGCCAAGCCCGACATCCCCGGCCTCACCGTGGCCGCGCGGTACGTACCGACCGGCGGCGGGCTCCAGGTCGGCGGCGACTGGTACGACGTGATCGCGCTGCCCTCGGGGCGCACCGCCCTGGTGATCGGCGACGTCCAGGGGCATGACGTCCGGGCCGCCGGGATCATGGGGCAGCTGCGGATCGCGGTCCGGGCGTACGCCTCCGAGGGCCACCACCCGGACGCGGTGCTCGCCCGCGCCTCCCGCTTCCTGTGCGGGCTCGCCGACCCCGGCGGGGACGGGGCGAACGACCCCCGGTTCGCGACCTGCCTCTACATGGAGGTCGATCCGGTCGCGGGCACCCTGGACATCGCCCGCGCGGGCCATCCGGACCCGGCGGTCCGGCTGGCCGACGGCACGATGATGCTCCGCCCCACCGCGGGCGGGCTGCCGCTGGGCATCGACCCGGAGGGCGACTACCCCACCACCCGGGTGGTGCTGGAGCCCGGCGAGACGCTGCTGATGTGCACCGACGGACTCATCGAGACCGGCGGCCACGACCTGGAGACCGGCTGGGACCGCATCCGGTCGGTCTTGGAGCACCCGGCCACCGCGACCGACGGCCCCCATGACCTGGAGGCGCTCGCCGAGGCCCTGGTACAGGCCGTGCACGGGCCGCCCTCGCACCACACCACCGGCCCGCTCGCCGACCGCCGCGAGGACGACATAGCCCTGCTGCTGATCCGCCGGGACGCGGAGGTGTGCCTGGTCGGACCCGGTTCGGCGCCGGTGCGGCGTACCGCGATCACCCTCGCCCAGGCCGAGCCGGAGCGGATAGCGGGCGCCCGCCATCAGCTGCGCGACATGCTGCACGACTGGGCGGACCCGGACCAGGTCGAGTCGGCGGTCCTGCTGCTCTCCGAGATGGTCACCAACGTCCTGGTGCACACCGACGGGGACGCCCTGCTGGTCGCCGAGGTCAGCGGGCGGCGCGGGTCGAGGCGGCTGCGGCTCGACGTCGCGGACGGCAGCGACGAACTGCCGCACCGCCGCCGCCCCGGCGAACTCGCCTCGTCGGGGCGGGGGCTGATGCTGATGGAGATGCTGGCCGACGCCTGGGGCGTCGACCCCCGAGGCGACGGCAAATGCATCTGGTACGAACTCCACGAACGCCCGCCGGAGCCGTAGCCCCACCGCCGGGCACCCGCCGCGACAAGCCCCGGCCACATCGTCCGGGCCCGCCCCGGGCCACCGGCCGGTGCACCCCTTACCGGGAGAGATCCGGCACGCCCCGGCCCGCCGCTGCCGCGCCGTCCGCCGCGGGTGCGGCGCCGCCGGGTTGTCCGGCCCGGGCCGTTCGGGCCGAGGCGCCGGGCCCGGGACGGCGGCCCGGCACGTCAGCCGCGCGGAGCCGCGGGGCACAGGGCGCGCTCATATCAGCAGGGCCTTCCCCGGGGCACCGGACGAGCAGGCCGGGAAGGCCCCGCCGCAGGCCGCCGGGGCGCGACCGGGGCCCGGGCGCCCGGGCCGGGACGGCGCCCGCCCCCGGCCTACTCGGCGTCGGCCGGGATCGTTCCGAGCTTTCCGGCTCGGAAGTCCTCGAAGGCCTGGGCCAGTTCGGCGTGGGTGTTCATCACGAACGGGCCGTAGTGCGTCATCGGCTCGCGGATCGGCTGCCCGCCGAGCAGCACCACCTCGAAGTTGGGGCTGCGCGACTCCTGCGCCGCGTCCGCCCGTATCGTCAGCGCGTCGCCCTCGCCGAAGACCACCGTCTGCCCGGTGCGGAACGGCCGCTGCTCGGCGCCCGCGGTGCCGCGCCCGGCGAGCCCGTACGCGAGGGCGTTGAAGTCGGCGCGCCACGGCAGGGTCAGCTCGGCGCCGGGGTTCAGGGAGACGTGCAGCATGGTGATCGGGGTGTGGGTGACGCCCGGACCCTGGTGGCCGTCGATGTCGCCCGCTATCAGCCGCAGCAGCGCGCCGCCGTCGGCCGAGGTGAGCAGCTTGACCTTGGCGCCGCCGATGTCCTGGTAGCGCGGCGCCATCATCTTGTCGCCGCTCGGCAGGTTCACCCACAGCTGGAGCCCGTGGAAGAGGCCCCCGGACATGACCAGGGACTCCGGCGGGGCCTCGATGTGGAGCAGCCCGGAGCCCGCGGTCATCCACTGGGTGTCGCCGTCGTTGATCGTGCCGCCGCCACCGTGCGAGTCCTGGTGCACGAAGGTGCCGTCGATGAGGTACGTCACGGTCTCGAAGCCGCGGTGGGGGTGCCAGGGGGTGCCCTTGGGCTCGCCCGGCGCGTACTCCACCTCGCCCATCTGATCCATCATGATGAACGGGTCGAGGTGCTGGTAGTCGATACCGGCGAAGGCGCGCCGCACCGGGAATCCCTCGCCCTCGAAGCCGCTGGGCGCGGTGGTGACGCCGAGCGCCGGGCGGGGGCGCGCCTCGGCGGGCGCGGCGACCCGGGGAAGGGTCAGGGGGTTGTCTACGGTCACTGCGGGCATGACGGCCTCCTCGGTCGTTCACCATTCAACTTAATTGAAGGCTGAACGACTCGCAAGAGGGGCCCTATTCCCGCTCTAGCGGGACACGAGGGGCGTGTGGGGCGCGAGGAACCCGGGGGACTCCTCAGCCGTACATGCGCCGCATCGCGAAGTCGACCATCTGCTCCACCGCCTTCGCGTCGAAGACCATGCGGTGCTCACCCTCCATGTCGAGGACGAAGCCATAGCCGGTCGGCAGCAGGTCGATCACCTCGGCGCCGGTGATCACGAAGTACTTGGACTCCTTGCCCGCGTACCGCCGCAGCTCCTTGAGCGAGGTGAACATCGGGATCACCGGCTGCTGGGTGTTGTGCAGCGCGAGGAAGCCCGGGTTGTCACCGCGCGGACAGTAGACCTTGGAGGCCGCGAAGATCTGCTGGAAGTCCTCGGCCGCCATGGAGCCCGTGGTGAAGGCGCGCACCGCGTCCGCCAGGGACGGCGGCGAGGGCTCGGGGTACAGCGGCTGCCCACCGTAGCCGGGCCCCGGCTGTGAGTGGTGTGACGCATGCGGCTGCTGTTGCGGCGGAGGCGGCGGTGCGGCGTAACCCTGCCCTGCGCTCGCGTTCTGGTCGTAGCCGTACATGGACTGAAGCGTACTGAGTCACAGTTGGGCGGTTGAGGGTTGCCCTTTATTACCCACGGGTAGCATCATGGCGACACCGGATAGACCGCGCCGGACTGCTGATCGATACCGCGCCAAGAAGAGGTCCCTGCCTCTCCCGAGCCATACGGAGCCGTCGCCATGGGGCACTACAAGTCGAATCTCCGCGACATCGAGTTCAACCTCTTCGAGGTGCTCGGCCGCGACAAGCTGTACGGCACCGGCCCGTTCGCGGAGATGGACATCGAGACCGCCAAGAGCGTGCTCTCCGAGATAACCCGGCTCTCGGAGAACGAGCTGGCCGCCTCCTACGCCGACTCGGACCGCAATCCGCCGGTCTTCGACCCGAAGACGAACACGGCGCCGCTGCCCGAGTCGTTCAAGAAGAGCTTCCAGGCGTACATGGACGCCGAGTGGTGGCGGCTCGGGGTTCCGGAGAGCCTCGGCGGCACCTCCTGCCCGCGCTCCCTGCTCTGGGCCTCGGCCGAGACGATCCTCGGCGCCAACACCCCGATCTGGATGTACGCCTCCGGCCCGGCCTTCGCCGGGGTGCTGCACGACGAGGGCACCGAGGAGCAGCTGAAGATCGCGCAGCTGATGGTGGACAGGCAGTGGGGCTCCACCATGGTGCTGACCGAGCCCGACGCGGGCTCGGACGTGGGCGCCGGCCGCGCCAAGGCGGTCCGGCAGGAGGACGGCACCTGGCACATCGAGGGCGTGAAGCGGTTCATCACCTCCGGTGAGCACGACGTCTCCGACAACATCATCCACTTCGTGCTGGCCCGCCCCGAGGGCTCAGGACCCGGCACCAAGGGACTGTCCCTCTTCGTCGTCCCCAAGTACGACTTCGACTGGGACAGCGGCGAGCTGGGCGAGCGCAATGGCGTCTACGCGACCAACGTCGAGCACAAGATGGGTCTGCGCGTCTCCAACACCTGCGAGCTGACCTTCGGCGCCAACGCCCCGGCCAAGGGCTGGCTGCTGGGCGAGAAGCACGACGGCATCCGCCAGATGTTCAAGATCATCGAGTTCGCCCGGATGATGGTCGGCACGAAGGCCATGGCCACCCTCTCCACCGGCTACCTCAACGCGCTGGAGTACGCCAAGGAGCGCGTCCAGGGCCCGGACCTGGCGGCCTTCACCGACAAGGCCGCCCCGCGCGTCACCATCACCCACCACCCGGACGTGCGCCGCTCGCTCATGACGCAGAAGGCGTACGCGGAGGGCCTGCGCACGCTCGTCCTCTACACCGCCTCCGTCCAGGACGAGATCCTGGTCAAGGAGGCCGCGGGCGAGGACGCCTCGGCCGAGAGCCGCCTCAACGACCTGCTGCTGCCGATCGTCAAGGGCTACGGCTCGGAGAAGGCGTACGAGCAGCTGGCGCAGTCCCTGCAGACCATCGGCGGCTCCGGCTACCTCCAGGAGTACCCGCTGGAGCAGTACATCCGGGACGCCAAGATCGACACCCTCTACGAGGGCACCACCGCCATCCAGGGCCAGGACTTCTTCTTCCGCAAGATCGTCCGGGACCAGGGCCAGGCGCTGACCGTCCTCTCCGAGGAGATCAAGAAGTTCCTGGCGGAGGCCGCCGGCGGCGAGGAGCTGGCCCCGGCCCGCGACCGGCTCGCCCAGGCCGCGGTCGACCTGGAGGGCATCGTGGGCGCCATGCTCACCGACCTCTCGGCCACCGAGCAGGACGTCAGCTCCATCTACAAGGTCGGCCTCAACGCCACCCGGCTGCTGCTCGCCTCCGGCGACGTGGTGCTCGGCTACCTCCTGCTGCGCGGCGCGGCCGTGGCCGCGGAGAAGCGGGGCGGGGCCACCGCGAAGGACGTGCCGTTCTACGAGGGCAAGATCGCGGCCGCGAAGTTCTTCGCCGACGAGGTGCTGCCGGGCGTCTCGGTGCAGCGCGCGCTGGCCGAGTCCGTCACCAAGGAGCTGATGGACCTGGACGAGGCCGCCTTCTAGGGCCCTCGCCTCCACAGACCCGGGAGCCGGTCGCCCCTCTCCTTCACCGGGGGGCGGCCGGCTCCCGCCTGTCCGGCCTCCTCGTCAGACCGCTCAGGCGTCAGGCCTGGCTATCCGGCGGATGCTCCCGCAGGGCCCGCTCCACCTCCTCACGCGCCTGGCGCCGCAGCTCCTCGCCCTGCGCCAGCAGCTCCTCGACCGTCTCCTGCCCCGCTCCGGGCGGACGCGGCCGGGCCCGCAGCCTGGCCAGCAGGTCCCGGCACGCCTCGTCCTCGGAGGCGAAGCGGCTGACGTCCCTGTCCACCGAGCGCTCCCACAGCCCGGTCACCCAGCCGCCGTCCGGCGCGGGCCGCAGGAAGTAGTAGGCGTCCGGCCGGACTTCGCTGTCGGCCGCGCCGGGAATGTCGTACAAAGCGTCCGGGACCTGCTCGGCGCGCAGCACCCGGACGAGTTCCGTTCTGTCCACGGCACCAGGATGCGCGGTCAGTTCAGCGGCCGCAGGTTACCCGCGGCAACAAGCTGAGGGATCGACGGCCCGGTCAGATACCGCAGCCCGTTGCCCGGCTGGCCGAACCAGGCTCTGAGGGGCCCCGCGTCCACCAGGAACGGCTTGGTGACCTCGTAGAGGTGATAGCCGTACGGGTGCGCCGGGTCGTAGGTGTTCAGGCTGCTCGGCGGCAGCGCCCGTTCCGCGTACGGGGTGCCCGCCGGGGCGAGGAAGTGACCGAAGCCGCTCCCGAAGAGATCGACCTTCTGACCCGCCTTCAGCGTGATGGTGGTCTTGAGCGGTACGCCGTTCAGCAGCACCCAGCCGTCCGGGTACGGATACCACCAGCCGCCGGTCTGCTCGTTCCAGTAGCACTTCAGGAAGGCCGGGGCGGACAGGCCGTCCAGCCGCTCGTAGCCCTTGAGCATCCGGCCGATCGCGCCCGTGCGCGGCAGTGCGGCGGGACCCAGCCGCCAGTCGCCCTTGTGGTACCGCTGGAAGGGCTGGGTAGGTGCGGAATTGGTTCCCCCGGTGCGGTCGGTAGTCGGACAGGGCGGGTGGCCCTTGGCACCGGTTTCGCCCCCGTCCTCCGTCGCCGCCGCGTCAAGTACGGGCGTGGGAGCAGGTGCCGGGGCGGGCAGCTGTCCGGCGGGGCGCAGCCCGGCGGTGTGCGCCACGGCCGGACCCGCGCCGCACAGCAGCAGCAGCGACCCCAGAATGACGAGGAGGTGTTGAAGAACGCGCATCCGCTGTCCCCTTGGGTGCGTTGGTGAGCGGTTAAGGGGACTATCGTCCGATACGCGAGTTTTATACCGCCGCCCTGACGTGCTTTCATCAGATTGGATCAACGGGACCCCACGGATGGGCCCTCATCACGATCCCATCCTTGGGGACATGACACCCCGACGGGCCGGGCGGTCCCGAATCTATGCTGATGACATGAGCGCACACCCCGGCATCGACCGCGGCCATACCGATGACCTGATGTCCTTCCTTCGCGCCAGCCCTTCGCCGTACCACGCGGTGGCGAACACGGCGGAGCGCCTGGAAGAGGCGGGTTTCCGGCAGGCCGAGGAGACGGCGGCCTGGGACGGCGCGGCGGGCGGGCGCTATGTACTGCGGGGCGGCGCGATCATCGCCTGGTACGTGCCGGAGGACGCGAGCCCGTCCACTCCGTACCGGATTGTGGGCGCTCATACCGACTCTCCCAATCTGCGCGTCAAGCCGATCCCGGACACCGGGGCCCACGGCTGGCGGCAGATCGCCGTGGAGATCTACGGCGGCGCCCTCCTCAACACCTGGCTCGACCGTGATCTCGGGCTCTCCGGCCGGATCACCCTGCGGGACGGCTCCAGCCGTCTCGTCACCGTCGACAGACCCCTGCTGCGCGTGCCGCAGCTCGCCGTGCACCTCGACCGGTCCGTCAACGCCGACGGCCTCAAGCTCGACAAGCAGCGCCATATGACGCCGGTGTGGGGACTCGGCAGCGCCGAGGAGGGCGACCTCATCCGGTTCGTCGCCGAGGAGACCGGGGTGGCCGCCGAGGACGTGACCGGCTGGGACCTGATGGTCCACAGCGTCGAGCCGCCCGCCTACCTCGGCCGGGACCGTGAGCTGGTCGCCGGGCCCCGGATGGACAACCTGCTCTCCGTGCACGCCGGGACGGCCGCGCTCACCGCCGTCGCGGCCCGCCCGGAGCTGCCGTACATCCCGGTGCTGGCCGCCTTCGACCACGAGGAGAACGGCAGCCAGTCCGACACCGGCGCCGACGGCCCGCTGCTGGGTAATGTGCTCGAACGTTCCGTCTACGCGCGCGGCGGCGGTTACGAGGACCGGGCCCGGGCCTTCGCGGGCACCGTCTGCCTGTCCTCCGACACCGGCCACGCCGTCCACCCCAACTACGCCGAACGCCATGAGCCGGGCCACCACCCGCGCCCCAACGGAGGACCCATCCTCAAAGTCAACGTCAACCAGCGGTACGCCACCGACGGCTCCGGGCGGGCCGTCTTCGTCGCCGCCTGCGAGCGCGCGGGCGTGCCCTGGCAGAGCTTCGTCTCCCACAACGCCATGCCGTGCGGCACCACGATCGGTCCGATCACCGCCGCCCGGCACGGCATCGCCACCGTCGACATCGGCGTCGCGATCCTGTCCATGCATTCCGCCCGCGAACTGTGCGGGGCACAGGACCCGCGGCTGCTCGCCAAGGCGCTGACCGCCTTTCTGGAGGGCTGAGTTGCACTTCTCCCTGCTGGGCCCGGTGACCGTGACCACAGGCCCCGCGGCGGCCCCCGTCGAGCTTCCGCTGGGACCGTCCAAGCGCCGCAGCGTGCTCGCGATGCTGCTTCTGCGACCCAACTCGACCGTCTCGGTCGACCAGTTGGTGGCCGGTCTGTGGGAGGACGAGCCGCCCGCCCACGCCCGTACCGTCATCCAGGGCCATGTCTCCCGGCTGCGCGCGGCCCTCGCCGAGGGCGGTGCCGACGAGCACGGCGTGGAGCTGACCACCCACAGCTCCGCCTATCTGCTCCGGCTGCCCGCCTCGCTGGTGGACACCGTGCGCTTCGACGACCTGGTGGCCCGCGCCGACCCCGAATCCGCCCCGGCCGAGGCCGTGACGATGCTGCGGCAGGCGCTCGCCCTGTGGCGCGGCCCGGCACTCACCGGGACGGTGGCCAGCCCGCCGTTCGCGGCGGCCGCGCACGCCCTGGAGGAGCGGCGGCTGACCGCCGTGGAGGCCCTCGCCCGGGCGCACGGAGCGCTCGGCGAGTACGAGAAGGCCGCGGGCGTGCTGCACCCGGCGGCCCTCGGCAATCCGCTGCGCGAGGGGCTCATCGCGGATCTGATGCTGGTGCTGTACCGCACCGGGCGGCAGTCCGACGCGATCGCCTGGTTCCACCGCACCCGCGAGATGCTCGCCGACGACCTGGGCGTCGACCCGGGGCAGCGGCTGAACTCCGCGTACCAGGAGATCCTGCGGGCGGAGCCCGCGGCGGAACCGCCGCCCGACCCGCGCACCTCCCGCGACCCGCGTACCTCCCACGACCCGCGCGAGCCGCACACTCCGCGCGACCCGCGCGGCGGGGAGGCCCCGGCGCCCGCCGCGGCCTCCGGCGCCCCCGCGCCCGGCCCCGCGCCGGAGCTGCTGCCCCGGCCGCCCGCCGGGTTCCTGGGCCGGGACGCGGAACTGGCCGAGCTGACCCGGCTGGCGCTGCCCGGCGCCGGGCAGGACCGGTCGTACGGCGGCGCTCCCGCCGGGCTCCCCGCCGAGGGCGGCATCGCCCTCGTCACCGGGGCCGCCGGGGTCGGCAAGACGGGCCTGGCCGTGTACTGGGGCCATGCCTACGCCGCCGCCTTCCCCGACGGGCGGCTCTTCGCCGATCTGCGCGGCTTCAGCGGCGGGGAGGAGGCGGAACCGGCCGCCGTACTGCGCGAGTTCCTGCTCGCCATGGGCACCCCGGCCGACCAGATACCGCCCTCGGAGCAGGCCGCGGGGGCGCTCTACCGCTCGCTGGTGGCCCAGCGGCGGCTGCTGGTGGTGCTGGACAACGCGAGCAGCTCGGCCCAGGTGCGTCCGCTGCTGCCCGGCGGCCCGCACTGCGCCACGCTGGTCACCAGCCGGTCCCGGCTGGACGGGCTGATCGCCACCGATTCCGCCCGCCCGGTGCGGCTGCACGCGCTCGGCCCCGAGGACGGAGCAGCCCTGATCGGCGCGCTGCTCGGCCCCGACCGGGTCGCCGAGGACCCGGCCGCCGCACAGGAGCTGGTGACGCTGTGCGACGGGCTGCCGCTCGCGCTGCGCGCCGCCTCCGCCCAGCTGGTGGCGCGGCCGCGGTGGCGGCTGGCCCGGCTGGCCACGGCGCTGCGCGACGAACGGCGGCGGCTGGCCCTGCTGTCGGCGGAGGACGCCGGAGTGGCGGCCGCGCTGCGCAGCTCGGTGGCCCGGCTCTCCGCGGACGACGCCCAGCTGCTGCGGGTGCTCGGCGCGGGTTTCGCCCGGGAGGTCAACACCGCGGAGGCGGCGGCGCTGTCCGGGGCGGACCCCGATCTGATCCAGGACTCCCTGGAACGGCTCGCCGAGATGCATCTGCTGGACGAGGAGGCCACCAACCGCTACGTCATGAGTGACCTGGTGAAACTCTTCGCCCAGGGCGACGGCGGACGGGGCGCCGGGACGTCCGGCGAGGGCTCGGGCGGGCCGCCGGAGGGAGCCGGTCCGTCCTGAACAGCGGGGGTTGAGTGAGGTGTTAAACGGGGCGTTAGTGAGGCGTTAGCGTTCGGCAGCCACACGGCAGCCGAACGCCAGCGGCCCCGGACAAGCTGATTGTCGTACCGGAAAGCACGGGACAGCAGCCGCACCTCACCCCCGGGGGAACCCACCATGTCGCACGCCGCCTTCCTCGCCCGCCACGCCCGCACCATCCGCTCCGTCGCCGCCGGTCTGACGGTCGTCGCCGCGGGCCTGACGCTCACCGCGTGCGGCGACAACGACGGCACGGGGGCCAAGAGCTCCGGCAAGGCCGACTCCGCGGCCACCGCCCCGGCGAGCCAGGGCGGCGCGGACGCCGGGGCCCGGGGCGAGAGTGGCACCGGCGGCGCCAGCGGTTCGGAGAGCGGCGGGAACGGCGGCACGAAGGACGCCGCCGAGCAGGCCGGAAGCGCCTCCCAGCAGAACGGCGGCGCGGCCGCGCAGAACGGCGGCGGCTCCGGGGCGGACGCCGAGCGGGAGATCGGCACCTGCGACGTCAACAAGGCCATGGTGACCGTCGACTCCGTCAAGCGGCCCATCAACCACCTGCTGCTGAAGTTCACCAACCGGGCCGGAGTGGACTGCGAGGTTCCCAGCTTCCCGATCCTCCGCTTCGACGACGCGCAGGCCGCCACCCCGGCCGCCGGGGAGACCACGCCGCAGTCCGTCATCACGCTGGCCCCCGGCGAGTCCGCCTACGCGGGCATCACCACCTCCCGTGGTGACGACCCGGACGCGGGCGGCGCCAAGATGTCCAAGCTCGGGGTGTCCCTGGAGGGTCTCGACGCCGAGACGACCCTGGACCTGCCCGGCGGCTCGGTGTACGTCGACAACACCGCCCAGGTGACCTACTGGCAGAACACCGCCTCCGACGCGCTCACCTGGTGATCAGCACCCCACGGTTTCCCCAGACGGACCCGTAGCCGACTCCCCCCGGCTGCGTGTCCCCGACGGCCCCCGCCTCCGAGGCGGGGGCCGTCCGCTGTCGTCCCCTGCCGTCGGCGGTCCGTCCGCTGTCCCGTCATGTCCCGAGGCGCCGCCGCCCATGTCCCGCACCGGGCCCTCCCCGGGCGCGTCCCCGCAGGTCGAAGGGGTGTGACGGGATGGGACGTCCCATGGGACGAAAGCTCCCCCGAACTCCCCTGTCCTGCGGCCGAGAGTGGTTCCCGTCACCGCGGCGGATCGGCCCGGCGGCCTCGGCAGAGCGGCTCCGGCGGGCAGTCGGCGCCCTTTCGTCACAGGGGGATTCACACATGACGCACTCCACCACAACAGCCCGGCGCCGGACCATCTGGCGCAAGGTGCTCCCCACGATCGCCGCGGCGGGCATCGGCGCCGCCGGACTCGTGGGCTGCTCGGGCGACGGGGGCACCGGAGGCCATGACGCGAAGGCGGAGAAGGCGGGCAACGCCCAAGCGGCCGACAAGAACGCCCTGAGCCGCGACACGGGGGCCGCGAAGGGCGGGGGCGCCGCCCTCAAGCTGAAGACGACCAGCGGGGAGTTCGGTACGAAGGCGGCGGCCGCCGCCGACTTCCCCACCTGGGGCACGCGCTGGGTCGTCCACCAGAGCGCCGACACCGGCAGCCCCTCCGTCGGCATGATCAACAAGGAGGTGGCGGGCCACGACCGGATCACCGCCGACTACCAGGTCAACACCGGCAAGAAGGCGTGCGAGGGCAGCACCTGCTCGACGTACATGGCGCACATCACCGGGCCGGTCACCGGCTTCCTGAGCGTCCTCGCGGTGGACATCCCGGAGGACTCCCTGCCCGGCGTCCCCGTGCAGAACGGCGGTCCGCAGCCGCCGAAGCCGCCCCAGCCCGGCGGCAGCCGCGCCGAGGCGCTGCAGCGCGCCTCCACCTGGCTCACGGCCAACGGCGGCGGCCGGGTCCCGTACAGCCAGGCCAAGATCTGGAAGGACGGCTACCGCCAGGACTGCTCGGGCTACGTCTCCATGGCGCTGGGCCTGCCGACGCCCGGCACCAACACCGTGGGTCTCACCGGCTCCGGCATCACCAAGCCGGTCGCCGTGAACGACCTCAAGCCGGGCGATCTGCTGATCGACGCCGCCGGCGACAACAACACCCGTCACGTGGTGATGTTCGAGAAGTGGAACAACGACGCCCACACCTCGTACACCTCGTACGAGCAGCGCGGCGACTTCGGTACGGACCACGCGACCCGCACCTACGGCCTGGCGCCGGGCAGCGAGTACAAGCCCTACCGACCGCTGAAGTTCACGGACTGATGCGGTAATTCACCGGCCGGTCCGCAAGCGATCCGGTTCCGGTAACGAGCGGCACGTCCACCTCGGGGGTGTGGACGTGTCGCTCGTCATGTTCATGATCCACATGCTCCAATGGGAAGCGTGCCAGCGCATCCGCATCATTCCGAGAACCCACGGCGCAAGCCGCTCGCCCCGCTTCCCGAGGAACTGTCCGGCCCGGTGCGGGAATTCGTGACCGCACTGCGCCACATGCACGGCGAACTGGGCCTGAGCCTCAAGGAGCTGGAGGGGCGCCTGCCCGCGAGCCGCTCCTCGCTCTCCCGCTATCTGCGCGGTCAGAGCCTCCCCGACGAACGGCTCCTGGTCCAGTGGGGCAAGCTCTCGTTCACCGCCGAGGACCGGCTGCCCGAGCTGGTGAAGCTGCTCCACCGGGCCAACGAGGCCGCCGCGGAGGCCGGTACCGGGCCGGTGGTGGAGCCCGGCGGCGAGCCCGTCGCCCCGCCTGCCGAGGGCACGCCGCCCGAGGGCACGCGGGACCGGCCGCCCCGGCGGCGGCTGCGGCTCACGCTCGCGGCGGTCGGCACCGTCGCCGTCCTCGCCGGGACCACGGTCGGCGTCCTCGCCCTCCGGTCGTCCGGCGACGACGAGCCCCCGACCCTGGGCAACGCCCGGATCACCGTCTTCAACGCCGAGAAGGACTGCCGGGGCGAGCGCGTCCGCACCTGCGCCCTGGGCCTGGCCAAGGACCCGTACATGGCCTACCGCCCCGCCAACATCACGGGCCGGGCCTACCACGGCGACGTACTGCACGCCGACTGCCGCATCGCCAACGGCGTCACCGTCACCGACGAGGCGGGCGGCCACAGCAGCATGTGGTTCCGCGTCTTAAGAGGCGGCGAGCGGATGTGGATTCCGGCCATCCGGATCGATCATGACCAGGTGCAGTACACGACGCTCCCCAACTGCCCCGACTGACCGTCCGCGCGTCAGGACTCCTCGTCCAGCCCGGCCAGCACCAGCGGCAGCCGCGCCGCGCCGCCCTCGGTGACCCGGACCGGAACACCCCAGTCCTGCTGGTGCACATGGCAAGCCGGGTACTCGTTAGCCGGATCGTCGTCGCAGGACGCGGCCATCGCCGAGACGTGCAGCACGCCCTCGGTCACCCCCTCGGCCAGGGCCAGGTCCCGGCGCAGATCCGTGCCCGCGCCCTCGCCGCCCGCCAGCAGCCCGGGCGGGGTCGAGCTGACCAGCAGCCGGGTGGAGGGCCCGTAGCGGGTGTCCAGCTTCTGTCCCGCGGGCGCCTGGAAGACCACGTCCAGCCGGAGCGTGCCCGGGGCGATGTCGGTGGCCGCGCGCTGGGTGCGGTGGGCCACCGCCTCGACCCGTACGGCCTCCTCGGGCAGCCGCAGCCGGGTCAGCCGGTGCCGGGCGGACTCCACCACCACGATGTCCTGGTCGACCAGGACCGCGCCGGACGGCTCGCGCAGATCCGTGGCGAGCGTGGAGACCTCGCCGGTGGCCGGGTCGTAGCGGCGCAGCGCGTGGTTGTAGGTGTCGGCGACGGCGACCGAGCCGTCGGGCAGCGCGGTGACGCCCAGCGGATGCTGGAGCAGGGCCTGCTCGGCGGCGCCGTCCCGGTGGCCGAAGTCGAAGAGGCCGGTGCCGACGGCGGTGCGGACCGCGAAGCCGTCGCCGTCCCGCTCGACCCAGCGCACCGCGGAGCTCTCGGAGTCGGCGATCCACAGCCGGTCCCCGGCCGCGGCGAGCCCGGACGGCTGGGAGAACCACGCCTGGTCGGCGGGCCCGTCCACCAGGCCCTCGTTGGTGGTCCCGGCGGCGGCCGCGACCGTCTGGGCCTGCGGGTCGTACGTCCACAGCTGGTGCACGCCCGCCATGGCGATCCACAGGCGGCCGTCGAACCAGGCCAGGTCCCAGGGGGAGGACAGGTCGACCTCGCGGGCGGGTCCCTCGTCGGGCGAGCCCTGCCACCACTGGCGGCCGGTCCCGGCGAGCGTGGTGGTCTCACCGGTCGCGGGGTCGAAGCGGCGCAGCGCGTGGTTGACGGTGTCGGCGACCGCCACCGTGCCGTCGGGCAGCGCGGCGAGCCCCTGCGGTTCGCTGAACCGGGCCCGGTCGGCCGGGCCGTCGGCGAACCCGCGCTCGCCCGTGCCGATCCGCCGCAGCACACTCTCGCCGTCGGCGGCCAGCTCGACCAGCTGGTGGCGGGTGGTGTCGGAGACCAGGAAGGTGCCGCCGGGCAGCAGCAGCGCCTTGCCGGGGAAGCGCAGCTCGGTGGGGACCGGCTCCGGCGGTACGTACGGCCCGTCGCCGCGGCGCAGCGTGCCCTTGGCGGCGTGCTCGGTCTCCAGCTGCCCGACCAGGGTCTCGATGGCGTGGGCGTGGCCCTCGCCCGCGTGCTGGGCGACCACGTACCCCTCGGGGTCGATGACGACGAGGGTGGGCCAGGCCCGTACCGCGTACTGCTTCCAGGTGGCCAGCTCCGGGTCGTCCAGGACCGGGTGGTGCACCTCGTAGCGCTCGACGGCGTCCACGACGGCCCGGTGGTCGGCCTCGTGGACGAACTTCGGCGAGTGCACCCCGACGATCACGACGGTGTCACGGTGCCTCTCCTCCAGCTCGCGCAGCTCGTCCAGAACGTGCAGACAGTTCACACAGCAGAACGTCCAGAAGTCGAGGATGACGACGCGGCCTCGCAGATCCGCGAGGGAGAGGTCTTTTCCGCCGGTGTTGAGCCAGCCGCCCCGGCCGGTCAGCTCGGGGGCGCGGACGCGTGCACGTGGAGCCATATCCCCATCCAACATCAGCTGGGGGAAACGCATTCCCGCGGGCCGGTTCGACCGGCTCGCCCCGGTCCGTCCCGGTCCGGCGCTCAAGGGTCCGCGAACGGCCGCGGCGCGCACGCGGCAAGCGGCCGTTCCGGGCCTACGATCGGACTCGAAGCACTGCCCTCGCGCGCGTGGGCAGCGTAACTTGAAGCCACACACCTGCACCCAACCCGCGTACCAACCGCCCGAGGGGTCCCGTGACCGTCCATCCCAGCCTTCAGACCTCCATCGACGCCTGGACGCATTCCATCGACGCGATATCGGAGTTGGTGAATCCACTCGCGGAGCGCGAATGGAACCGCGCCACCGAATGCCCGGGATGGTCGGTCCGTGACGTCGTCTCGCATGTGATCGGCCTCGACTGCGAGCTGCTCGGCGATCCGCGCCCGATCCATACGCTGCCGCGCGACCTGTACCACGTCACCAGCGAGATGTCGCGGTACATGGAAGTCCAGGTCGACGTGCGGCGCTGCCATACGGCGCCCGAGATGACCTCCGAGCTGGAGTACACCGTCATCCGGCGGTCCCGTCAGCTGCGCAACGAGAAGCGCGCGCCGGACACCGTGGTGCGCTGGCCCGGCGGCAGCGAGCTGAGCCTGGAGGAGGTGCTGACCCGGCGGGCGTTCGATGTGTGGGTGCACGAGCAGGATCTGCGGCGGGCGCTGAACCAGCCGGGCAACCTGGACTCGCCGGGCGCCTACCTCAGCCGGGACGTGCTGCTGTCGGCGCTGCCGAGGGTCGTCGCCAAGGACGCGGGCGCGGCGCCCCAGTCGGCGGTGGTCTTCGATGTGCACGGCCCGATGGAGTTCATGCGCACCGTGCGGCTGGACGCGGAGGGCCGGGCCACGATCGACGGCAGTGTGTCGCTGGGCCCGACCCTCACGCTCTCCCTGGACTGGGAGACGTACGTACGGCTCGCGTGCGGCCGGGTGCGGCCGGAGGCGGTCGCCGAGCGGGTGAAGGTCGAAGGGGACCAGCAGCTGGCCGACGCCATCGTGGCCAACTTCGCGATCACCCCGTAAGCCCCGTAAGCCCCGTAAGCCCCGTGACCCCCTGACGGGCCTTCACGCCGGTACGTGCACCGCCTCGACGCGGCTCGCGACCACGCGCTCGCGCTCCCGGCGGTGCGCGCGGCCGCGCAGCCGCAGCATCTGGGAGATGCCGAACGCCTCCAGCACGAACACCACGGCGAAGGCGACGCTGTAGTCCTGACCGGTCATGTCCAGGAGTACGCCGATGGCGAGCAGAGTACTCATCGAGGCCGTGAATCCGCCCATGTTGACGATTCCGGAGGCGGTCCCGGTCCGCTCGGGCGGGTTGGCGGGGCGGGCGAAGTCGAAGCCGATCATCGACGCGGGGCCGCAGCTGCCGAGCACCACGCACATGACGGCCAGCATCCACAGCGGTGCGTGGTCGCCGGGCCAGAACAGCACGGTGCCCCACACCAGCGCGGTCGCGCCGACCGTGCCGAAGGCCAGCGGGCCGCGGGCGGCGTGGTGGCGGGCGATGACCTGCCCGTAGACCAGGCCGATCACGATGTTGGACAGCACCACCACCGTCAGCAGCTCACCGGCGGCTCCGCGGGACAGCCCCTGCGCCTCCACCAGGAACGGCATCCCCCACAGCAGCAGGAAGACCATGGCGGGGAACTGGGTGGTGAAGTGCGTCCACATGCCCAGCCGGGTGCCGGGCTCACGCCAGGCGTCCATGAGCTGCTGGCGTACGAAGCCCCCGCCCGTCCGGTCGACGGGCGGCGGCTCGTGCCCCTCCGGGTGGTCCTTGAGGAAGAGCAGCACCAGGACGAGGATGACCACTCCGGCGACCGCGCTGCCCGCGAAGGTCTGGGTCCAGCCGACGCTGTGCAGGATCTGGGCGATCACCAGCGTGGAGACCAGGTTGCCGGCCATCCCGATCAGCCCGGCGAACTGCCCGACCAGCGGCACCCGGCGGGCCGGGAACCAGCGGGAGCCGAGCCGCAGCACGCTGATGAACGTCATCGCGTCACCGCAGCCGAGCACCGCCCGGGAGGCCAGCGCCATGGTGTACGAGTGGGACAGTGCGAAGCCGAATTGCCCGGCGGTGAACAGCACGATCCCCAGCGCCAGCACCTTGCGGGTGCCGAGCCGGTCGACCATCAGCCCGACCGGTATCTGCATGCCCGCGTAGACCAGCACCTGGAGCACGGAGAAGGTGGACAGCGCCGAGGCGTTGATGTGGAAGCGCTCGGCGGCGTCGATCCCGGCCACGCCGAGGCTGGTGCGGAAGACGATGGCGACGAAGTAGACGGCGACACCCAGACCCCAGATGGCGACGGCACGCCGTCCCCCGGGCGGGTCCCCGGGCAATCGGGGCGTGGTCATCGCACGTCCCCCCGGGCGAGCGTGTTCACCCAGCTGATGTGGCGCTGGACGAGCCCGGCCGCCGAGCCCGCGTCCCCGGCGCGCAGCGCCTCCAGGATCTCGGTGTGCTCGGCGATGTTCTTGGCGATCCGGTCGGGCTCGGCGTGCATGGTGGCCACGCCCATCCGCAGCTGCCGGTCGCGCAGCTGGTCGTACAGATGGGCCAGGATCGTGTTCCCTCCGGCCCGGACGATCTCCGCGTGGAAGCAGCGGTCCGCGACCGCGAACGCGCCCAGGTCGCCGGTCGCCGCGTGCCCCTTCTGCTCCTCCATGAGCTCCTCCAGCCGCGCCAGCAGCTGCGGCCCGGCCGGTACCGCCTTGGCCACCGCGTGCTGCTCGACCAGCAGCCGGGTCTCCACCACGTCCGCGATCTCCTGGGCGGAGACCGGCAGCACCAGCGCGCCCTTCTTGGGGTAGAGCTTCAGCAGCCCCTCGGCCTCCAGCCGCAGCAGGGCCTCACGGACCGGCGTACGGGAGACCCCGACGGCCTCGGCCAGCTCGCCCTCGCTCAGCAGCGTGCCGCCCTCGTAGCGGCGCTCCAGGACGGCTTGTTTGACATGGGTGTAGACGCGTTCGGCGGCGGGCGGCGGCTTGGTGACCGTATCGGTGGGACTCATGATGCGCACAGCATAGATACAACACGTATGCCTGCGTACCCCCCGTCCGCATCGCGGACGGGGGGTACTTCCGGGTTAACCCCAGGTGATCAGACGCTTGGGGCGTTCGAGGATGGCCGCGACGTCCGCGAGCACCTTGGAGCCCAGCTCGCCGTCGACCAGGCGGTGGTCGAAGGAGAGCGCGAGGGTCGTCACCTGGCGCGGCTTGACCTCGCCCTTGTGCACCCACGGCTGGAGCTTGACCGCGCCGAAGGCGAGGATCGCCGACTCCCCGCGGTTGAGGATCGGGGTACCGGTGTCGATGCCGAAGACGCCGACGTTGGTGATCGTCACCGTGCCGCCCGTCATCGCCGCCGGGCTGGTCTTGCCGTCGCGGGCGGTGGCCACCAGGTCGCCCAGGGCCTCGGCCAGCCGGGGGAGCGTCTTGGCGTCCGCGTCCTTGATGTTGGGGACGATCAGACCGCGCGGGGTGGCGGCGGCGATGCCCAGGTTGACGTAGTCCTTGTAGACGATCTCCTGGCTGTCCTCGTCCCAGGAGGCGTTGACATCCGGGTTGCGCTTGATGGCCACCAGCAGCGCCTTGGCGACCAGGAGCAGCGGGTTCACCCGCAGCCCGGCCAGCTCCGGGTCCTGCTTGAGGTCGGCGACCAGCTTCATGGTGCGGGTGACATCGACGGTCACGAACTCCGTTACATGCGGGGCCGTGAAGGCGCTGTCCACCATCGCCTGCGCGGTGGCCTTCCGTACGCCCTTGACGGGCACCCGGCGCTCCCGCGCGTCCCGCGCGCCCGTGACCGGGGCGGCGGGCGCGGCGGCGGGCTCCGGGGCCGTGGCGGGGGCTTCCACGGCCGCGTGGACGTCCTCGCGGGTGATGACCCCGCCCGGCCCGGACGGGGTGATCGTCGCCAGGTCGATGCCGAGGTCCTTGGCGAGCTTGCGGACCGGCGGCTTGGCCAGCGGGCGGGCGGTTCCGGGGTGCCCGTTCAGCTCGGGCGCGGGCTCCGCGCGCACCGGCGCGGCGGGAGCCGCGGGGGCGGGCGCGGGCGCCGGGGCCGCGGGGGCCTCGGCCGCCGGGCGCCGGGCGCCGGGCTGGGCCTTACGCGGGCGGCGCTTGGTGGAGGAGGGCGCGGCACCGTAGCCGACCAGGTTGGCCTGGCGCCCCTCCGGCTCGGCCTCGGCGGGGGCCTCGGCGGCGGCTTCCGGCGCGGCGGCGGCCGCGGGCGCGTCTCCGGCGCCCGGGTCGGTGTCCACCGAGATGATCGCCGTGCCCACGTCCACGGTGGTGCCCTCGCCGAAGCGCAGCTCGTGCACCACCCCGGTGAACGGGATGGGCAGCTCCACCGCGGCCTTGGCGGTCTCGACCTCGCAGACCACCTGACCGTCGGTCACGGTGTCACCCGGCGCCACCAGCCACTTGAGGATCTCGGCCTCGGTCAGTCCCTCGCCCACGTCGGGCATCTTGAACTCACGGAAGCGCTGTTCGACTGCGGTCATCGTCACGATCTCCTCAAGCCCTTCAGTACGCCAACGCACGGTCTACGGCGTCGAGCACCCGGTCCAGGTCGGGCAGGTACTCGTCCTCCAGCCGCGAGGGCGGGTACGGCGCGTGATAGCCGCCGACCCGCAGCACCGGGGCCTGGAGGTGGTAGAAACACCGCTCGGTGATGCGCGCGGCGATCTCCGACCCGGTCCCCAGGAAGACCGGTGCCTCATGCACCACGACCAGCCTGCCGGTCCGCTCGACCGACCGCTGGAGCGTGTCGAAGTCGATCGGCGACATCGACCGCAGGTCCACGACCTCCAGCGACTTCCCCTCCTCGGCGGCGGCCGCGGCGGCGTCCAGCGTGACCTTCACCATGGGCCCGTAGGCCGCGAGGGTGAGGTCGGTGCCGGACCGCACCACGCGGGCGGTGTGCAGGGGGCCGGGGATGGCCGAGGTGTCGACCTCGCCCTTGTCGTGGTAGCGGCGCTTGGGCTCGAAGTAGATCACCGGGTCGTCGCTGCCGATGGCCTGCTGGAGCATCCAGTAGGCGTCGGAGGCGTTGGACGGCGAGATCACCTTCAACCCGGCGACGTGCGCGAACAGCGCCTCCGGGGACTCGCTGTGGTGCTCGACCGCGCCGATGCCGCCGCCGTACGGGATGCGGATGACGACCGGCATCTTGACCTTGCCGAGCGACCGCGCGTGCATCTTGGCCAGCTGGGTGACGATCTGGTCGTACGCGGGGAAGACGAAACCGTCGAACTGGATCTCCACCACCGGGCGGTAGCCGCGCAGCGCGAGCCCGATCGCGGTGCCGACGATGCCGGACTCGGCCAGCGGGGTGTCGATGACCCGGTCCTCGCCGAAGTCCTTCTGCAGCCCGTCGGTGACCCGGAAGACGCCGCCGAGCTTGCCGACGTCCTCTCCCATGATCAGGACCTTGGGGTCGCTCTCCAGCGCCGTGCGCAGCGACGCGTTGATCGCCTTGGAAAGCGACATCTTCTGGGCGGCCATGTCAGATGCCTTCCTCGGCGGTTTCGAACGAAGCCTGGTACGCGGCGAACTGCGCCCGCTCCTCGTCCACGAGCGCGTGGCCGTCGGCGTAGGTGTGCTCGAACAGTGCCATGTCATCGGGGTCGGGCATGGACCGGACCGTCTCCCGCACCCGCTTGGCGAGCGCGTCGGACTCCTGCTCCAGGGCGTCGAAGAACGCCTCGTCCGCGTGTCCCTCGTTGGTGAGGAGGATGCGCAGCCGCAGGATCGGGTCCTTGGTCTCCCACAGCTCCCGCTCCTCGGACGAGCGGTAGCGCGTCGGGTCGTCGGAGGTCGTGTGGGCACCCATGCGGTAGGTGAACGCCTCGACGAGCATCGGGCCCTGGCCGGTGCGGGCCCGCTCCAGCGCCGCCTTGGTGACGGCGAGACAGGCGAGCACGTCGTTGCCGTCCACCCGGACGCCGGGGAAGCCGTAGCCCTGGGCGCGCTGGTAGAGCGGGACCCGGGTCTGCTTCTCGGTGGGCTCGGAGATGGCCCACTGGTTGTTCTGGCAGAAGAAGACGACCGGGGCGTTGTAGACCGCGGAGTAGGTGAACGATTCGGCCACGTCGCCCTGGCTGGAGGCGCCGTCCCCGAAGTAGGCCAGCACGGCGGTGTCCGCGCCGTCCTTGGCCACGCCCATCGCGTAGCCGGTGGCGTGCAGCGTCTGCGAGCCGATGACGATGGTGTACAGGTGGAAGTTGTTGCTGTTGGGGTCCCATCCGCCGTGGTTCACCCCGCGGAACATCCCCAGCAGATTCGTCGGGTCGACCCCGCGGCACCAGGCGACGCCGTGCTCGCGGTAGGTCGGGAAGACGTAGTCGTCGTCGTGCAGGGCCCGGCCGGAGCCGATCTGCGCGGCCTCCTGGCCGAGCAGCGAGGCCCACAGGCCCAGTTCGCCCTGGCGCTGCAGAGTGGTGGCCTCGGCGTCGAAGCGCCGCGTCAGCACCATGTCCCGGTACAGGCCGCGCAGCTCGTCGGGGGTCGGGTCGATCGCGTAGTCCGGGTGCTCGACCCGCTCGCCCTCCGGGGTCAGCAGCTGTACGAGTTCCGGTTCCGCCGACTGCTTCTTCGTGCTCCGCGCGCTGGTGCTGCGCTTGGCTCCGCTGCGGCGCGGCTTGCGCGCGGCAGTGCTCTCCACGGTCACGTGTGCTCCTCCGTCTGTCCGGCCTCCGGGATCGGCCGGCGGCCAGTTGCGGCTCGCCCGTCCGACGACGACGCACGGGGTGGGTGCGGCGAAACGTCCGTCCAGGCGTGACAGGTTCCCGGCGGTCGGCCCTGCACAAGGCACGTTACCCAGTGCTCCGCATTCCTGCGAAACCCCACCTGACCTGCAATTTTGCTTGGATTTCCAAGTAAATCGCGCGGTTGGGTGAACATCCACTGGTCACAGCCTCGCCGACCGTCGGTCCCTCGCACGTTATCCCGCAGGACAAAGGCGCGGGAAGACTTGGTGTGTGAGACTGGAGCCGTGCGCGAAGAAGGAAAAATCAGGATTTTCCTACTCGACGACCACGAAGTCGTACGACGCGGCGTGCGCGAGCTGCTGGCGAGCGAGCCGGACATGGAGGTGGTCGGCGAGGCGGGCACCGCGGCCGACGCCCTCGCCCGGATCATCGCCACCCGCCCCGACGTCGCCGTGCTGGACATCCGGCTGCCCGACCGCAGCGGGGTCGAGGTCTGCCGGGAGATCCGCTCGCGCGACGAGACCATCCGCTGCATGATGCTCACCTCCTTCGCCGACGACGAGGCCCTGTTCGACGCGATCATGGCGGGCGCGTCCGGCTATGTGCTCAAGGACATCCGCGGCAGCGAACTGCTCGCCGCCGTCCGGGACGTGGCCGCGGGCCGCTCGCTGCTCGACCCGGTGGCCACCGCCCGGGTGCTGGAGCGGCTGCGCGGCGGCGGCGTCAAGCCCGACGACCGGCTCGCCTCGCTCACCGAGCAGGAGCGCCGCATCCTGATACTGATCGGGGAGGGGCTGACCAACCGGGTGATCGGCGAGCGGCTGCACCTCGCCGAGAAGACGATCAAGAACTATGTCTCCAGCCTGCTCTCCAAGCTCGGCATGGAGCGCCGCTCCCAGGCCGCCGCCTTCGTGGCCCGGATGCAGGCCCAGAAGAACTGAGCTCCGGGGCTCCCCCAAGCACCGTTCCTGGGCTCCCCCAAGCATCATTCGGCCTGCCGCGTCAACTCACGCATGGCCCGTGACGCCGGGTGATCTAACATCTGGCACGTGCCGCGCTCACATGTAGACCTCGCCGAGGCCGCTCCCGACGGGGAAACCCTGGGCGCCCTGCTCCGCCGCTACGACCGGGCCGGTGAGCCGGTGTCCTGCGACCCCCTCACCGAGGGCCTGCTCAACCGCGGCTACCGGCTCGCCACCACCCGCGGCCGGTTCTTCCTCAAGCACCACCTCGACGGCGACCGCACCGCCATCGCCCGCCAGCACCGGGTCACCCAGCGGCTCGGCGCGCTCGGCCTGCCCGTCGCCCCGCCGGTCCCGGACGCCCACGGCCGCACGGTCGCCGTCATCGGCGGCCGCTGCTACGCCCTCCACCCCTGGATCGACGGGCGGCACCGGGACGGCGCGGCCCTGACCACGCCCCAGTGCTGGCGGCTGGGCGGGCTGCTCGGCTTCGCCCACACCTGCCTGGAGCAAGTCATGCGGGCCGGGGCCTGTGACCGCGAGCCGCCGGAGCCCGCGGCCGAACCCGACGACACGTACGCCGCCATCGACGAGCTGCTCGCCCTGGTCCGCGGCCACCGGCCGCGCGACACCTTCGACGAACTCGCCGAGCACCGCCTGACCGAGCGCCGCGCGCTGCTGGAACGCCATGCCCACCGGCGGCCGGAGGCGGACGCGATCCCGGCCACCGGCTGGGTGCACGGCGACTTCCACCCGCTGAACCTGCTCTACCGCGACACGGAACCGGCCGCGATCGTCGACTGGGACCGGCTGGGCGTCCAGCCGCGCGCCGAGGAGGCCGTCCGCGCCGCCGCGATCTTCTTCGTACGCCCCGGCGGCACCCTGGAGCTGACCAAGGTCCGCTCCTACGCCCGCGCCTACCGCCGCATGGCGGGCGCCGGGGCCGCCGAGATGGCGGCGGCCGTGCACCGGGTGTGGTGGGAGCGGCTCAACGACTTCTGGATGCTGCGCTGGCACTACGAGCGCGGCGACCACCGCGCCGATCCGCAGTTCCCGGCCGCGGCCGCGCTGGTGGTGTGGTGGACGCGGGAGTACGAGGCGGTCCGCGACGCCTTCTGCGACTGACGCCCGCGCGCCGGCCGGCGCCTGGTACTCATGCGACTGCCCCGGCACCGCTCGCGCGGGGCCGGGGCAGTCGGGGTGTCAGGCGGGGTCAGCACGGATGACGCTGGATCGAGCTGGTCAGCCGATGCTGTCGCCGGACGGGATACCGCCGGTCGGCTGGTCGCCACCGCCGCCGTCCGGCGGCGGCGTCGTCTCGCCGCCGTTGTCGGGCGGCGTGGTCGGGTCGCCGCTGCCGTCGCCGGGCGTGGTCTGGGTGTCCGTCGGGAGGTCGGTCGGACCGCTGGTCGGCTGGTTCGGCACCTGCGGATCGCTGGGCCGACCGGTGTACGACGGGCCGGTCGGGTCCTGGGACGGTGTGTAGTCGCCCGTGCCGCCGGTGGAGTCGCCGGTCTGCGGAGCGTCCGTCGTCTCCTCCGTGGGATCGTCGCTCGGCTTCTTGCTCTCCTTCTCCTGGGTCGCCGTCGGCTTATTCGTCGGCTGGTTGCCGCTGCCCTTGTCGCCGCTGAGGTCCAGCGCGAACGCGACCCCGACCGCCACGGCGATCACCGCGAGCGCCGCGATCAGCCACATCTTGCCGCGGCCACCCCGGCGGCCCCGGCCGGAGCCTCCGTCGTAGCCGCCCCCGGCGTTCCCCCCGCCGGGCGCGACCATCGGCTGCTGCGAGGTGGCGCCGTTGCCCGGGTGCGGCATCGCGGTCGTCCCCGCCATGCCCATCGCCCCGGTGGAGCCGCCGAGGTGCTGGGTGACCGGGCCGGTGTTCCAGACACCGGTGTGGCCGCCCGCCTCCTGGAGCATCTGCAGCGCGTACTGGACCAGTCCGCGCATCTCCTCGGCGCTCTGGAACCGGTCGTCCGGGTCCTTGGCGAGCGAGCGCATCACCAGGCCGTCCAGCTCCGGCGGAACCTGTCCGCCCGAAATTTCGGACGGTGGCACCGGATTGTCCTGAACGTGCTGATAAACGACCGAAAGAGGAGTCTCACCGGTGAACGGCGGACGCAGCGCGAGCAGTTCGTACAGCAGACACCCGGTCGCGTACAGGTCGGAGCGGTGGTCGACCGCCTTGCCGAGCGCCTGCTCGGGCGAGAGGTACTGCGGGGTGCCCATGACCATGCCGGTCTGGGTCATGGTGGACTGCGCGCCGTGCAGGGCACGGGCGATGCCGAAGTCCATGACCTTGACCGCGCCGGTCTGGGTGATGATCACGTTCGCGGGCTTGATGTCCCGGTGCACGATGCCGTGCTGATGGCTGTAGGCGAGCGCCTCCAGCACCCCCGAGACGATGATCAGCGCCTGGTCCGGCGGCGGCGCCTCGGCGTTCAGCAGCAGGTCGCGGATGGTGTGGCCCTCGACCAGCTCCATCACGATGTAGGGGACGGTGCTCGCGCCGACGACGTCCTCGCCGGAGTCGTACACCGCGACGACCGCGTGGTGGTTCAGGCCCGCGACGGACTGTGCCTCGCGGGTGAAGCGGGCCTTGGACACCGGGTCCTCGGCCAGGTCCGCGCGGAGCAGCTTCACCGCGACCGTCCTGCCGAGCCGGATGTCCTCGGCGGCGAAAACCTCCGCCATGCCGCCTCGGCCCAGGCGACCGGTGAGACGGTAGCGGCCATCGCCGACCAGTCCACCATTTCCCCACGCCTCGGGCACATCGGACATTCCGGACCCGGTAGCGTCAGGTTCGGAGGGCCCCTGGGCGCTCTGGGTCTGTGCCATCGGTCCTCGCCGTCTCGGTCTAGGTGGGGGGGTCTGGTCGAGATCGCCCCGCCCGCGGGCGGTACGGTTCCTGCTAGGCACGCTACAGCCTTCGCGCCGCGCATCGGTTCGTGATGGACCGGCCATCAAACCTGTTGACGGTGAAGTGTCGCAAATCGCGTGACGGGTTCTTGAGCATCCGGTCACGGAACGGGCACGTGGCTTGACGTGTCCGTGGCCTGGGGCAGACTTGGCCACGATATCGGGAACATGAAGATCGTGGCGTCGAAACGTGCGGGTTGAGCGGTGAGTGCGCCTAGGGGGATGCAAAACATGAGCCAGCACGGCGCACCGGGCCGCTACCAGGGCAGCTCCCTGGCCGGCGGCCGTTATCAATTGCGTGATCTGCTCGGCGAAGGCGGCATGGCCTCCGTGCACCTCGCCTACGACTCCGTGCTGGACCGCCAGGTAGCGATCAAGACGCTGCATACAGAGCTGGGCCGCGAGCAGTCCTTCCGCGAGCGCTTCCGCCGCGAGGCCCAGTCGGTGGCCAAACTCACGCACACCAATATCGTCTCGGTCTACGACACCGGCGAGGATTCGATCGACGGCGCGCTCATGCCGTACATCGTCATGGAGTACGTCGAAGGACTTCCGCTGCGTGCCGCCCTCGACGCCGACGTCCACCGCTTCGGCGCGATGCCGGCGGAAAAGGCGCTGAAAATCACCGGCGATGTTCTGGCGGCGCTGGAGATCAGCCACGAAATGGGGCTGGTTCACCGCGACATCAAGCCCGGTAACGTGATGATGACCAAGCGTAATGTGGTCAAAGTCATGGACTTCGGCATCGCCCGCGCCATGCAGTCCGGGGTCACCTCCATGACCCAGACCGGCATGGTCGTCGGCACCCCGCAGTACCTCTCGCCCGAGCAGGCGCTGGGCCGTGGCGTGGACGCCCGCAGCGATCTGTACTCGGTCGGCATCATGCTCTTCGAGCTGCTGACCGGTCGGCTCCCGTTCGACGCCGACTCGCCGCTCGCCATCGCGTACGCGCACGTCCAGGAGGAGCCGGTCGCGCCCTCCTCGATCAACCAGTCCATTCCGCCCGTGGTGGACGCGCTGGTCGCCCGCGCCCTGAAGAAGAACCCGAACGAGCGCTTCCCCACCGCCGAGGTCATGCGCGACGAGTGCGCCCGCATCTCCCGCACCGGCCAGACCAGCGCCTCCCCGATCATCATCGGCGGCGGCCCGCCCGCCGTCAGCGGCTCCGGCGTCGGCGCGGCGGTCTTCCCGCCCGTCGACCAGCAGGCCCCCACGCCCGGCCCCGGCCAGGTCCAGACGCCGTACCAGCCGCAGCCCGGCTCGGGGCAGTACGGCACCTTCGGCCCGTCCACCCCGCCGCCGCCGACCCACCCGGTGGGGCAGCAGTCCATGGGGCAGCCGTCCTACGCCACCCCCGGGTCGCCGTACCAGGGCGGCCACGGCCCGAGCACCCCGCCGCCGTACAACCTCTCGTCCGGCCCGGCCCCGGGCTCGTCCCCGGGCTCCTCGGGGGGCGGCAACAGCAACAAGCGCGTGATCATCGGCTCCGCCGTGGTGGCCGCGATCGCGATCATCGGCGTCATCGTGGTCATCGCGCTGAACGGGCCCAATGGCGACGACAAGAAGAACGAGAGCAAGGGCGGCGGCGGGAAGGCCTCCCCCTCCGTGTCCCAGTCGACGGCCCCCGCGGGCTTCCGCATGGGCGACAAGACGAAGACGATCGACCCGGCCAAGTGCACGGACGCGTACGAGGACTCGGACGACAAGGGCACCTACAGCGTGCCCGACTTCCAGAACCTCTACGTCGACTCGGTGAAGAAGTGCATCCGGGCCGCGGGCTGGAAGTACCGCGTCACCACCCAGGACGAGAACCTGTGGGGCAAGGGCACGGTCCTCAATTACACGTACCGCAACTACGAGCCCTACAACCCGGACACGGACACCATCGAGCTGACGGTCTCCACCGGAAATGCGGGCTGATACCCGCTTCATGAGCGTATGGGCGTAGCCGGACCGTTTTGGTCCGGCTACGCCTCTTTCATGGCTTCCATGGCCTCATGGCGTCACGCCTTCATGGCGTCATGGCTTCTAGAGGTACGGGCCCGAGCGGGCGCCGCCGTGCTCCGGTCCCATCCCTTGACCGTCCTCGTCGCCGCCGACGCCCGGGGGCAGGGCCCTGCGCATCTGCTCCAGCTGGGCGCGGGCCGCCATCTGCTGGGCGAACAGCGTCGTCTGGATGCCGTGGAACAGCCCCTCCAGCCAGCCGACCAACTGCGCCTGGGCGATGCGCAGTTCCGCCTCGGTCGGAACCGAATCCTCCGTAAAGGGCAGCGACAGCCGCTCCAGCTCCCCGATCAGCTCGGGTGCGAGACCGTCCTCCAGCTCCTTGACCGAACTGGCGTGGATCTCCTTGAGACGCGCGCGGCTCGCCTCGTCGAGAGGCGCGGCGCGGACCTCCTCCAGCAGCTGCTTGATCATGCTTCCGATCCGCATGACCTTCGCGGGCTGTTCGACCATGTCCGTCACGGGAACCTCGCGCGACTCGCCGTCACCACTGCCATCGCCAGGAGTGAGACCGCCGAGCGCCATGCCGTCCGGACCGACGACCAGGACGTGCGGGCTCTCCGGCGATCGTTCGTTCATCGGCTGGTTCATACCCCCATTGTTCCGCACCGGCACCCCGGACGGAGGCTGTGGGTCGCCCCGGGGCCCGCGGAGCCCCGGCCCCGCCCGCCTCAGCGGCGCCGTAGCCGCAGGCCGACGAAGGTCAGCCCGAGCCCCAGCCCGGTCAGCGCCAGCCCGGCGCCCAGCGGCAGCACCCGCATCGTCCGGTCCCCGGGCGCGGCAGCGGTCCGCTCGGTGGCGTACGGCCGGTCATCCTGGGGCAGCTCCCGCGCCCCGCGCCGCTCCCGCTCGTGCGGGAACCGAAGCGAGGACGGCGTCCAGTCCGGGACCAGCGACAGGGGCCGGTCCTCCTGGTCGCGCCCGCTCGGCGCGGGTGTGGGGCGCGCGGTGTCGGCCGAGGGGGTGGGTGGCGCGGTCCGGCCGGGGTGGGCCCGGCCCTCCCCGGCGTGGGTCCCCGCCAGACCGCCGTCGTCGTCGGCGTGCGCCACCGGCTGCGGAACGGCGAGCAGTGCGGCGCCCGCCAGCAGGAACGCGGCGGGCAGGGGGCGGAGTGCGGGGTTCACGGTCGTCACCTCCCGTGCCGGTCCGTCGCCTCACGTCGCGTCTCACGTCACCTCAGGGGACGAGCGTCACACGACGTGACGAGACGGGCATTCCGGGCGCGGCCGAACAGGCCACGGGACCTTCCGCCGCGGCGGACCGCGCCCGGAACCGGCGGCACTCAGACCGTCAGCAGCACCTTGCCCACGTGCCCGCTGGACTCCAGCAGCCGGTGGGCCTCCGCGGCGTCCCGCATCGGGAACGTACGGTCCACGATCGCGCGGACCCGGCCGCCGCCGATCAGCGGCCAGACATGCTCCCGTACCGCCGCGACGATCGCCGCCTTCTCGCCGAGGGAACGGCCCCGCAGCCCGGCGGCCGTCACCGCGCCGCTCTTGCCCAGCAGCTTGACCAGGTTCAGCTCGGCCTTCGCCCCGCCCTGCAGACCGATGATCGCCAGCCGTCCGTTGACCGCCAGCGCGTCCACGTTCCGGGCCAGGTACTTCGCCCCGACGATGTCCAGGATGACGTCCGCCCCGGCGCCGTCGGTGGCCGTCCGGACCTCCTCCACGAAGTCCTGCTCGCGGTAGTTGATCAGCACATCGGCGCCCAGCTCCCGGCAGGCCGCCAGCTTCTCCGCCGACCCGGCCGTGACCGCCACCCGGGCCCCGGCCGCCTTCGCGAGCTGGATGGCCATGGTGCCGATGCCGCTCGACCCGCCGTGCACCAACAGCGTCTCGCCCGGCCGGAGATGGGAGATCATGAAGACGTTCGACCATACGGTCGCGGTCACTTCGGGCAGCGCGGCGGCGGTGACCAGGTCGACGCCGTCGGGCACCGGCAGCAGCTGCCCCGCCGGGACCGCCACCTTCCCGGCGTACCCGCCGCCCGCCAGCAGCGCGCACACCTCGTCGCCCACCGCCCAGCCGCTGACGCCGGGGCCCAGCTCCACGATCCGGCCCGAGCACTCCAGGCCGGGGTACGCGGGGGCGCCGGGCGGCGGCGGATAGTGGCCCTGCCGCTGCATCAGATCGGCGCGGTTGACGCCACTGGCCACGATCTCGACCAGGACCTCCCCCTCGCCGGGCGCGGGGTCGGGGACCTCCGTCCACTGGAGTGCGTCGGGACCGCCGGGTTCAGGAATGGTGATCGCATGCATGGGCGCGAGGCTACTCCTGGGGCGTCGGCGCGCGAACGATGGTGATCAGCCGGTCGGCGGCCTGCAGCGGGCTCGCGTCGGGGTCGTCGTACGCCAGCAGGCGATGCCCGCGCCGCAGGGACACCACGAGGTCGTCCGTATCCCGCACCGACCTGCCCACCTCGGACTTCACCACCGTGCGCTCCACCAGGTCAAGACCGCTGCCCTGCTGGATCAGGTCCTCGATCACCGCCCCCGCGGTCGGCGACTGCACGCTCAGCCCCAGCAGCCGTCCCGCCGCGCTCGCGCTCGTGATCACCGCGTCGGCGCCCGACTGGCGCAGCAGCGGCGCGTTCTCCTCCTCGCGCACCGCCGCCACGATGTTCGCGCTCTTGTTGAGCTGCCGCGCGGTCAGCGTGACCAGCACCGCCGTATCGTCCCGCTGGGTCGCGATCACGAACTGGCGGGCCCGCTGCGCCTCCGCCCGCAACAGCACATCGCTGCGGGTCGCGTCGCCCACCACGCCCGCGAACCCCTCCGAGGTCGCGGACTCGACCACCTTGTGGTTCGGATCGACCACCACCACCCGGCCCTTGGGCAGCCCGCCCGCGCAGAGCGTCTCCACGGCGGACCGGCCCTTCGTGCCGAAGCCGACGACAACGGTGTGATCGCGCAAGGCGGACCTCCAGCGGTTCAGGCGGTATTGCTCGCGGGTGCGCTCGGCCAGGACTTCGAGCGTGGTGCCGACCAGGATGATCAGGAACAGCACGCGCAGCGGGGTGACCAGCAGGATGTTGGTGAGCCGGGCGCTGTCGCTGTACGGGACGATGTCGCCGTAACCGGTCGTGGACAGCGTGACGGTGGAGTAGTAGACGGCGTCGAGGAAGTCGACGTTGTCGTCGGCGTTGTCGTGGTAGCCGCTGCGGTCCAGGTAGACGATCAGGACCGTCAGCACCAGGACGAGCAGCGCCAGCAGCAGGCGGCGGCCCACCTGGCGCAGCGGGCCGTCCGGATAACGCGGCAGTTGGACGCGGTGACCGGTGTCCTCCGGTGGCGTACGGGCCGCCGCGTCATGACTGGGCAGCTTCACGCGTGGCCCTCCTGGGTGGGTATGCCATCGTCGTCGTCCCCCTGATTACCGCCGGTGTTCCCGCCGGTGCTTGCGGCGGTGCTCTCGCCGGTGCCGGTCGACCAGGGGAGTTCCAGCACCTCGACCTCCGCGCCGCGCCCGGCCCCGCCCGGCGGGATCACCGCGAGGCCGTCCGCGACGGCGACGCCGCGCAGCATCGCCGGACCGCTGAAGCGCAGCGGCCGCGCCTCGTCGTGCCGGAACGCCACCGGCACCAGCCGGGTGTCGTGCGGATGCCCGCTCACCGCCTCGACCAGCGGGGCCGGGTGGCGCTCGGGCGCGGGGCGGCCCGTCAGCGTCCGCAGCAGCGGCTCCGCGAGCGTCAGCAGCCCCGATACGGCGGCCAGCGGATTGCCCGGCAGGCCGACCAGATGCCGCCCGGACCTCGTCGGCCCGAGGCGGGCCAGCAGCATCGGATGGCCCGGCCGCACGTCCACCCCGTCGACCAGCAGCTCGGCCCCCAGCCGGTGCAGCGTGGGGTGCACATGGTCCACCGGGCCCGCCGCCGTGCCGCCCGTCGTCACGACCAGGTCGGCCGACGATCCCCGGATCGCCTCGTACAGCGCGTCCGCCTCGTCGGCCACCCGGCGGGTGCCCGACACCTCCGCGCCCAGCGCCCGCAGCCACGGCCCGAGCATGGGCCCCAGCGCGTCCCGGATGCCGCCCTCGCGGGGCAGCCCCCGGTGCAGCAGCTCGTCCCCGAGGACCAGCACCTCCACCCGCGGCCTGCGCACGGTCGCCACCTCGTCGTACCCCGCGGCGGCCGCGAGCCCCAGCACGGCGGGCGTGACCCGCGTGCCCGCGGGCAGCAGCCGGTCGCCGCTGCGGCACTCCTGGCCGCGGGGGCGGATGTCCTGCCCGAAGCCGACCGGCTGCGGGGCCTTCGCCGCGGACAGCCTGCCGTCCCCGGTCTCCGTGCCGTACTCCGTGCGCAGCACGGCGGTGGCGCCGGGCGGGATACGGGCCCCGGTGGCGATCCGCACCGCGTGCCCGTCGGCCAGCGGCTCGACCGCGCCTGTCCCCGCCAGGATTCCGCGCCCCGCCCGGCCGCCCGCCGTGAGCCGCCACGGGCCGGGCCCGGCCAGCGCCCAGCCGTCCATGGCGGACGTGTCGAACGGCGGCAGATCGGTGAGCGCGGTGAGGGGTTCGGCGAGGACGTGACCGAGCGCGTCGTCCAGCGCCCGCAGGACGGGCGCCGCCTTGGCGACGGCCCTGGCGGGGGCTCGGGCGGCGATGCGGCGGGCGTCGGGCCAGGTGGTCAGGGGGGCCTCGGGCGGGGTGGGGGTGTTGTTTTCGTGGGGTGTGTGGGGTGTGTGGGGCCCGTCGGGTGTCTGGGATGCGTCGGGTGCCTGGGGTCCGTCGGGTGCCTGGGGTCCCCTGGGTCCCCTGGGTGCCTGGGGACCCTTGGGTTCCTGGGGTCCGTCGGGTCCGTCGCCGGGTGCGGGGCCTTGGGAGCGGGGGGCCTGGGCGTGACGTCCACGGCGCCGGGAGCCCTGACGCACGGAATCGTCCGGCCTGAGGCTCGGCGGCGGCCAGCCCAGGTCGTCGTCGGGCTCGTCCGGGGGCGATTCCCGGTGGTCGGGGGCGCCGTGGCGGATCGTGCGCGCCACGCTCGGCGGGGGCCAGCCCAGCTCGGGGTCCGGCACGTCCGAAGGCGGCGACGCCCGTTGGGCGGTGGCCTGCTCATTGGCCAGCGCCAGAGCCTCGTCGACCTGGAGGTCGAGCTTGTCGGCATCCCCGGAACGGGGGTCCCGCCGGGTCATTCCTCGTCAGCCCAACGCGCCGCCAGGGCCGCCGCCTTGCGGCTGGCGTCGGCCAGAGCCTCGGGACCGCCGCCCTGCTGACCGGCGGCGTAGCCGACGAGGAACGTGGTCAGCGGGGCGGCGGGCCGGGCGACACCGTGCGCGGCGTCGCGGGCCAGGTCGAGGAGGGCGGCGGTGTCGACGTCGAGGTCGATCCCGAGTTCCGCTTTGACTGCGGCAATCCATTCTTCCAGCACCCGTCCATGCTCCCTGATCCGCGCACGGGCCGTGGTGACGTCCTCCCAGGTGTCGCAGTCGAAGGACGCGGTGTCGTGCGGGATGTGGTGGAGGTTCAGCTCGGTGGTGAGCAGCCGGAGCGGCAGCCCGCCGAGACTGCCGTGCTCGGTGGCGAGCAGGGCGATCTCACGCCGCAGCGGTTCGGCGCGGTAGGCGGCGACGAGGGGCTGCTCGCGCCCGTCGGGATCGGTGAGGACGGCGCCGTCGGCCCGTCCGAGCCCGTCGAGCAGGGCCCGCACGGTCTCGCCGGTGAGGAACGGCAGGTCGGCGGAGAGCAGCAGGACCACGGGGGCGGTGGTGCCCCGCACGCCCGCGTCGACGGCCGCGACCGGCCCGCCCCCGGGCGGCTCCTCCCGCGCCCACCGCACGGGCCGTACGGTGGGCCGACGCGGGCCGACGACCACGGTCCGCCCGGCTTCCGGACACGCCCCGAGCACCCGGTCCAGCAGGGCCCGGCCGCCCACGCGCAGCGCGGGCTTGTCCACACCGCCGAGCCGCCGGGCGGCGCCCCCGGCCAGGATCACCGCGTCATAGGTCACCCTCCGAGTATGGCCGCTACAGCACTCGCAGCAGCACGGAGGGCTGCTCGACGCAGTCCGCCACGTACCGCAGGAACCCGCCTGCCGTCCCGCCGTCGCACACCCGGTGGTCGAACGTGAACGACAGCTGCACGACGTGCCGGACCGCCAGTTCGCCCTGGTGCACCCAGGGCTTGGCGGCGATCCGCCCGACGCCGAGCATGGCCGCCTCGGGGTGGTTGATGATCGGGGTGGAGCCGTCGACCCCGAACACGCCGTAGTTGTTGAGCGTGAACGTGCCGCCCGTGAGGTCGGCCGGGGCCAGCGCGCCCTCGCGGGCGGTCTCGGTCAGCCGGGCCATCTCGGCGGCCAGCCCCTCGACGCTGAGCGTATGGGCGTCGCGTACGACGGGGACGACGAGACCGCGGTCCGTCTGCGCCGCGAAGCCGAGGTGCACGGCGCCGAGTCTGATCACCTCACGGCGTTCCATGTCGACCCTGGCGTTCAGATCGGGGAAGCGCGTGAGGGCCGCCGTGCAGATGCGGGCCAGCAGGGCGAGCACGGAGATCTTGGGGCCGCCGGTGGCGTTCATGGCCGTGCGGGCGGCGAGCAGTTCGGTCGCGTCGGCGTCCACCCAGCAGGTCGCGTCGGGGATCTCGCGGCGGCTGCGCGCGAGCTTATCGGCCACGGCGCCCCGCACCCCGCGCAGGGGGATGCGCTCTCCGTGCTCCGCGTGCTCCCTGTGCTCCGCGCGCTCCCCGGGCTCCCTGTGCTCCCCGGGCTCCTTGTCCGGTGTCTCCGCCGTGCCGGGGATGGCCCGCTCGACGTCGGCGCGCAGGATCAGGCCCTCGGGGCCGGAGCCGACCAGCTGCCGCAGGTCGATGCCGTGCTGCCGGGCAAGCCGCCGGACCAGCGGAGAGATCACCGGAACGGGGCCCTCCGCGGTAGTGGGCACCGCCCCTCCGTCGGCCGGACGCACCCGGCGCCGCCGCTCGGCGGGGGCGGCCGTGCCGTATCCGACGAGCACATTGCCGGACCCCTCGGCGGCGGAACCGCCCACCGCGCCCCGCCCCCCGGAAGACGACCCACCGGAAGACGGCCCACCGGAGGACGCGGGGCCTTCCGGGCGGTGTGCCACGCGCCCGTTGCCGGAGCCACCGGCCTCGGCGGAACCACCACCCGCCCCCGGTCCGCCGGACACACCGGAAGACGCCACCGTCAGCAGCGGCGCGCCCACCGGCAGCTCCGTGCCCTCCTCCCCGAAGCGCGCCGTCACCACCCCGGCATACGGGCACGGCACGTCCACCATGGCCTTCGCGGTCTCGACCTCCACGACCGGCTGGTCCACCGCGACGACCTCGCCGACCTCGACCAGCCAGCGCACGATCTCCGCCCCGGTGAGCCCCTCCCCCAGGTCGGGCAGCGTGAACTCCCGCACGACAGCCATCAGACCGTGCTCCCCTCGGTCCACTCCGACTCCCACTGGAGCCGGGCGACGGCGTCCAGCACCCGGTCCACGCCGGGCAGATGGTGCCGCTCCAGCATCGGCGGCGGATACGGGATGTCGAACCCGGCGACCCGCAGCACCGGCGCCTCCAGGTGGTGGAAGCACCGCTCGGTGACGCGGGCGGCGATCTCGCCGCCGGGGCCGCCGAAACCGGCGGCCTCGTGGACGACGACCGCCCGCCCGGTGCGGCGCACGGAGGCGCACACGGTGTCGTCGTCGAAGGGGACCAGCGAGCGCAGGTCGACGACCTCCAGCTGCCAGCCCTCGTCCCGGGCCGCCTCGGCGGCTTCGAGACACACCGGGACGGAGGGCCCGTACGAGATCAGGGTGGCGCTCCGGCCCCCGGTCCCGGCGGTGTGGACCACGGCCCGCCCGATCGGCGGGACCTCGGTGGGACGCTCGGCGTCCCAGTCGGCCTTGGACCAGTACAGCCGCTTGGGTTCGAGGAAGACGACCGGATCGTCGGAGGCGATGGCGGCCCGCAGCAGCCCGTACGCGTCGGCGACGGTCGCCGGGGCGACGACATGGAGGCCGGGGGTCGCCATGTAGTACGCCTCGGAGGAGTCGCTGTGGTGCTCGACGCCGCCGATGCCGCCCCCGTACGGCACGCGCACGGTGAGCGGCAGCGGCACCGCGCCCCGGGTGCGGTTGCGCATGCGGGAGACATGGCTGACGAGCTGCTCGAAGGAGGGGTAGGCGAAGGCGTCGAACTGCATCTCGACGACGGGCCGCAGCCCGTACATGGCCATGCCGACGGCGGTGCCCAGGATGCCCGCCTCCGCCAGCGGCGTGTCCGTACAGCGGTCGTCGCCGAACTCCTCGGCGAGCCCGCTGGTGATCCGGAAGACGCCGCCCAGGGTGCCGACGTCCTCGCCGAGGACGTGGACGGCCGGGTCGGCGGCCATGGCGTCGCGCAGCGCCCGGCCGAGGGCCTGGGCCATGGTGGCGGGCTTGCGGCCCGCGGCGGGCCTGCGGTCGGTGGCGGTGGTCATCGCTCCCCCTCGGCGTCGAGCTCGGCCCGCAGCTGCGCCGCCTGCTCCCGCAGCTGACCGGTCTTCTCCGCGTAGACGTGCTCGAAGAGCTCCAGGGGGTCGAGGACCGGATCCTGGTGCATCCGGGTGCGCAGATCGGCGGCGAGCCGCTCCGCGGAGTCGCGCACGGCCTGGAGGCCGTCGTCGTCGAGCAGCCCGCGGTCCCGCATGGCCGCCTCCAGGAGCACGATCGGGTCGTGTTCGCGCCAGGCCTCGACCTCGGCGTCGGAGCGGTAGCGGGTGGCGTCGTCGGCGTTGGTGTGCGCCTCGACCCGGTAGGTGACGGCCTCGACCAGGGTGGGCCCGCCACCGCGCCGGGCCCGGCGGACGGCCTCGCCGAGGACCTGGTGCACGGCGGCCGCGTCGTTGCCGTCGACGAGCCGTCCGGGCATCCCGTAGCCGACCGCCTTGTGGGCCAGGGAAGGGGCGGCGGTCTGCTTGGCGAGCGGGACGGAGATCGCGAAGCCGTTGTTCTGGATCAGGAAGACGACGGGGGCCTGCCAGACGGCCGCGAAGTTGAGCGCCTCGTGGAAGTCGCCCTCGCTGGTGCCGCCGTCGCCGACCAGGGCGAGCGCCACGACGTCGTCCCCCTTGAGGCGCGCGGCGTGGGCCAGCCCCACCGCGTGCGGCAGCTGGGTGGCCAGCGGGGTGCTCAGCGGGGCGATCCGGTGCTCCCGGGGGTCGTAGCCCGAGTGCCAGTCGCCGCGCAGCAGGGTGAGGGCCCGGACCGGGTCGAGCCCGCGGACGACGGTGGCCAGGGTGTCGCGGTAGCTGGGGAAGAGCCAGTCGCGCTCCTCCAGCACCAGACCGGCGGCCACCTGGCACGCCTCCTGCCCGGTCGAGGAGGGGTAGACGGCCAGCCGGCCCTGCCGGGTGAGGGCGGTGGCCTGGGTGTTGTAGCGGCGGCCGTGCACCAGCTCCCGGTGGAGCCTGGTCAGCAGCTCGGGGGCGAGGCCGGCGGCGGCGGAGGTGCCCAGCATGCGGTACGGCTCGGGGTCGGGCAGGAGCGGTGCGGCGTCGGTGCGGGGCCGCCAGGCGGGCGGGGGAGTGGGGCGGTAGGCGCCGGGCTGCTCTAGGACCGTCATGACACGACCTCCTGGGCGGGCAGACTGCTGGAGGGCGGGCGTGCCGTGTGGCATCGCCCTCACCTACCGATTGTTCGGTCGTTGACGCATTTTGGCTACAGGCGGCCCGAGCCTGTGGACAAACGGTTCTGCACAGCCTGAGATGAAAACAGGACGTCCATGAAGGGGAGGCGGGGCGGCATGCAGGGCGAACAGATGGCCAGTCCGGATGGCAAACCTCCCGCGCGCCCACTGGACCCCATCGACCGCGACATCCTGCGGCTGCTCCGGACGGACGGGCGCGCCTCCATACGTTCCGTCGCCGAGCAGGTGCACGTCTCACGCGCCAACGCCTACGCCCGGATCAACCGGCTCCTGGACGACGGGGTGATCCGGGGCTTCAGCGCCCGGGTGGACCAGGAGCGGGCCGGGCAGGGGGCGTCCGCGTACATCACGCTGAAGATCGTGCAGAACTCCTGGCGCACTGTGCGCGAACAGCTCGGACTGCTGCCGGGAGCCGCGCACATAGCCCTGGTCAGCGGGGATTTCGATGTGCTGCTGCTGGTGCACACCGAGGACAACCGCTCGCTGCGCGAGCTGGTCCTGACCCGCATCCAGGCCATACCGGAGGTGCTGAGCACCCGCACCCTGCTGGTCTTCGAGGAAACGGACCTGGACCCGGAGGTCTAGGACCTGTCGTTCGGATCAGGCTCCAGGGGGGTGACGCGCAGGCCCGCGAAGGCCGTACGGACAACGGCCTCGGCCACCTCGTCGACGCCCGCGGCCCCGCCCCGGCCGGGCCGGTACCACTCCACAATGGAGTTGATCATGCCGAAGAGCAGCCGGGTCGCCAGCCGCGCGTCCACATCGGCACGCAGATCGCCGTCGGCGGCCGCCCGCTTGAGCAGGTCGGCGACCTGGTGGTCGAACTCCCGGCGGCGCTCCATGGCCCACCGCTCGGTGTCCGTGTTGCCGCGGACGCGCAGCAGCAGCGTGACGTACGGCAGCTCCTCCATCAGCACCTCGGCGGTGCGCCGGGCCACGTACTCCAGCCGTTCTATCGACCGGCCTTCGCGCGCCCCCGGCTCCTGGAGGATGCCGAACAGCCCGTCCAGCGCACGGCTTATGGCCCGCCGGAGCAGCTCTTCCTTGCCCTTGACGTGGTGGTAGATCGACGACTTGGAGATCCCCGCGGCACGGGAGAGATGCTCCATGGAGGTGCCGTCGTACCCGCGCTCGTTGAACACCTCCACGGCGACCGCGAGCAGCGATTCGGGCGTATAGGTGTCGCGCTTGACCATGGTCATGATTAGAGCAGCTTTCCTTCGGTGGCAGCACGCCGGATCAGGGCCTGGGACGGGGCGTAGCGGCCGGTGGGGCAGGCGTCGTGGAGGTTCTCCAGGACGTCGCGCACCCAGGCGGCGCCGAGCTGGTCGCCCCAGTGCAGCGGGCCGCGCGGATAGTTGACGCCGGTGCGCATGGCGGTGTCGATGTCCGCGGCGCTCGCCACCCCGCGGGCGACGGCGTCCGCGGCGAAGTCCACGAGCATCGCGACGGTGCGGGCCACGATCATGCCGGGGAGGTCGCCCACCACGCTCACCTGCTTTCCGAGCGCCTGGAAGAGACCCGTCGCGGCCGCGACGGCCTCCGGCGCGGCGGTCGCGGAGGGGGCGAGGGCGACGCGGGTGGCGGTGCGGTAGTCCAGCGCCAGGTCGAACCGGATGCCGGGGGGATGCGGGTCCGTGGTGGCGGCGGACCCGTCGGTCAGGGACAGCCGGGTACCGTCGGGCAGCGCGAGGAAACCCCTGCTCCTGGCCTCGGCCCCGGCCCCCGTACCGGCCGCCGCCAGGGTCTCCGGCACGGGTTCGCGCGACAGCGCGATGCCCGCCTCCTCGATGAGGGCGACGAGCCCGGCGGCGGGGCCCAGGTCTCCGTGGAGGGCCAGCTTCGCGGGGGCTTCGCACGGCTCGGCGGTGTGCGGGCGGGGGCGCGGTGCGCCGTCGGCATGGTCGTACCAGCCGCGGCCGGTCTTGCGCCCGTGCAGTCCGGCGTCGACCAGGCGGCGCTGGGCGAGGGACGGGGTGAATTTCGGATCGTGGAACAGCGATTCCCAGACGGATCGGGTGACGGCCTCGTTCACGTCCTGGCCGATGAGGTCGGTCAGCTCGAAGGGGCCCATCCGGAAGCCACCGGACTCGCGCAGCACGGCGTCGATGGTGGCGGGGTCGGCGCCGCCCTCCTCGTACCCCCGGAAGGCCTCGGCGTAGAAGGGGCGGGCGATCCGGTTGACGATGAACCCGGGGGTGTCGGCGCAGCGCACCGGGGTCTTGCCCCATGCGGCGACGGTGTCGTACGCGCGGTCGGCGGCGGCCCGGTCGGTGGCGTGGCCGCGGACGACCTCGACCAGCGGCAGCACCGGGGCCGGGTTGAAGAAGTGGAGGCCGACGAGACGGCCCGGGTGGCGCAGGGCGCCCCCGACGGCCGTGACGGAGAGGGAGGAGGTGTTGGTGGCGAGCAGACAGCGGTCGGAGACGACGGTTTCGAGGGCGGTGAACAGCTGCTGCTTGGCGCCCAGCTCCTCCAGGATGGCCTCGACGGCCAGCTCGGTTTCGGCCAGGTCCGCGAGGCGGTCGACGGGGGCGAGCCGGCCGAGGGCGGCGTCGCGGTCGGCCGCGGCGAGCGCGCCCTTGGCGACCAGTCGGCCCAGGCGGGCCGCGATCGCGTCCACGGCCTGGGCGGCGCGGCCGGGCGCGGCGTCATAGAGCCGCACCGGATGCCCGGCGACCAGCGCCACCTGGGCGATTCCCTGGCCCATGGTCCCGGTGCCGACGACGGCTACGGTGCTGGTGCGCGGGAGCCCGGTACCGCTCGTGCCGCTCGCAGTCATACCGCTGATCCTTTTCGACGAAGTTATCCACAGGTCCGCCAGGCCCTCTTGTCCCGACCGATCGTTCGGTTAATCTAACTCTGTCGCCACTTCCAGCCCAGCTCAATCCCAGCTCGACGAGGAGTTGGTCAGCCGTGACCGCCGGACTCACCACAGACCAGTTGACGAAGACGCACCGTTCCACCCTCGACCAGGCCCTGGAGGCGATCCGTACCCGCGCCTACTGGTCCCCGCACCCCGAGCATCCGAAGGCGTACGGCGGGGAGGGCCAGGGCGGGCGCCCGAGCCTGAGCGTCGCCCAGGGCCAGGCCGCCTTCGAGGCGCTGCGCGGCACGCGCCTGGAGCTGGACCAGCCGGGCACCGACGGCTGGGCGGGCTCCGAGGTCTCGCCGTACGGCGCCGGGATGGGCATGGAGTATCCGCATCCGGATCTCGACGTGCTGCTGCCCGCCATGCGCGCGGGGATGCCCGCCTGGCGGGATGCCGGGCCCGAGGCGCGGGCCATGGTCTGTCTGGAGATCCTGGCCCGGATCAGCGCCCGCTCGCACGAGTTCGCGCAGGCGGTCATGCACACCAGCGGGCAGGCCTACATGATGGCGTTCCAGGCGGGCGGCCCGCACGCCCAGGACCGCGGTCTGGAGGCCGTGGCGTACGCGTTCGCGGAGCAGACGCGCACACCGGCGGCCGCCGACTGGTCCAAGCCGCAGGGCAAGCGCGATCCGCTGGAGCTGCGCAAGACCTTCACCGCCGTCCCGCGGGGCATCGCCCTGCTGATCGGCTGCAACACCTTCCCCACGTGGAACGGGTACCCGGGCCTGTTCGCCTCGCTGGCCACCGGCAATCCGGTGCTGGTCAAGCCGCATCCGCAGGCGGTGCTGCCGCTCGCGCTGACCGTCCAGGCCGCGCGCGAGGTGCTGCGGGAGGCGGGCTTCGACCCCAATCTGGTGGCGCTGGCGGCCGAGCGGCCGGGCGAGGGCATCGCCAAGGTCCTCGCCGTGCGCCCCGAGATCCGCGTCATCGACTACACGGGCTCGACGGCCTTCGGCGACTGGCTGGAGACCCACGCCCGCCAGGCCCAGGTCTTCACCGAGAAGGCCGGGGTCAACACGGTCGTCATCGACTCCACCGACGACTACAAGGGCATGCTCGCCAATCTGGCGTTCTCCCTGTCCCTCTACAGCGGGCAGATGTGCACCACCCCGCAGAATCTGCTGATCCCCCGCGAGGGCATCACCACCGACGCGGGCCCCAAGTCGTATGACGAGGTGGTGGCCGATCTGGCGGCGGCGGTCGACGGGCTGCTGGGCGACGACGTGCGGGCGAGCGCGCTGCTCGGCGCGATCGTGGGCCCGCGGGTGCGGGAGCGGCTGGAGGCCGCACCCGGGCTCGGCGCTGTCGCTCTCGCCTCCCGCGCGGTCGCCCACCCCGACTTCCCCGGCGCCACGGTGCGCACGCCGCTGATGGTCAAGGCGGACGGGGCGCGGAAGTTCTGGGAAGCGGCGGAGGCGGACGCGCCCTATCTCTCCGAATGCTTCGGCCCGGTGTCCTTCGCCGTCGCGGTCGACTCGGCGGCGGACGCGGTGGCCCTGCTGCGCCGCACCACCCGGGACAAGGGCGCGATGACGGTCGGTGCGTACACGACGTCGCCCGAGGTGGAGCGGCTGGTCGAGGAGGCCTGTCTGGAGGAGTGCGCCCAGCTGTCGCTGAATCTGACCGGCGGGGTGTATGTGAACCAGACCGCGGCCTTCTCGGACTTCCACGGCTCGGGCGGCAACCCCTCGGCCAACGCCGCGCTGTGCGACGGGGCGTTCGTGGCGAGCCGCTTCCGCATGGTGGAGGTGCGGCGCCCCGCTTAGGCGGCGTCCTGCGGGGGCGCGGCGGGTCCTCCCCAGTGGAACAGGGCCATGGCCACGCTGGTGGCCAGGTTGTAGCTGGACACCTGCGGCCGCATGGGGAGGGCCACCAGCCGGGTGGCCCGCTCGCGCAGCTCCGGCGACAGCCCGTGCCGCTCGGAGCCGAAGGCCAGCAGCGCGTCGTCGGGGATGGCCAGGGACCGGATGTCCTCCCCCTCCGCGTCCAGGGCGTACAGCGGCCCCGGCGGGAGGGCGTCGGCCGGAAGCCGTTCGACCGCGGTGGCGTAGTGCAGGCCCGCACCCGAGCGCACGGCGTTCGGGTGCCAGGGGTCGATGTCCCCGGTGGTGAGGACCCCGGCGGCCCCGAACCCGGCGGCGAGCCGGACCACGGCCCCGACGTTCCCCAGGTTGCGGGGGTTGTCCAGGACGACGACCGGCGCGGGGCGGGGCAACCGCGCCAGGGCGTCCAGATTCCCCTGCCGCCCGCGCCGGACCGCCAGCGCGGCGACCCGGGTGGGATGCACCCGGGGGACGAGGGCGCGCAGGTCCTGGTCGGGCACCTCCACCAGGAGGTCCGTGATCACCTCGGTGAGATCACCGGCCAGCTCCGCCGCCAGCTCCACCGCGGCGGCCTTGTCACTGGTGACCGCGACCCGCACCTCGGCGCCGAAGCGGAGCGCGTGCTTGAGCGCATGGAAGCCGTCGAGCAGCACGGTCCCGGAGGCCGTCTCGCGCCACTCCCGCACGGCCCGCGTGGCCTGGTCCTCAGTCATCCCCTCAGCGTACGGGGGCCAGGCGCCGTGACCAGGCACTTCACCAACGATCCGGGCCCGGGGCCCGGGACCGGGGCGGGCGGGCTCAGCCAGTGAGCGTGGGGGCGGGCTCCTCGTCGGCGTCCCCGGCCCGCTGCCTGGGCAGCCGGACGGCGCGCGCGGCCAGCCGGTCGCGGGCCCGGGTCGCCTTCCGGCCCGTCCAGAGCAGGAAGGCGGTCGGCAGGAACACCGCGTCCCCGGCGATGGCGGCGAGCGAGAAGAAGGGCAATCCGAGCGCGACGGCGATGCCGATGTGCTCCAGCATCAGCAGCACCAGCATGACGTTCTTGGCCCGGCGGTTGAGCAGGGTGAAGGGGAAGGCGACCTGGACGATGACCGTGCCGTAGGTCAGCAGCATCACCAGGGTGCCGCTGCTCGCGAGCGCGTCGGCCAGGGACGGCCAGGGCGAGAAGTAGTCCAGGTGCAGCGGGTAGTAGAGGGCGGTGCCGTCCTGCCAGCGCGATCCCTGGACCTTGTACCAGCCCGCGGAGGCGTAGAGCAGACATACCTCGCCCATGATCACCACCAGGGCACCGTTGTGCGCCAGGTTGGCGAGCATGTCCAGGACGGTGCGCGGCTCCCCCGGTGCGTGACGGCGCGCGAGCCACCAGCCGCCCTGGACGAGCCACAGCCCCCACAGGACGGTGGCCCAGCCCAGCCCGGGGAGCGGGCCATCGGCGATGAGGGACAGTCCGGCGTCGCTGAACAGCTGGACCCAGGCCAGGGCGAGCCCCAGGACGCTCCACAGCACGATCCCGGTCGTATCGCGCGGCGGCTCCGTCTCGTCGTCCGGGCGGTGGGCGGCGCGGCGCGCGTCGAGCGACCAGACCTGGCCGCACCGGGTGAGCACCAGGTAGATCGACATCAGGTGGATGAGGTTGTCGCCGCCGTCGCCGAGGAAGATGGAGCGGTTCTGCAGCGACAGCACGCCGAGCATGAACAGCACGGACATGGTGCGGGTGCGCCAGCCGAGCAGGAGCAGCAGGGCGGAGACGAGGGCGAGTGCGTAGACGGTCTCGAACCACAGGCCGCTGTCGGACCACATGAGCGCGGTGAAGGCGTGGTTGCCGTCGATCAGCCGACGGGCCATGTCCCAGTTCCAGGGACCGTCGGGGCCGTACAGCTCCCGGCGGTGGGGCCATTCGCGGACCAGGAAGAGCAGCCAGGTGAAGGAGAAGCCGATGCGCACCACGGCCGTCTGGTGGGGGCCGAGCGCGGAGCCGGTGACGCGGGCGTGGCCGCGCGCCACGGCGGCCTGGACACGCGCCAGGCCGGACTGGACAGCGGATATCGTCACCGGCGCGTCCCCTCCGGAAGGTCGGCCTCGGTCGCGGTCCACCAGGGCAGGGTCCGGTAGAACGTCTTGACGTCGGTCTTCTCGTCGCTCCACGGCGGCGCGGCCAGCGGCGTGGTCGCGGACCGCACCTGGACGCGCTGTACCGTGCCGCCGCCCGTCTCCGGGCCGAGACGGAGCATGACGATCCGGCGTATGTACTGCTCGGAGAGGCTGCCGCGGGTGCCGTTCGGCCGTTCCCGCGCGTCGTGCGAGCCGATGTAGAACTCCCAGGCGCGGCGCAGTTCGTTCTGCTGGGTGTGGCTGGGCAGCGGGTTGTGGTGGATGGCGGCGCCGTCCTGGGCGGAGAGGTTGGTCCAGCCTGTGGTCGCGAGGCCGCCCTCGGGGGTGCGGATCTCGGCCCGGGCCTGGACGGCGATGTCCTGCTGGAGCGGATTGGGCGCGAAGAGCTTCCAGTTCCGTTCGAACTCCGGGTAGGTGTAGTCGTCCATCGCCGCGCCGTGACGCTTGCTGACCGTATTGGGCGGCGCGACGCTCAGAAACGCCATCCCGAGGTGAACGGCCACGGCGACCGCGGCGGCGGCGACCGCCACCGCGACGATCAGCTGCGACGGCAGTGAGAGCGCGCCGAGCCGTTCCGCCGCCTCGTCGTCCGGCTCCGTTTCCGCCATGCCCCGCCCCACTCCCGATGGTCCAGGTCCGCGCACCCGGCCCGGACGGCTGCGCACCCACGGCCCCGGAGGGTGTCCCCTGTGCCCGGCACGCTACCGATGCGGCCCACCCGGCACAGCATCCTCAGCGTTATCCACAGGCTTGACACCCTACGTTCCCTCGGCACACCATTGAACCGAACGATCGGTCGGTAGGTCGATTCCCCGGCTGGTCGGTGGGACGGACGGCGGGGACGGATGGCGAAGGGGCTTCGCATGACGACGACGGCGGCGGAAGCCGGGGCGGGGGCCTACGAGGCGGTGTTCGACGCCGCCCTGGCCGCGGACGAGCGCATCGAACCGCGCGACTGGATGCCCGACGCCTACCGGGCGTCCCTGGTCCGGCAGATCGCGCAGCACGCCCACTCCGAGATCATCGGCATGCAGCCCGAGGCCAACTGGATCACCCGCGCCCCCTCACTGCGGCGCAAGGCGATCCTGATGGCGAAAGTCCAGGACGAGGCGGGCCACGGCCTGTACCTCTACAGCGCGGCGGAAACCCTGGGCATCAACCGGGACGAGCTGCTCGACAAGCTCCACTCGGGCCGCCAGAGATACTCGTCGATCTTCAACTATCCGACGCTGACCTGGGCGGATGTGGGCGCCATCGGCTGGCTGGTGGACGGCGCGGCGATCACCAACCAGGTCCCGCTGTGCCGCTGCTCCTACGGGCCGTACGCCCGCGCGATGGTCCGCATCTGCAAGGAGGAGTCCTTCCACCAGCGCCAGGGATATGAGCTGCTGCTGGCCCTGAGCCGGGGCACCGAGGCCCAGCACGCCATGGCCCAGGACGCGGTGGACCGCTGGTGGTGGCCGTCGCTGATGATGTTCGGCCCGCCCGACGACACCTCGGCGCACTCCGCCCAGTCGATGGCCTGGAAGATCAAGCGGCATTCCAATGACGAGCTGCGCCAGCGCTTCGTCGACATCTGCGTCCCCCAGGCCGAATCCCTCGGCCTCACCCTCCCCGACCCCGATCTGGCGTGGAACGAGGAGCGGGGCCACCACGACTTCGGCCCCATCGACTGGGACGAGTTCGGCGAAGTGCTGCGGGGAAACGGGCCGTGCAACGCCCAGCGGATCTCCCAGCGGCGCCGGGCCCACGAGGAAGGCGCCTGGGTGCGCGAGGCGGCCGCGGCGTACGCGGCCAAGCACGAGGAGGCACGGGCATGAGCGGTGGCGGAGACGGCGCATGGCCGCTGTGGGAGGTGTTCGTCCGCGGCAGGCGCGGCCTCGCGCACACCCACGCCGGTTCCCTGCACGCCCCGGACGCGGAGATGGCCCTGCGGAACGCGCGCGATCTGTACACCCGCCGCTCGGAGGGCGTCTCGATCTGGGTGGTGCCCTCCACCTCGGTCACCGCCTCCTCGCCGGACGAGAAGGACCCGTTCTTCGAGCCCGCCGCCGACAAGCCCTACCGGCACCCCACGTTCTACGAGATCCCGGAGGGGGTGCGGCACCTGTGACCGCGGCCCTCGCCCTGGGCGACGACGCGCTGGTGCTCTCCCACCGGCTGGGGGAGTGGGCGGGCCATGCCCCCGTGCTGGAGGAGGATGTCGCGCTCGCCAACATCGCCCTCGATCTGCTCGGCCAGGCCCGGGTGCTGCTCTCCCTCGTCGGCGACGAGGACGAGCTGGCCTATCTCCGCGAGGAGCGGGCGTTCCGCAACGTCCAGCTGGTCGAGCAGCCGAACGGGGACTTCGCCCACACCATCGCCCGCCAGCTCTACTTCTCCACCTACCAGGAGCTGTTGTACGAGGAGCTGGCGCGCGGCGACGGCCCGTTCGCACCGCTGGCCGCCAAGGCGGTCAAGGAGGTCGCCTACCACCGCGATCACGCCGAGCACTGGACGCTGCGGCTCGGCGACGGCACGGAGGAGAGCCATCAGCGGACGCGCCGCGGGCTGGACGCGCTGTGGCGGTTCACCGGCGAGCTGTTCGAGCCGGTCGAGGGGTGCGACGTCGAGTGGTCCGCGCTGCACGGCGCATGGCTGGAGCGCGTCACCGCCATCCTCACCCGGGCCGGGCTCAGCCTGCCCGAGGGCCCGCGGCGCGGTGCCTGGGCGGCCGGTGCCGGGCGCCAGGGCATCCACACCGAGCCGTTCGGCCCGATGCTCGCGCAGATGCAGCATCTGCACCGCAGCCACCCGGGGGCGGCATGGTGACGCCCGCGCCCCACACGCCCGTGCCCCACACGCCCGGTGCCACCGCGCTCGAAGAGGAGCTGCGGCAGCTGGCCGGAGCCGTGCCGGACCCGGAGCTGCCGATGGTGTCCCTGGCCGAGCTGGGCGTGCTGCGGGGCTTGCGGGTCCCGGCGCCGGGCCGGGTCGAGGTCGAGCTGACCCCCACCTACACCGGCTGCCCGGCGGTGGAGTCGATGGCCGCCGATATCGAACGGGTGCTGCACGACCACGGCATGGCCGAGGTCGAGGTCCGCACGGTGCTCGCCCCGCCCTGGACGACGGACGCGATCAGCGCCGAGGGCCGCCGCAAGCTCGCGGAGTCCGGCATAGCGCCGCCCGCGCCACAGCGCGCCGCGGCGGGCGGACCGGTGCCCGTCGAGCTGACGGTGCGCTGTCCGCACTGCGGATCGACCGAGACCACGCTGCTGAGCCGCTTCTCCTCCACCGCGTGCAAGGCGCTGCGCCGCTGCGAGACCTGCCGCGAACCGTTCGACCACTTCAAGGAGTTGTGATGGCCGCGGAAGCGGTGCCGAGCGCCGCGCCCCACCACGGCGCGTTCCATCCGCTGCGGGTGGCGGCCGTCGACCCGCTCGCCGATGACGCGGTGGCCGTCACCCTCCGGGTGCCGCCCGCGCTGCGCGAGACGTTCCGCTTCGCCCCCGGGCAGCACATCGCGGTGCGGCGGTTCACGGACGGCGCGGAGATCCGGCGTACGTACTCGATCTGCACCCCCGCCCCGGGCCCGGAGGGGCCGGAGCTGCTGCGGGTCGGGGTGCGGCGGGTGGAGGGCGGCGCGTTCTCCACGTACGCCCTCAAGGAGCTGGCGGTCGGGGAGGTGGTGGAGGTGATGGCCCCGGCGGGCCGGTTCGTGCTGGACCCCAGGCCCGGCCACTTCGCCGCGGTCGTCGGCGGCAGCGGCATCACCCCCGTGCTGTCCATCGCCGCCACCCTGCTGGAGCGGCAGCCCGAGGCCCGCTTCTGTCTGATCCGCAGCGACCGCACCGCGGCCTCCACGATGTTCCTGGAGGAGATCGCCGATCTCAAGGACCGCTGGCCCGACCGGTTCCAGCTGGTGTGCGCCCTCTCCCGGGAGGAACAGCAGACCGGGCTGGTGTCCGGGCGGCTGGATCAGGAGCGGCTGACCGGGCTGCTCCCCGCGCTGCTCCCGGTGCCCTCGGTGGACGGCTGGTTCCTGTGTGGTCCGTACGGGCTGGTGCGCGCCGCCGAGAAGGCGCTGCGCGGGCTCGGGGTGCCCCGTGGCCGGGTCCATCAGGAGATCTTCCATGTGGCGGGCGAGCCCGGTGAGGGCATCTCCGCTGCGCCGGGCCCGGCAGCCGGACCCTCGCACAGCACGGTGACGGCGACCCTGGACGGCCGGTCGGGCAGCTGGCCGGTGCGGGACGGGGAGCCGCTGCTGGAGACCGTGCTGCGCAATCGCGCCGACGCGCCGTATGCCTGCAAGGGCGGGGTGTGCGGTACCTGCCGGGCGTTCCTGGTCTCCGGGGAGGTGCGGATGGACCGGAACTTCGCGCTGGAGCCGGAGGAGCTGGAGGCGGGCTATGTGCTCTCCTGCCAGTCCCATCCGCTCGGCGAGCGGGTGGAGCTGGACTTCGACCGCTGACCGGCCACCGAGGCGTTCCCTTCCAGTGAGCGTTCCCTTTTTGTAGAACGTGTTCTATCTTGACGGTCCGTCAGATGAGGCTCGCGGCGCGGGAGGACGGACAGTGGACTTCACCTTCACCGAGGAGCAACAGGCAGCTGTGGAGGCGGCGAAGGCCGTCTTCTCCTCCACCACACCGGACGGCGTGCCCAGCCCCGCCCTCACCCCGGGTGCCGTCGCCGACGACATCGACCGCGCGCTGTGGCGCAGACTCGCCGACGCCGACCTGCTCGGGCTGATCCTCGACCCGCGCTACGGCGGCTCCGGGCTCGACCCGCTCGCCCTGTGCCTGGTGCTGCGCGAATCCGCGAAGGTGCTGGCCCGGGTGCCCCTGCTGGAGACCGGCGCGGCGGCCCTCGCCGTGCAGCGGTACGGCGCACCCGAGTTGTGCGCGGCCGTGCTGCCCCGGGCCGCCCGAGGCGACCTCGTACTCACCGTGGCCACCGCCGGGCGCACCGGCCACGGCCCGGCCGAACTCGCCGTCCAGGCACATCAGGACGGCGGCGACTGGGTGCTGGACGGGGTGCAGACCGCCGTCCCCTGGGCCGCCGACGCCGACCTTCTGCTGATCCCGGCCCACACCGGCGCGGGCCGGGCGCTCCTCGCGCTGATCCCCCGCGACCGGGCGGGAGTCGGCCTGGACGCGCAGGTGTCCACCAGTGGCGAGCGGCTGGCCGAAGTCCGGCTGGACGCCGTACGGACGGCCGGTCACGAGGTGCTCGACGCGGACGGCGCCTGGGACTGGCTGCGCGCGCTGCTCACCACCGGCACCTGTGCGCTGGCGCTGGGCGTCGGCACGGCGGTGCTCGACCTGACCAGCTCGTACACGTCCACGCGTGAGCAGTTCGGCCATCCGCTCGCCACGTTCCAGGCGGTCGCCGTCCAGACCGCCGACCGCTACATCGATCTGCGGACCATGGAGGCCACGCTGTGGCAGGCCGCCTGGCGGCTCTCCCGGGACGAGAAGGGCCCGGAGGCGACGGCGAACGGGGCGCTGCCGGTCGCCGGAGACGTGGCGGTCGCCAAGATATGCGCCGCCGACGGCGTGCGCCGGGTCGTCCAGACCGCCCAGCATCTGCACGGCGGCTTCGGCGCGGTCACCGACTATCCGCTGCACCGCTATCACGCCTGGGCCAAGCAGCTGGAGTTGTCCCTGGGCTCGGCCGCCGCCCACGAGGAGGAGCTCGGCGATCTCCTCGCCACCCACACCCTCGCCTGAGGCGACCCGCGAAAGGGTCTACAGCACGAAGGCGCCGCCGGCCGTGCCGTCCTGGCCGCCGACCATCGGCCGGCCCGCCGCGTCCCAGGCGAGCATCCCGCCGTCCACGTTCACCGCGTCCAGGCCCTGGGCGACCAGATACTGCGTCACCTGCGCGGACCGCCCGCCGACCCGGCACATCACATGCACCCGGTGCCCCTCGCCGGCCGACTCGGTCAGCTCACCGAACCGGGCGACGACCTGGCCCATCGGGATGTGAAGGGCGCCCTCGACATGCCCGGCCGCCCACTCGTCGTCCTCCCGGACGTCCAGCAGAAAGCCGTCGGCCGGCACCGCCGCGGCCTCCACCTGGGGAAGCTGGGCAAAATGCATCACACACACCTCTCACACGACATGGGCCGCCCGATGACATGGGCAACCTGGCACAACCTACTACCGCGCCAGCTCCGCGAGCCGGGCCTCCTTCTCGGAGACCTGGGCGATCAGCTGCTCGGCGATCTCGTCCAGCAGCCGGTCCGGATCTTCCGGCGCCATCTTGATCATCGCGCCGATCGCGCTCGACTCGAGTTCGTTGGCGGCCTCGGCCAGCATCTCCTTGCGCTCGGCCAGCCACTCCAGCCGGGCGTACAGCTCCTCGCTGCGGCTCGCCCGCCGCTCGGGCGGCGGCGGACCGGCCTCCCACTCCTCGGCCAGCTTCCGCAGAAGCGCCTCGTCCCCGGCCGCGTACGCCGCGTTGACCCGCACGATGAACTCACCGCGCCGCTCCCGCTCGGCCTCCTCCTCCGCCAGGTCCGGATGGGCCTTGCGGGCCAGGTCCCGGTAGATCCGGCGGGCCTCCTCGCCCGGCCGCACCCGGGGCGGCGGCTGCACCGGCTGCTCGGTGAGCATCGCGGACGCCTCCGGCGACAGTCCGTCCGAGTCGATCCAGCCGTGGAACAGCTCCTCCACACCGGGCATCGGCTGCACCAGTCCGCGCGCCTCACGGGCCCTGCGCTGGTCCTCCGGATCACCGGTGCGCGCCGCGACCGCCTCGGCGATCAGCGCGTCCAGCTCGTCCAGGCGCGAGTACATCGGCCCGAGCCGCTGATGGTGCAGCCGGGAGAAGTTCTCCACCTCGACCCGGAAGGTCTCCACCGCGATCTCGAACTCGATCAGCGCCTGCTCGGCCGCCCGCACCGCCCGCTCAAGACGCTCGGCGGCCCGCGTCTCCTCCTCGGACCGTGCCTCTTCGGCCCGTTCCTCTTCCTCGGATCGCGCCTCCTCGGACCGTGCCTGCTCGGGCTGTGCCTCGGCCGGTGCCCGGGATTCCTCCTGGGGCTCCGCCTCGGGCACCGCCCGCTGTGCCTGTTGCTGCGCTTCCCGGTTCGTCACCCGCTCAGCCTACGTGGGGCGCCCCTCGGGACCAGGGGGTGTCTTGCCGATCATGCCGGGCTCTGATCCGGCCTGATCGGCAAGACATCCCCTGAAGCCTCACACCCCCGGCTCGGCCGCTATCCGCCCGGCACGCACCGCGGCCAGCAGCTCCGCGTGGTCGGCCTCCGTACGGTCCGCGTACGCCACCGCGAAGTCGGCCACCGCCTCGTCCAGCTCCTCCCCCTTGCCGCAGTACCCGGCGAGCAGCCGCGGATCGGCGCTGTGCGCATGCGCCCGCGCGAGCAGCGCGCCCGTCATCCGCCCGTAGTCGTCCATCTGGTCGGCGGCCAGCGCCGCCGGGTCCACGCTCCCCTTGCGGTTGCGGAACTGCCGTACCTGGTACGGCCGCCCGAGCACCGTCGTCCAGCCGAGCAAGATGTCGCTGACGACCTGCATCCGCTTCTGGCCGCGCACCACCCGCCGCCCCTCGTGGACGACCTCGGGTATCTCGAACCCGGCCCGCCCCAGATGCGGCAGCAGCGCGGACGGCCGGGCCTCCTTCACCTGGAGCACCAGCGGCTCGCCCCGGTGATCGAGCAGCAGCACCACATACGAACGCGTCCCCACGCTGCCCGTGCCCACGACCCGGAACGCCACATCGTGCACCTCGTACCGGGCGAGCAGCGGCAGCCGGTCTTCGGGCAGCGTGCCCAGATAGTCGCCGAGCGCCGCCGCGACCGCCACCGCCTCGGCATCCGGCACCCGCCGCAGCACCGGCGGCGCGTCCACGAAGCGCCGGGCCACCGGCCGGCCCGAGGAGCCCCCGTCCCCCGGGACGGCCTCCGTGGCCTTCGCGGCGAAGCGCGCGCTCGTGTTCCGCCGGGCCTTCTCGACGACCCGCTCCAGCGTGCCCGCCAGGTCCCGGGCGTCGGTGTGCGAGACCAGCTCCTCGTCCGCGATCGCGTTCCACGCGTCGGTGGCCGGGAGCTTGGCCAGCAGCCGCACCGTGCGCCGGTAGGCGCCCGCCGCGTCACGGGCCGCCGACCGGCAGGTGTCCTCGTCGGCACCTGCCTCCCGCCCGGCCAGCACCAGCGAGGCCGCGAGCCGCTTCACATCCCACTCCCACGGACCGTGGACGGTCTCGTCGAAGTCGTTCAGGTCGATGACCAGACCGCCGCGCGCGTCCCCGTAGAGCCCGAAGTTGGCGGCGTGCGCATCACCACAGAGCTGTGCGCCGACGCCGGTGACCGGGGTGCTCGCCAGATCGTGGGCCATCAGCCCGGCCGAACCACGGAGGAAGGAGAACGGGGTCGCGATCATCCGCCCCACCCGTATCGGCGTCAGCTCGGGCAGCCGCCCGGCGTTCGACCGCTCGACCGCCGCCACCGCGTCCGGCCGCCCGGGGCCGGGCGACGGCAGCGCGGCGTGCGCCGAGCGCGGCACCCGCTTCCGCAGCGCCTTCCCCTCCTGCCGGGGGGAGGGGCCCTCGCCGCGCCAGGCGGCGAACCCCGGGACCTGGGGCAGCCTCCGGGTCGCCCCGCCCACACCCGTGCCGTCAGCCATCACGCCCCCGCTTCGTCCCGCTTCGTTCAAGCACGTCACCAGCACCGCCGACGGCGGCTCACACCGTCGACCGACCAGCACCGTACCCCCGATCGGCCAGATCCCGTCAGGGCCTGTGGAAAACTCCGGCGAACGCGGCGAAGTGCCTGCTCAGGGCCGGAACTGGTCCGGGCAGCCGCCGCCTTCGGGCAGATGGTCCTCGGCCCACTGCCCGAGTTCCTTCAGCGCGGGCTCCAGGGCCTTCCCCGCCTCCGTCAGCCGGTAGGCCACCCGCAGCGGGGGCCCTGGGTCCACTTCCCGGACCACCAGTCCCGCCGCCGACAGTTCGGTGAGCCGGTCCGACAGCATCCGCTCGCTGATGCCCGGGATAGCCCGCCGCAACTCGGCGAAGTACGCCCCCTGTTGGGTCAGCACGGCCACGATCAGCCCGGTCCATCGCTTCCCGAACAGCTCGAAGACCCGGGTCATCTTGCCGTCGACCTGCTTGCACACGTGCTCGTTGTGCACCTCGGGCCCGCCTCCGTCCGCCATGGAATACACGATACTGCGTTCCCGTTGGGAGCTAAAGAAAAGTAAGCTACTGTGCCAATTGCAGGTACGTAGAAAACCCCCGCTCCTTTGTGGAGCGCTTTGCCCACGGAGGCACCTCCATGTCCACGCTTCTTCACATCGACACGTCCGTCTTCCCCGTCGAGGCCTCGGCCTCCCGCGCGGTGACCGCCACCTTCCGCAAGGAGTGGGAGGCCCAGCATCCGAACGGCACGGTCATCTACCGCGACCTGGCCGCCGAGCCGCTGCCGCACCTGGACGGTTTCGCCGCTCAGGCCGGGTTCGTCCCGGCCGAGAGCCAGACGCCCGAGCAGCAGGCTGCCTTCGCGCTGCGCGAGACCCTGGCCACTGAGCTGGAGCGGGCCGACGTGGTCCTCATAGGCGCCCCGATGTACAACTTCACGATCCCCTCCACCCTCAAGGCGTGGCTGGACCACGTGATCATCATGGGCCGGACCTCCGGCGCCGAGCAGACCACCACCTCGGGCACCCCGGCGATCGTCGTCGCCAGCCGGGGCGGCGGCTATGGCCCGGGCACGCCGCGCGAGAGCTTCGAGTTCGTCACGACCTACCTGGAGAAGGCGCTCAAGGGCGCGCTCAACCTCGACGTGGAGTTCGTTGTGCCGGAGCTCACGCTGGCCCGCAGCAACCCGGCGATGGCCGACCTGATCGAGCTCGCGGACTCCTCCAAGGCGAAGGCCCACGAGGACGCCGCCTCGAAGGCCAAGGAGCTCGCCACCCGCTTCGCCGCCTGATCCGAGGCCGCCCGGTCACGGAACCGCGGGGCATCCCCACCCGGGGAGGCCCCGCTTCCGTTTGTCCGGTGCGATGTCCGTGACGAGGCCCGTGTCAAGGTCCGCGACAAGGTCCGGGCCGAGCCCGTCAAGACTGATGTGGATCAAGCCGAACTGGCAGTGGATCAAGCCGAAGTCGAGCCGGACGCGACTCAGAGGCGGCTCGGAAGCGAGGAATCGGGGAAGCGAGGAAGCTACCTACGCGAAGCGGGCCTCCCCCGAGCGACTTTCGTCACTCCGGAGAGGCCCGCTCCGACTGGTGCGCGAGGGGGGAGTTGAACCCCCACGCCCTTTCGGGCACTGGAACCTGAATCCAGCGCGTCTGCCTATTCCGCCACCCGCGCATGGGTGCTTGTCTTCCGTTCACCGCCTGCTCCCGGGGCCTTTCGGTCCGGTTCGCTGCGGCGCCTTCCGACATCCAGAACACTAGCACGCTGGTCTGGGTGGATTCACACTCGTTGTCGAGCCCCCGCCCGGAGGGGCTCCGTCGCGGTTGCGGGACACTGTCCAGAGGGCACCTCTACGATCCTGTGAGAGGTGACACTGCTCCACAGGGCCAGGAAGGGGAACCACCCGATTTCCCGACGCGTGGATACGATCAGTAAGCAGTACCAGGACGACACTGAGCACGACTAGGAAGGAGGTGCCCCGTGGGAGTACTGAAGCGCTTCGAGCAGCGTCTCGAGGGTCTCGTGAACGGCACCTTCGCCAAGGTGTTCAAATCGGAGGTCCAGCCCGTCGAGATCGCGGGCGCGCTCCAGCGTGAGTGCGACAACAACGCGACCATCTGGAACCGGGACCGGACCGTCGTCCCCAACGACTTCATCGTCGAGCTGAGCACCGGCGACTACGAGCGGCTCGCGCCGTACTCCGGGCAGCTCGGCGACGAGCTCTCCGGCATGGTCCGCGACTACGCCAAGCAGCAGCGGTACACCTTCATGGGCGGCGTCAAGGTCCACCTGGAGAAGGCCGACGACCTCGACACCGGCCTGTACCGGGTGCGCAGCCGGACGCTGGCCTCCAGCGAGTCCCAGAGCCCGGCCGCCCAGCAGGCTCCGGCCCGCGGCGGGACACCGCAGCAGCGGCCGGGCGGCTACGGGCAGCCCGCGGGTGCACCGTCCATGCCCAGCGCCCCTCCCGGCGGCGCCCCTCCCGGCGGCGCCCGTCCCGGGGCCCGGAGCGCGGGCGCGGGCGCCGGCGCCGGTCCTCAGCCGCAGGGTCAGACCCGGCGCTGGATTGAGATCAATGGCACTCGCCACCAGATCTCCCGGTCCACCCTGGTTATGGGCCGCAGCACCGACGCTGACGTGCGCATTGACGATCCCGGGGTCTCCCGCAGGCACTGCGAAATCCGGGTCGGAACACCGCCGACCGTCCAGGATCTGGGGTCGACGAACGGCATCGTGGTGGACGGACAGCACACCACCCGCGCTACGCTCCGCGACGGCTCACGGATCGTCGTGGGCAGCACCACCATCGTTTACCGGCAAGCCGAAGGGTGAAGCGGGGGCAATGTCAGAGCTGACCCTCACGGTCATGCGGTTGGGTTTCCTCGCCGTACTGTGGCTGTTCGTCATCGTGGCCGTTCAGGTCATCCGTAGCGACCTGTTCGGGACTCGCGTGACGCAGCGCGGTTCGTCGCGCCGTGGCGCCCCCGACCGGCAACAGCAGCAACAGCGGCAGCAACAGCAGACCGCACCGCCCCAGCAGCGCCAGCAGCCCTCGGGCCGCGGCCGCCGCGGGGCCCCCACCAAGCTGGTGGTCTCCGAAGGCACGCTGACCGGCACCACGGTCGCGCTCCAGGGACAGACCATCACTCTCGGTCGTGCGCACGATTCAACAATCGTGCTGGACGACGACTACGCCTCCAGCCGGCATGCCAGGATCTACCCGGACCGTGACGGCCAGTGGATCGTCGAGGATCTCGGCTCCACCAATGGCACCTATCTGGACCGGAACCGGCTCACCACACCGACACCGATTCAGCTGGGTGCACCGATCCGCATCGGCAAGACCGTCCTCGAGCTGCGGAAGTAGTAGGACCATGACGACCGGAGGGTGGGCAGCGTGGTTGGCAAGGGGCTGTACCCGGAGCCGACGGGCGAGGTGCGCATGAGTCTGTCACTGCGTTTCGCCGCCGGGTCCCACAAGGGCATGATCCGGGAGGGCAACGAGGACTCCGGCTACGCCGGCCCCCGGCTGCTCGCCATCGCCGACGGCATGGGCGGCCAGGCCGCCGGCGAGGTCGCCAGCTCCGAGGTGATCTCCACCCTGGTCCAGCTCGACGACGACGTCCCCGGCTCGGACATCCTGACCTCCCTGGGCACCGCCGTGCAGCGGGCCAACGACCAGCTGCGGGTCATGGTCGAGGAGGACCCCCAGCTGGAGGGCATGGGCACCACACTCACCGCCCTGCTGTGGACCGGCCAGCGGCTCGGCCTCGTGCACGTGGGCGACTCGCGCGCGTACCTGCTGCGCGACGGCGCGCTCACCCAGATCACCCAGGACCACACCTGGGTGCAGCGGCTCGTCGACGAGGGCCGCATCACCGAGGAGGAGGCGGGCACCCACCCGCAGCGCTCCCTGCTGATGCGCGCGCTCGGCAGCGGCGACCATGTCGAGCCCGACCTGTCCATCCGTGAGGTCCGGGCCGGCGACCGCTACCTCATCTGCTCCGACGGCCTGTCCGGCGTCGTGAGCCACCAGACCCTCGAGGACACCCTCGCCAGCTACCAGGGCCCGCACGAGACGGTGCAGGAGCTGATCCAGCTCGCACTCCGCGGCGGCGGCCCCGACAACATCACCTGCATCGTCGCCGACGTCCTCGACGTGGACGGCGGCGACACCCTGGCGGGCCAGCTCAACGACACCCCCGTGATCGTCGGCGCGGTGGCCGAGAACCAGGTCCCCCTCGGGGACGGCGGCGCCGGCAACACCCCGGCGAGCCGCGCCGCCGAGCTCGGGCGGAACCGGCCCGTACCGCAGCAGGGCGACGCACCGGACGGCTTCGGGCCGCCCGGCAGCGGCGACCCGGGCCTCGGCGGACCGTCCGAGGGCAGTTACGGGGCCTACGCGGAGGGCGACTACACCAAGAAGAGCGGCCGCAAGACCTGGATCAAGCGGTCGCTGTTCATCGCACTGGGCCTCGCCGTGATCGGCGGCGGGCTCTACAGCGGCTACCAGTGGACGCAGAAGCAGTACTACGTGGGCTCCAACGGGGACCACGTCGCGATCTACCGGGGCATCAGCCAGGACCTCGCGTGGATCAAGCTCAACAAGGTCCATGAGGACCACCGCGAGATCGAACTCAAGTACCTCCCCACCGACCAGCGCAGCCGGGTGGAGGACACCATCGCGGTCAGCGGGCTCGGCCAGGCCGAGGACAAGACAAAGGATCTCGCCACTCTCGCCAGCGCCTGCAGAAAGGCTGACGAGCAGCGCAAGGCGGAGGAGAGCCAGAAGGACCTCACCGGCGGCAAGGGGCAGGCCGGCGGCGGTTCCGGAGGCAAGGCAAGCAGCAGCAGCAGCGGTAAGCCGCAGCAGAGTCAGAGCGCGACCACGGGGTTGCGCGCCGCCAAGGCCACACCGACGCCGAAGAACACGGCGCCGACCTCTCCCACTCCGAAGCCGGGTCCCACCCTGTCGGAGCAGGAGAAGGAGTTGGTCCCGCAGTGCAGCAGCACCCAGCCGTGAAGCCGTGAGAGGGCCGCCCACCCATGAGCAGTAGTACGACCAACACGACCACGATCAGTACGTCCGGTCCGCCGAGCCGCCGCAACACCGAGCTGGCCATGCTGGCGTTCGCGGTGATCATTCCGGTCTTCGCGTATGCCAACGCGGGCCTGGCCCTCAGCGACGAGCTGCCCTCGGGCATGCTCAGCTACGGCATCGGGCTCGGCCTGCTCGCAGCCGTCGGCCACATCGTGGTGCGCAAGTTCACCCCGTACGCCGATCCGCTGCTGCTGCCGATCGCCACGCTCCTCAACGGTCTCGGCCTCGTGATCATCTGGCGGCTGGACCAGTCGAGGCGGCTGGCCCAGCGGGCGAAGGACATCGGTCAGACCTTCGCACCCTCCGCGCCCAACCAGCTGATGTACTCGGCAATGGGCGTGGCCCTGTTCGTGGCCGTCCTGATCCTCCTCAAAGATCACCGGATCCTGCAGCGGTACACCTACATCTCCATGATCGGTGCGCTGATCCTGCTGATCCTGCCGATGTTCTTCCCGGCCCGGTTCGGCGCACGCATCTGGATCACCGTCGGCTCCTTCTCCATCCAGCCCGGTGAGTTCGCGAAGATCATCATCGCGGTCTTCTTCTCCGGCTACCTCATGGTGAAGAGGGACGCGCTCGCGCTGGCCAGCCGCCGCTTCATGGGGCTGTACCTGCCGCGCGGCCGTGACCTCGGTCCGATCCTGATCGTCTGGGCCATGAGCATCCTGATCCTGGTCTTCGAGACCGACCTCGGAAGCTCGCTGCTGTTCTTCGGCCTGTTCGTCGTCATGCTGTACGTCGCGACCGAGCGCACCAGCTGGATCGTCTTCGGTCTGCTGATGTCGGCGGTCGGCGCGGTCGGTGTCGCGTCCTTCGAGTCGCACGTGAAGGTCCGTGTGATGTCGTGGCTGCACCCGTTCGCCGTCTACGACACCCCCCGGCCGAGCTGGGCCACCACCGACCAGATCGCCCTGTCCCTGATGTCCTTCGGTTCCGGCGGCGTCTCCGGCAGCGGCTGGGGCCAGGGCGCCTCCGACCTGATCGGATTCGCGGCCAACTCCGACTTCATCCTCGCCACCGTCGGCGAGGAGCTGGGGCTCGCCGGCACCATGGCGTTCCTCCTGCTGTACGGCCTCATCGTGGAGCGCGGCATGCGCACGGCGCTGGCCGCCCGGGACCCGTTCGGCAAGCTGCTGGCGGTCGGTCTGTCCGCGGCGTTCGGCATCCAGGTCTTCGTCGTCGCGGGCGGTGTGATGGGTCTCATCCCGCTGACCGGTATGACGATGCCGTTCGTGGCGTACGGCGGTTCGTCGGTGCTCGCCAACTGGGCACTCATCGCGCTGCTCATCAAGATCAGCGACACCGCCCGGCGGCCCGCGCCCGCGCCCGCCCCCTCCACTGACGCCGAGATGACTCAGGTGGTCCGCCCGTGAACAAGCCCCTGCGCCGAATCGCGATCTTCTGCGGCATCCTGGTTCTCGCCCTGCTGGTGCGGGACAACTGGATTCAGTACGTCCAGGCGGAAGGCCTCAAGACCAACAAGCAGAACCGGCGCGTGGCGATCGCCCAGTACAGCCAGCCGCGCGGCAACATCATCGTCGACGGCCGCCCGATCACCGGGTCGGTGGCGACCGACGGGGTCGACTTCAAGTACAAGCGCACGTACAAGAACGGTCCGATGTGGGCACCGGTCACCGGGTACGCCTCCCAGGCCTTCGGCCTCACCCAGCTCGAAAGCATCGAGGACGGCACCCTCACCGGCAACGACGACCGGATGTTCTTCAACCGTACGGTCGACATGTTCACCGGCAAGAAGCCGAAGGGCGGTGACGTCATCACCACCCTGAACGCCAAGGCCCAGGAGGCCGCTTACAAGGGGCTCGGCAAGAACAAGGGCGCCGTCGCCGCGCTCGACCCGCGCACCGGCAAGGTCCTCGCCCTCGCGTCCACCCCGAGCTACGACCCGTCGAAGTTCGCGGGCAGCTCGACGGACGACGCGGACGTCTGGAAGGGCATGTCGAAGGACAAGGAGGAGCCGACGCTGAACCGGGCGCTGCGGCAGACGTACCCGCCGGGCTCCACGTTCAAGGTCCTCACCGCCGCGGCCGCGCTGGAGAACGGCAAGTACACGGACATCGACGCACCGACCAACTCGCCGCTGCCGTGGCAACTGCCGCTGTCCAGCCAGCCCCTGCGCAACGAGGGGAACATCCCCTGCAAGAACGCCACCCTGCGGCAGGCCCTGCGCTTCTCCTGCAACACCGTCTTCGGCAAGCTCGGTGACGACCTGGGCAAGGAGAAGATGCTGGAGGAGGCGAAGAAGTTCGGCTTCAACGACGAGATCTTCATGCCCGTCCGCGCGTCCGCGAGCTTCTACCCCGAGAAGATGGACCGGCCGGGCAACGCCCTGTCCTCGATCGGCCAGTTCGACACCCGCGCCACCCCGCTGCAGATGGCCATGGTCGCCGCCGGGATCGCCAACGACGGCAAGCTGATGAAGCCGTACATGGTCGACTCGCTGCGCGCCCCCAACCTGAACACGATCGACCAGACCAGCCCGGAGCAGATGAGCCAGCCGCTCAGCTCGGAGAACGCCGGGAAGCTCCAGGACATGATGGAGACCGTGGTCAAGGAGGGCACCGGCACCAACGCCCAGATCCCCGGCGCCACGGTCGGCGGCAAGACCGGTACCGCGCAGCACGGCGTCGACAACAGCGAGAACCCGTACGCCTGGTTCATCTCGTACGCCAAGACCGACGAGGGCTCCCCGGTCGCGGTCGCCGTCGTGGTGGAGAGTTCCGACACCCTTCGCGACGACATCGCGGGCGGCAAGCTCGCGGCGCCGATCGCCAAGGATGTGATGAAGGCGGTGCTCGCCAGCGAGCGCGACAAGTGACGCCGGTCACGCCCTGATGCGAATCCCGCACGTCGTCGTACCGGTCCGGTATCAAGTATCGGCCGAGGCCGGGTCCCGTAAGGCGTGCCGGGTACCGTATGCGCGAGCAGCACTTCGCCGGTCCCCCACACAGGGTGTGGCCGGGAATGACGGAAGAGGGCTGGAGTAGCTATGGAAGAGCCGCGTCGCCTCGGCGGCCGGTACGAGCTGGGCTCGGTGCTCGGCCGCGGTGGCATGGCCGAGGTCTACCTCGCGCACGACACCCGCCTCGGCCGTACTGTCGCCGTGAAGACGCTCCGGGTGGACCTCGCCCGCGATCCGTCCTTCCAGGCCCGGTTCCGCCGAGAGGCCCAGTCGGCCGCCTCGCTCAACCATCCCGCGATCGTCGCGGTCTACGACACCGGCGAGGACTACGTCGACGGTGTCTCGATCCCGTACATCGTGATGGAGTACGTCGACGGCTCCACTCTGCGTGAGCTTCTCCACTCCGGCAGAAAGCTGCTCCCCGAGCGCTCGATGGAGATGACCGTCGGGATTCTCCAGGCCCTGGAGTACTCGCACCGGAACAACATCGTCCACCGCGACATCAAGCCCGCGAACGTGATGCTCACGCGCAGCGGCCAGGTCAAGGTGATGGACTTCGGCATCGCCCGGGCCATGGGCGACGCCGGTATGACCATGACGCAGACTGCTGCCGTCATCGGGACCGCGCAGTACCTCTCCCCCGAGCAGGCCAAGGGCGAGACCGTCGACGCGCGCAGCGACCTCTACTCCAGCGGCTGTCTGCTGTACGAGCTGCTGACGGTGCGGCCGCCGTTCGTCGGGGACTCCCCGGTGGCCGTGGCCTACCAGCACGTACGGGAAGAGCCGCAGCCGCCGAGCACGTACGACCCGGACATCACTCCGGAGATGGACGCGATCGTCCTGCGGGCCCTGGTCAAGGACCCCGACTACCGCTACCAGTCGGCCGACGAGATGCGCGCCGACATCGAGGCGGCACTCGAAGGCCAGCCGGTCGCCGCGACCGCCGCCCTGGGCGCGGTCGGCTACGGCTCGAACGACCAGCCCACGACGATGCTGCGGCCGCAGGACTCCGGTCCGGCGACCTCGATGCTGCCCCCGATGCGGGACGACGACGGCGGCTTCGGCTACGACGAGCGGCCGGAGCGCCGGCGCGGCGGCTCGGGGAAGAAGAGCAACCTCTCGACGATCCTGCTGGTGGTGGCCGGCATCCTGGTGCTGGTCGGCGCGATCTTCATCGGCAAGGCGATCTTCAGCGGCGGCAAGAACGACAGCATGGTCACAGTGCCGACGCTGACCGGCAAGTCGTTCAAGGAAGCCAGCTCCGAGGGGCAGAACGGCGACTTCAAGGTCGAGAAGGTCGGCTCCGATTTCTGCGACCAGGCGAAGGACACCGTCTGCAGGCAGAACCCGGAGAACGGCGAGATCAAGCGGTACGGCACGGTCGAGCTGACCATGTCGAAGGGCAAGAAGCCGGCGGAGAAGGTCGAGGTCCCGGACGTCCTCAACGTCCAGTTCGAGTCGGCCCGGGCGTCGCTCAAGGCCAAGGGCTTCACGGTCGAGAAGGAGACCGAGGAGTCCGACCAGACGGCGGGCAAGGTCACCCGGCAGAGCCTGGACGCCGGCAAGAAGGTCGCGCGGGGCACCACGATCACCCTGACCGTCGCCACGCCGCAGCAGCAGGTCTCCGTCCCCGACGTGACCACCAAGCCCCTCGCGGACGCCGAGACGGCGCTCAAGGCGCAGGGCTTCAAGGTCCAGTCGAAGGAGCAGGAGAGCGGCGACGCCCAGGCCGGCACGGTCATCAGCCAGGACCCGGCCGGTGGCGGAACGGCCGCGCCCGGGTCCGTCATCAACCTGACCGTCGCCAAGGCCCCGGCCCAGCAGGAGCAGGTGCCGGTGCCCAACCTGGGCGGCCAGAAGCTCAAGGACGCCAAGAAGGCCCTCCAGGACCTCGGGCTCAACGTGGGCAACATCAACGGCCCGCAGGACGACAACGCGACCGTGGTCGCCAGCGACCCCGGCGCCGGGAACCAGGTGCCCAAGGGCCAGTCGGTGAACCTCGTCACGGTCCAGGGCAACGGTGGAGGCAACGGCGGGGGCGACGGCGGAGGCTTCTTCGGCGGCCTCGGCTAGCCCGCCTCGCGGACGACCGCACCGCGCGCCGACAGCGCGTATCGCACGGGGAAGCCCCCGGCGCCCTCTACCGGGCGCCGGGGGCTTCCCCGTGGTGCTGGCAGCTGTCGAGTGCGGTCAGCGCAGCTCCTCGGGGGGCGTACGGTCCGCGTCGACCTTCTCGGTGCGCTCCAGCTCGCCCCAGACGACGTAGCGGTGCAGCGAGGTGTAGACCGGGGTGCAGGTCGAGAGGGTGATGTAGCGGCCCGCCTTCTTCCTGCCCGACTCCTTCGGGACCGCGTCCAGCACGTCCACGTTGAACTTCGAGGTCTCGGGCAGCGTCGCGTAGACCTTGTAGACGTACCAGGTGTCCCGGGTCTCGAAGACCACCGGATCGCCGTCGTGGATCTTGTCGATGCCGTGGAATTTGGCGCCGTGCCCGTCCCGGTGGGCGGCCAGCGCGAAGTTGCCCGACTTCGCCCAGGGCATCGCGGACTTCACGGGCTCCGTGTAGTACCCGGCGACGCCATCGTTGAGGATCTTGGCCGAGGTGCCCTTCTCGACCAGCACCTCGCCATCGCCCATGGCCGGTACGTGCAGGAAGCCGATGCCGTCCTTCGTGTCGAGCCTGCCCGGCCCCTGCGCGGCCCAGTGCTTGCGCACCTGGTCGCCCTGCTTCTTCGCCTCCCGGTCGGCGAGGACGTTCGTCCACCACAGCGAGTAGGCCACGAAGAGGGCCAGGATCAGCCCCGCGGTGATCAGCAGCTCGCCCAGTACCCCGATGACCGCCGCGATCCGGCCACGGCCGGAGGTATGGGTCGGCTGAGCCTGCGCGGGCGGGGCGGGGTCCCGGCCCTGCCGCTGGTCGTGGTCGGTCCGTGCCACCGCGTGGTACCCCTTTTCTGGATCTTCCCGGTCCTACTCGACCAGTGCGTCCGGCTTCCCCTCGCCGCGCGGCCGCTCGTCGACCATCTTGCCCCAGACGATCATCCGGTAAGTGCTGGTGAACTCGGGGGTGCAGGTCGTCAGCGTGAGGTAGCGGCCCGGCGCCGTGAAGCCGGAGCCGGGCGGCACCGGGCCGATGACGCCCGTGTTGGACGGGGACGTCTGCGGCAGCATGCTGGTCATGTCGTAGGTGTAGAACCGGCTCTGCGTCTCGACGACGACCTTGTCGCCGGGCTTGAGGCGATTGATGTAGCGGAACGGCTCGCCATGGGTGTTGCGGTGCCCGGCGAGCGCGAAGTTGCCCTTCTTGTCCCACGGCATCGCGGTCTTCAGCTTGCCCTTGGCGTAGTGGCCGACCATGCCGCGGTCGAGGACCTTGTGCTTGTCGATCCCCTCGGCGATCGGGGCCTTCACGTCCAGCTTGGGGATGTAGATGATCGCGAAGCCCTGGCCGGGGGAGAACACGCCCGGATCGCGGTCCGCGCCCTTGGTGTCCCACTTCTTCTGCAGATCGCCCGCCGCGCCGTTCGCCTGCTGGTGCGCCAGGATGTTCGTCCACCACAGCTGGTACGTCACGAAGAGCAGCATCACCACGCCGAGGGTGATGAACACCTCGCCGATCACCCGGCTCGCCACCACGCCGGGGGTGTCCTTGCGGGCCCGGGCGGCGCGCTTGGCCTCCATACGGGTACGGGGCCGCGCCCCCGCGCCGGAAGCGCCTGTGGCCCCGCTGACGGCCGCGCCGCCCCGCGCGTGGGCTCCGTGCCGTCCGCCGCGCTTCGCGGCCTCCTGAGCCGCCTTGCGGCGGGCCGCGCGGCCGCCGGGGGACGGCGCCTCGTCCGGCGCCAGGTCCGGTGTCCCGCCCGGCGTGCGGCCCGGCGTCCGGCTCTGCTCGACCGTGCGCAGCGGCATGGTCCGGTCGTGGGAGGGGGGCACGGTCCGGGCGGCCACGGCCCGCAGCGCCATCGTCTCCTCGTTCCCCGCGGGAGCGCCCGGAGGGACGTCCGCGGGGGCGGCTTCGGCGGCGGCTCCGGGGACCTCCGAGGCGATGGGGGCCAGGACGGCCGTCTCGCCCGCGCTCGCGGCGGCGTCGGGGCCGCCGGGGCTCGCGGGGGCGTCAAGGCCGCCGGGTCCCGTGGCGGCCGACCGGGCGCGCCGCCGTCCGGTGGGCGGTGAGGCGGCCTGCTCGGGGCGCTCGTCCGAGGCCTCCGGACGGGCGCGGCGCCGCCGCCCGCCGAGGTGCGGCTCGGGGGCCGGTGCGGCGCCCGGGGCGGGCTCCGGGGCGCCCTGGGCCGCGCCCTCGGGCCCGGGGCGCGGTGCGGTCACTCGACGGCCTTGCCGCCGACCGCCCCGACCACCGGGGCGAGCCCCGTCGACCGCTCTATCGCGTCCGTGTCGCCGCACTCCACCAGCCAGTTGGCGAGCATGCGGTGACCCCATTCGGTGAGGACGGACTCGGGGTGGAACTGGACACCCTCGACCCGCAGTTCGCGGTGGCGCAGCCCCATGGCGATGCCCGTCTCCGTCCACGCGGTGATCTCCAACGCGTCGGGAACGGTGTCCCGTTCGACCGCGAGGGAGTGGTACCGGGTGGCGGTGAACGGCGACGGCAGCCCGCTGAAGACGCCCGTGCCCTCATGGGTCACCAGCGAGGTCTTGCCGTGCAGCAGCTCCGGGGCGCGGCCGACGACGCCGCCGTAGGCGACGGCCATGGACTGCATCCCCAGGCAGACCCCGAACACCGGCACCCCGGTGTCGGCGCAGTGCCGCACCATGTCGATACAGACGCCGGCCTTCTCGGGGGTGCCGGGGCCGGGGGAGAGCAGCACGCCGTCGAAGCCGTCCTGCGCGTGGGCGAGGGAGACCTCGTCGTTGCGCACCACCTCGCACTCGGCGCCGAGCTGGTAGAGGTACTGGACGAGGTTGAAGACGAAGCTGTCGTAGTTGTCGACGACCAGCACGCGCGCGCTCATCGGGGACCCGCCATTCCCTGGTCGACCGTCACGTCGTTGAACGGCAGCAGCGGCTCCGCCCACGGGAAGACGTACTGGAAGAGCACGAACACGATCGCCAGCACGAGCACGAGCGAAATCCCCGCCCGTGTCCATGCGTTACCCGGCAGATGCCGCCAGATCCAGCCGTACATGCCGTCCCTACTCACCGATGACGAAGTCGATTGCAGCACCGGAGTGCAGGACCAGAGTAAGGGTCCAGGGGTGGGGCAGGTGGGTCAGCTGTACAAAGCCTTGGGCTTGCCTTGGGCAACCGATTGGGTCGCGTCGAGGTGCGCCCAGGCGATCAGCCGGTGACTGTGCCCCCACTCCGGCTCACAGGTCGTGAGCGTCAGATAGCGGCCCGGAGCGCGGAAGCCGGAGGCGCGCGGCACCGGATCGATCACCCCGACGTCGGTCGGCAGGGTGCGATGGGGGCGTCCGGTGATGCGGTACGTGTACCAGGTGGTGCCGTCGGACAGGACGACCGCGTCGCCGGGGCGCAGCCGGGGGAAGTCCTTGAACGGGTCGCCGTAGGTGCGGCGGTGCCCGGCGACCGCGAAGTTTCCCGTGGCGCCGAGGCGGGCGGTGCCCGCGTAGTGCCCGAGCCCCTTGCGCAAGGTGGCGGCTTTGGTGCCCTGGAGGACGGGTTTGGCCCAGTCGGCGCCCAAGCGCGGGATGTACATGATCGCGAAGGAGGTGCCGCTCTCGTAGCGGCGCGGCCGGGGCGCGGGCTCGGCGGCCGCGGCGACCGGCCCCGCGGCCCAGCGGTCCTGGAGGTGGTCGATCTCGCCGTCCATGGCCTGGTCGGCGCGGACGGAGGTCCAGTACAGGAGGTAGACGACCAAGAGGAGGATCAGGGTGCCGCCGGTGACGCACAGCTCACTGAGCGCCCTGACGACCAGCCGTACCCTCTTCGGCCCCATGGGCCCCCCATCGGCGCGCGGCTACGGGACGGGCTGTGCCTGGTGCAGCTCCACTGTGCCGGAGTAGCCGGGAAGAGTCACCGTGTCGTGCTGGTCGACTTTCCAGCCGAGGCCGTACGCCTCGACGTAGGAGCGGTAGTTCTGGATGGCGGGGGAGGCGGTGAGCGCGGTGCTCAGCCGGTCCCGGTCACCCACGGCGGTGATCTTGTACGGCGGGGAGTAGACCTGGCCCTGGAGGATCAGGGTGTTGCCGACGCAGCGCACGGCGCTGGTGGAGATCAGCCGCTGGTCCATCACCTTGATCCCCTTGGCGCCGCCCTGCCACAGCGCGTTCACCACGGCTTGCAGGTCCTGCTGGTGGATGACGAGGTCGTTGGGCTGCGGGTCGGGCACGCCGGGGATCTTGGGGGTGGCGTTCGGCGGGGCGTCGGTAAGGGTGACGGTGAGCCCGGAGCCGCTGAGCCCGCGGGTGCCCGCGGTCTTCTCCAGCTCCTCCAGCTTGCGCTGCTCGGCCTTGGTGCTGCCGTTGTCGCGGCGGGCGAGGGCGTCGACGTCGGAGCGCATCTTGGCGGCGCCCCCGTCGAGCGCACCGTTCTTGCGGCTGCGCTCCTGGATGAGATCGGACAGCCGCAGCATCGATTCATCGCTGCGGATGTCGGTGCCCTGGGCCGTGTTGAAGCTGGTCCAGAAGATGATCCCGGCCAGCGCGAAGACCGCTCCGGTCAGCAGCCGGACGGGCCGGAACGCGGGACGGCGGGACGCCGGGGTGGGGGAGTCAGCGGAATTGCTCAACGTACCCTTACTCCTTACGACGCCGCGGAAGGACTACGCTAACTGACGTGTCGGGGAGGGCAGTGGTCCCCTTCACCGTCCCGCCCCGGCGCAGGTCCGTATACACCCCGCGCGGTCACGCAGCGCATCGACAGGAGAGTTCCTCGTGCCGAAGTCACGTATCCGCAAGAAGGACGATTTCACGCCGCCGCCGGCGAAGCAGGCAACCGCTATCAGCCTGTCCAGCGGCCGCCGGTGGGTGGCCCCACTGATGCTGGCGATGTTCCTGATCGGCCTCGCCTGGATCGTCCTCTTCTACGTGACGACGGGGGACATGCCGGTCAAGTCCCTGGGCAACTGGAACATCGTGGTCGGCTTCGGCTTCATCGCCGCGGGGTTCGTCGTCTCCACCCAGTGGAAGTAGCTCCGCGAGATCCGCTCCGCAGGGCCCGTCCACAGGGTTATCCACAGGCGGGGAAAACTCAGAAGATCTGTGGATAACCTCTGCCGCATTGACGCCGGTGTGATCGGCAGAACGGTCGCGTTCGATCGCTCACACCTGCGTCTTCCTGCGAAAACGCAGGTCAGTACGGTAACGCACAGATGTTCTCCACAGGTTGCGCAAGATCGGCCACGCGCTGTGGACAACTGACCGAACCCACCCCCGTTCGAGACCGCCGGGGGACCGCCTGAGACAGGCTGGAAACCGGCTGAGGCCCACTGAGACCACCTGAGGGCCCGGAGCGCGGTCAGCCCGGTCCCGGCCGCGCGGTCAGCCGGTGAGCTGGAGCGTACGGACCCACACGGTCGCGACGATCACGAGCAGCATCACGGCGCAGGCCACGCGCTGCACCAGGGCGCGCCGCTCCCGCGGCGCGTGCACCATGGCGTACGCCACCACCGTGCCGACCACCAGGCCGCCGACGTGTGCCTGCCAGGCGATGCCGGACCAGCCGAAGGTGAAGATGAGGTTCAGCACGAGCAGCGCGATGACGGGGCGCATGTCGTAGTTGAGCCGGCGCATCAGGACGGCGGTGGCGCCCAGCAGGCCGAAGACCGCGCCGGAGGCGCCGAGCGAGGGCTGGTTCTGCGCGGCGAGCAGATACGACAGCGCGCTGCCGCCGAGCCCCGACAGCAGGTAGAGCGTGAGGTAGCGGGCCCGGCCGAGGGCGGCCTCCAGCGGGGCGCCGATCCACCACAGGGAGAGCATGTTGAAGGCGATGTGCATCGGCTCCTGGTGCAGGAAGACCGCGGTCAGCAGCCGGTACCACTGCCCCTCGGCGACGCCCACGATGTCGGCCGTGCCCGGGTTGTAGGCCCGGCCCACCAGGTCGAAGGCGTCCACCAGCCGGTCACCGGTGCCCAGCACCGCCAGCCAGACGGCGATGTTGAGGCCGATCAGGATCTTGGTGACCAGCCGCGGATCGGCGGTATACGCGCCGCCGGCTATGGTGCGCGGCTCGGCCGCGCGCCGCGGGGGCGCGGGGGGCTCACCGGGGGCGGACGCACCACCGCGCACACACTCCGGGCAGTGGAACCCGACCGAGGCGCTGATCATGCACTCCGGACAGATCGGACGCTCGCAGCGGGTACAGCTGATGCCGGTCTCCCGCTGCGGGTGCCGGTAACAGCAGACCGCCTGGTCCTCCATGGTGTCCCTTCGCCCCCTGTCCGCGGACTTGCGCGCGTTCTCCCGCCCCGCTTGTTCTCACGGACAAGCGGGGCGCGGAGTTCCCGAGCGGGGTTCAGCCCTCGCGGGTCTCCACGACGACCGACTCGATCACGACGTCCTGGAGCGGGCGGTCGGTGCGCGGGTTGGTCGCGGCACCCCCGATGGCGTCGACGACCTTCTTGCTGGCCTCGTCGACGACCTCGCCGAAGATGCTGTGCTTGCCGGTCAGCCAGGTGGTCGGCGCGAGCGTGATGAAGAACTGCGAGCCGTTGGTGCCCGGACCGGCGTTGGCCATGGCCAGCAGGTACGGCTTGTTGAAGGCCAGGTCCGGGTGGAACTCGTCACCGAACTCGTAGCCGGGGCCGCCGGTGCCGTTGCCCAGCGGGTCACCGCCCTGGATCATGAAACCGCTGATCACGCGGTGGAAGACGGTGCCGTCGTAGAGCTTCTCCGCGGCCTTCTTGCCGGTGGCCGGGTGGGTCCACTCGCGCGTACCCTCCGCGAGCTCCACGAAGTTCTTCACGGTCTTGGGGGCGTGGTTCGGCAGCAGCCGGACCACGATGTCGCCGTTGTTCGTCTTGAGGGTGGCGTACAGCTGCTCGGCCACGATCTACCTTCCATCGTTTTCGCTTCCTTGCCCTGATCCTCGCACGGACCCGAGCGCGACGAGTAGCCGTCGAAGACGCACGCGGCGCGCCTTTCCGTGCGGTTTCCGGGACAATCTCCTCTATGACCCGGATGCCGGTTCGCGCATGCCGCGCGGGCTGCGAACGGGCATGATCTCCACAAACAGGCATGATCTTTCTTCAGCTGGAAACACGAAACTGCGCACATGCAGCTCAGCACTCTGCACCCCGGAGCATCACCACGCCACCGAGGAGGAGGTTCCCGTGACCCGCATTGACAGCGTGCGAGCCGCGACCGGCACCGCGAAGGACAGCGTCCTGCACGCCGCGGAGGCGGTGGCGCCGTACGCCGGCACGGCCAAGGACACCGCCACGCAGTACGCGCACGAGGCCCGCGTACGGCTGGCACCGAAGGTCTCCCACGCCGCGCACCAGGCCCGCTGCGCGGCCGGGGGCCAGTACCACGCGCATGTCGCGCCCCGGCTCAACCAGGCCCGCGGCACCCTGCCGCCCAAGGTGGACGCGGCCGCCGCCCGCGCCGCCAAGCGCACCCGCAAGGCCGCGCGGCAGGCCGCCGACTACACCGGGCCGCGCGTCGAGCACGCGGTGGCCGGAGCGCGCGCGGCCGCCGGTCCGGTACGCGAGGAGGCGGTCACCCGGGCGGGCGCGGCCGTCGCGGCGCTGCGCACCCATGTGACGGCGGCCGACATCGAGAAGCTCAGCCGCAAGCGCCGCCGCCGGGCCCGCATGGGCCGCGTCGCCAAGCGCGCCACCTTCATCGGCCTGGTGGGCGCCGGGGTCTTCGCCGCCTGGAAGTGGTGGGACCGGCAGGCCAACCCCGACTGGCTGGTCGAGCCCCCGGCCGCGACCGAGGTGGGCGACCGCGAGCGGCTGGCCGCGGTGGACGGCAGCGACCAGAACACCCTCGACCCCGAGGTGCAGGCCAAGCAGGCCGAGGCCGAGGCCGGGAAGGACGACGAAGAGCGCTGACGCCCTCGTCGCATTGGACGGCCGCCGGGCATGAACGGGCCGGGGGGCGGAAGACCGCGGGGCAGGACCGCGGGGTCTTCCCGCCCCCCGGCCCGTTCTCCGGCTACTGCTCCTTGGCCTCCCGTTCCTTGGCCTCCCGTTCGCTGTAGCGGCGCCGCTCCAGGAAGAGTTCGGTGAAGACGGAGACCTTGGCCCGCAGCGCCCAGGGGTCGATCGGCTTGGCCATGTAGTCCACCGCCCCCGCCGCGTAACCGCGCGAGGTGTGCTCCGGATCGGCGCCCATCGCCGTGAGGAAAATGATCGGCACGTCCCGGTTGCGCAGGCGCCGCTTGATGTGGGCGGCCGTCTCGTAGCCGTCCATCTCGGGCATCTGCACATCGAGCAGGATCACCGCGAAGTCGTCGTGGTCCAGCAGCGCCTTCAGCGCCTCCTGCCCGGAGGCGGCGGTCACCAGCTCCTGGTCGAGGGTGGCCAGCACCGCTTCCATGGCCAGCAGGTTGTTCGGCTGGTCGTCGACCACGAGGATCTTGGGCCGCGGCCCGGCGCACGGCTCCGGCACGGCCGGGCCCGCCGGAACGCCGGGCTCCTCGTCCTGCGGCGGGACCGCCGCCACCCGCTGTGACTCCACCATGGCCAGCTGCCGCTCCAGCATCTGGCAGCGGTCCTCCGCCAGCCGCCCCCGCTGCCGCACGTCCTCCAGTTCCTCGGTGAGCCGGCGCACCTCCTGCCGCAGCCGGTCCCGCTCCTTCACCAGCTCCTGGTGATCCGGAAAGGCCGCCTCCAAGGCGTCGGCGCGGGCCCGCTCCGCCACCCACGCCGCCTCGGTGAGGCTCAGCCGCACCTCCAGGTCCGCGATCTGGTGCCGGAGGCCCAGCAGCGCCTCGCCCAGCACGTCCTCCGTCGCGCTGGAGCGCCTCGCCTCCCGGTCGGCGTCGGCCAGCTGGATCTGCAGGATCTCCAGCGCGTGCCCGGGCGAACCGCTGGTGCGCACCGCGGCCCGGTGCCGCTCCCGCACCACCTCGATGGCGGCCGGGGTGGCCGCGGAACCCCGGCACTCCGCGAGATCCGCCAGCAGATCGAGCACGAACTCCCACGGCGGGACTCTCGTCCCGCTCAGATAGCGCGAGATCGTGCTGGGGTCCCGGAATCTGCGTGCCGCGTACCGGCGCACCGAGACCCCCAGCCCGTCGAACAGCTTCCTCAGCTCCACGGCGAACGCCCGGCACTCCTCGGGCAGGTTCTCTCCCAGCGGGTGCAGCTCACCCATTGTGTCCCCCTGTGCGGCGACTCGCGCCGATCAGACGACTCCCGGACGGCTTGCCCGAGTTGTGAGACAGCGTGGGGCATCGGGGAGGTGTTGCGCGGCCCAACGCCGGGAGCGGCAACACCGCTTCGGTGACAGCTCGAACGGCCCGTCGACTCTTCATCGCCCCCAGGACACGACTGTCCCACTGGTTGACGACTCCCACCCAGAGAAGTAGTTTCCTCATAGGAAACGTATTCCGGTGAAGCATGTTCGAGCTCCAGGAGGTACCCCCATGTCCGACCGTTCGGCCTCGGCCGACGAGGCCACCCGCGCACTCCGGGACATCGAGCAGCGCCGCGGTCAGGCCCAGGCGTCGGCGCAGGAGTCCCGTTGGGTCAGCGTCGTGTTCGGTGTCGCGCTCTTCGCCGAACTGGCGGCGCCCGACTTCTTCGCGGAGGGCGTGCGCACCGGGATCTCCTGGGTGGTCACCGCGCTCATCGTGGCGTACACGGTCATGCTGCGGACCCCTCGCGGCGGCGCCCTGCTGGGCCGCCCCACCCATGTACGCAAACGCGAACTCCCCTCGCGTTTCGTGGTGTCGGCCCAGCTGGCGATCGTCGCCGTGGTGCTGCTCGGCTTCGTCGGCTCCCGCCTCCTGGACGGCGAGCTGTTCCCGTACGCGGGGACGGTCATGGGCGCGGTGATCGGCGCCACCCTGATCATCTTCGGCCGCGGCCTGCAGCGGACCCTGAACTCCCTCGCGGTGCGCGGCCACGGCACCGGTCTGGACAATACGGCCCATGAATCCCGCTGAGTTCGACACCGCCCTGCTCGACCCGACACGGCTGTCGATCGTGTCGCTGCTGGCAGGCGTGAACTGGGCCGAGTTCGGCTGGGTGCGCGAGACGGTGGGGCTGTCCGCCTCCGCCCTCTCCAAACAGGTCAGCACCCTCGAAGCCCGCGGCTACGTCGAGGTCAAGAAGGGCTACGTGGGCAAGCGCCCCCGTACATGGATCAATCTCAGCCGGACCGGACGGGACGCCCTCGAAGGGCATGTGGCGGCGCTGCGCCGGGTTGTCGAGGAATCCCAGCGCGCCGCGGCCCGGCACGAGGAGCAGACGCCCTAACCGGTGCCCGGCGGCCGCTCACTGACGGCCACGCTCAACGAATCACCCACGCGTGAACAACTTCTGCAGTTCTCGCGGGGGACATGTGAAGACATCCACACAAAAAAGCTCTCCTGGCCTGCGTTTTTGCAGGTCAGGAGAGCTCTCATAGAGTGGAGCCTAGGAGAGTCGAACTCCTGACATCCGCCATGCAAAGACGGCGCTCTACCAACTGAGCTAAGGCCCCTTCGCCGATCAGGATACCCGGTACCGGCGGCCTTTCCCGACCGGGTATCGCTCGCGGGTAGCGCTCTCCGTAGGATGCCACGCAAGATTCGCGGCAGCGAAGCGAAGGGGAGAGCGAGATGGACGCAACACAGCAGGATGCCACCGCGCGCGCACGAGAGCTGCAGCGCAGTTGGTACGGGGAACCGCTGGGGGCGCTCTTTCGCCGTCTCATCGACGATCTCGGCCTCAACCAGGCGCGCCTGGCCGCCATCCTCGGGCTCTCGGCACCCATGCTGTCCCAGCTCATGAGCGGCCAGCGCGCCAAGATCGGCAATCCGGCGGTGGTCCAGCGGGTACAGGCGCTCCAGGAACTCTCCAGTCAGGCCGCCGACGGCCGGGTGAGCGCCGCCGAGGCGGCGGAGCGCATGGAAGAGATCAAGAAGACCGCCGGCGGGTCGGTGCTCAACTCCACCCAGACCGCCGCCAGCACAGGGGCCCCGACCGTACGGCGCGTGGTGCGCGAAATCCAGTCGCTGCTGCGGTCCGTGGCCGCCGCCGGGGACATCATCGATGCGGCGGATTCCCTCGCCCCCACCCATCCCGAGCTGGCAGAGTTCCTCCGTGTGTACGGCGCCGGGCGGACCGCCGAGGCGGTCGCGCACTACGAGGCGCACCAGAGCTGACGGACTGATGGACTGCTGACGAGTCGATGACGGGGCGGGCACGGCGCGATGGGTGAGATCTTCGCGGGCCGGTACGAACTGGTGGACCCGATCGGGCGCGGGGGCGTGGGCGCCGTGTGGCGGGTCTGGGACCATCGCCGCCGCCGGTACGTCGCGGCGAAGGTGCTTCAGCAGCGCGACGCGCATACGCTGCTGCGCTTCGTCCGGGAACAGGCCCTGCGGATCGACCACCCCCATGTACTGGCCCCGGCGAGCTGGGCGGCGGACGACGACAAGGTCCTGTTCACCATGGACCTGGTGGCCGGTGGCTCGTTCGCACACCTCATCGGCGACTACGGCCCACTGCCGCCCCGCTATGTGTGCGCCCTGCTGGACCAGTTGCTCTCCGGGCTGGCCGCGGTCCACGCGGAGGGCGTGGTCCACCGGGACGTCAAGCCCGCGAACATCCTGCTGGAGTCCACCGGAACGAATCGGCCCCATGTCCGGCTGGGCGACTTCGGCATCGCGCTCACCAAAGGCGAGCCCCGCCTCACCGAGGCCAACTACGTGATGGGCACGCCCGGTTACTTCGCGCCCGAGCAGATGATGGGCGAAGAACCGGACTTCCCCGCCGACCTGTTCGCGGTCGGCCTGGTGGCGCTGTATCTGCTCCGCGGGCACAAGCCCGACGGGGAAGCGATCGTGAAGCTGTTCAGCGAGCACGGCGTGCCGCACGCCCCCGAAGGCATACCCGAGCCGTTGTGGCAGGTGATAGGCGGGCTGCTGCAGCCGGACCCCGAGGACCGGTTCCGGTCCGCCACGGGGGCGCGCAAGGCGCTCGTGTCGGCGTTCGAGATGCTGCCCGAGGGGGATCTCGACGACGAGGTGATCGAGGTCTTCGACCATCTCGGACCGCTGCCGACCGGATTCGGCCCGAACGGCCCGGCCCGCCCGGGCCGCCGTCATGCGAAGGCCGACCCTCCCGGGGACAGCGCGACGGTGCCGCGCCGCTCGCCGCCCGCCGCCGGGCCGTCCGCCGAGCATCCCGCTGCCGAGTCGCCCGCCGCCGAGCAGCCCGCCCAGCCGTCGATGTCGGACACCGGCAGCTTCACCCTCCCGCCGCCGCAGCCGCGGACGCCGCACCCGCAGACCGCACGCCCCCAGCCCCAGCCCCAGCCCCAGCAGCCGCACACGCCATCCCCGCGGATATCGCCTCCCCCGGCGCCGCCCCGGCAACCGCCGACCCCGCACACTCCGGCACCGCACTCCCAGACCCCGCCCCCTCAGCCCCCGCAGCAGCCGCCGACCCCGTCGACCTCGGCGCCGCTCCCGCGGCCGCCCCAGCCGCCCGTGTACCAGCCACAGGGCCCACAGCCCGGACAGCCGGGCCCATCGCCCCAGCCCGCGCACCCGCATACGCCTGCCCCCACTCCCACGCCCATACCGGCCGCCGCGCCCCTGCCGGCGCCGCGTGATTACCCCCTCACCCGTGCATACACCACTCGACGGCCCCACGTTCCCGCCCCCGCGGCGCGACGGCGGGGGCCGTCCCGGAAAACGACGGTCTCGATCCTGGTCGTCGCGGCGCTGTGCTTCGCCGTGGGGGCGTGGGCCCTGCTCGCCGCGGGCTGAACTACCAGGCGGGCGGCGGCCCGTACCGGTGCTGTCCGGTCGCAGGCTCCGCCGTTTCCGGACCTTCCCGCACACCGTCCGCCGCGGCGCGGCGCCGGGCGGTCACGATCCATACGCCCAGCCCGATCAGCAGGAGCGAGCCCGTCCCGAAGCTCGTGTAGGCCACCGTCTGGAGCGTGGCGCGATGCTCGGTGCCCGGGCCGCCCATGGGGTCGGGCTGGAGCGGCGAGGCCGCCTTGCGGGCCTCCCGCTTCTCGGCGTCGGTGAGTCCGAAGCCCGCCTTGACCGCGTTCCCGTCATAGGCCGGGCCGCCGTGCGTCCGCCCCGCGACGCGTACCCGCAACGTCACCGGAACGGTTCGGTCCAAGTGGGGTTCCACATTCGGCGGGTTGAGCGTGACCGCCAGGTAGTACCCGCCGGTGAGACTCATGGCGCGCACCGAATAGTCGGCCTTCGCGTACCGGTTCCCGTACGCCGCCGGGGCGGTGCCGACCTCGGTCTGCGGCCGCTCGCCGTCCTGGGCCAGGGCGGTGCCCCGCTTCGCCAGTCCCCGCGCCGGGTTGTAGGCGCGCATGGCCACCGCCTGGCCGAGCAGACGGGTGCTCTTGTCCGCTCCGTCGGCGGGGAGTTCGGCGATGGCGGATATCTGCTGTCCCCAGTCGACCGGCACCCGGTAGAAGTGCGTCTCCCCCGGCTCGAAGTCGTCCTGCCACACCCCTGTGGACACCAGCGGCGCGTCGGAGAAGCCCCGCCCGCCCTGCCGCGGCCTGGCGCCGCCGGACGGCGGCTGGGGCGGCTTGGCGTGCCAACTGCCCTCCGGAGCCTGTTCGGTGGAGCCGCCCTTCACCGGCGGCTCCACCATCAGCCGCAGCTCCAGCGGCCAGCTGTCGGGGTCCGCGGAGCCTGCCTGGCGCTCCACGGTGACCAGATACCGGCCCGCCGCGCGGCAGGACGCCACCGAGCCCGAGCCGGTCTGACGGGTGACGTAGTCGGCGAGGGGATAGGCGACCCCCTTCGTCTCGATCCGCCGGGGGACGGTGTCACAGATGCCGCCCGCGGGGTTCTTCAGCGTCACCGTGACGCCGTCGCGGTACGAGACGACGCCCGCGCCCGGCCGGGGCGCGGCGACCGCCGAGACGTAGGCGGCGGACTTCGCGTCGAGATCTACTCCGTAGAACCGCTTCTCGCCGGGCCCCAGGCTGTCCGCGTACGTCCGGCCGGGTCTCAGGGACGGGGCGCCCGAGCCACTCCCGGAGCCCTGCACCGGAGTGCCCTGCACTCTGTACTCCCGGGCCCCCGCGGCGCTGTCGGCGGCCGCGAGCGGGATCTGCACCGCCATCGTCGCCACGGCGCACAGCGCCCCCGCCGCGGTGAGACCGGCCCTGTGCCTGCTGCGGTGCTCCATCGCGTCCCCCTCGTCGTCCCGGTCGTCATACCCGGTCGACCAGCACATCACATTTACTTATGCAAGCAATTTATTCGCGATAGTAAAGACGAGGACCCCGACCGCTGCAGCGATCGGGGTCCTCATAACGGGACTGTGGGGGTCACACACCCGAACCTGCGGGCACGGAGTCGGTCGCCTCCGTCCACAGATCCTGCTCGGCGCGATCCGCCTGGATCTGGCGGTACACGAGGAGCCCGCCGATGGCGGCCAGTGCGACCAGGAGAAGCTTCTTCACCGCGCTACCTCGTCTCTTTCTTGACGTAGGGGACCTCTGGCGCCCGATGATACACACCGACCGATACCGTTCGGTGACCTATGCGGGGCATCGGCGGGCGGTATCCGGTCATCAACTCCCCGGGCACCCAAATGAATCAGCCTGGACGGAGAATCTCCGTCCAGGCTGTTCGTGCCGGTGGGGCTAACAGGACTTGAACCTGTGGCCTCTTCCTTATCAGGGAAGCGCTCTAACCGTCTGAGCTATAGCCCCGCGCTGCACCGAAAGATTAGCGCACCACCTGCCCAGTCCCAAAATCGGTAACGGCGCCCGTCCCCGTCCGGCTATTCGTCCTCGGCGAGCGTCAGCTCCACGCCGCCCACGAAGCCCGCCGACAGGTTGTAGATGAACGCGCCCAGCGTGGCCAGCGCGGTCGCCAGCACCACGTTGATCACGGCTATCACCGAGGTGAACGTCAGGACGCGGGGAAGCGACAGGAACGACTGCAGATCGAAGCCGCTGCCCTGCTGCCCCTCCGTCGCCTCGCTGAGCGTCCCGCCCACCGCGCTGAAGACGCCCATGGCGTCCATGACCATCCACAGCACCGACGCCGCGACCACCGTGCAGATCCCGAGCGCGATCGCGAGCAGGAAGCTGACCTTCATGACCGACCACGGGTCGAGCTTGGCCACCCGCAGCCGCGCCTTGCGCGTACGCGGCGCCGGGCGCGCGGCAGGGGCGCCCGCACCGGTGCCCGGACGACGCGCCGCCGCCCCGTGGGGCTGCTGCCCCCCGTGGGGCTGCTGACCCGGCACGGCGGGCTGCGCCTGCGTACCGGCTCCGCGCCCGGCCGTGGCCGCCGCGCCCGCCGCGCCGCCGCCGGGCGGCGGTGCGTAGGCCTGCGGCGGGTGGTACGGCCGCTCGGGCTGCGGCTGGGCGGCCCGCTCACTGGGCAGCGGGCTCGACGTGTGCCGCTCGGACCGCGGTTCGGGCTGGGGGTCCGACGCGGGCACGGGACGCAGCTTCCGGGTGTCCGTCACCGTGCCCCCGTGGGAGTCGTCGGCTTCCGGCTGGGAGCCGGAGGCGGGACCACGGGCGTCTTTCGCGGCGGACGCGCCGCCCGCGGAGGACGGGGTTTTCGACCCCGGACGCCCCTCGGCTCCCGTGCCGCCACCCGCTCCGCCCGTGGCTCCACTCACGACTTACTCCTCGGTCGTCTCATCGGCCGGGGACGGCGTGCCCCCGACCGCCTCGGACGCGGCCTCCTCGGCTGCCTCGATCGCGGTCTCGATGACGTCCTCGACCTCTTCAGCCTCACGACCGGCCTCGGCGTTCCGGGCGATGCCGACGACGGCATCGCGCTTGCCCAGGTTGATCAGTTGGACGCCCATGGTGTCACGGCCCGTCTCCCTGACCTCGCTGACCCGTGTACGAATCACACCGCCCCCGAGCGTGATGGCGAGGATCTCGTCGCTCTCCTCGACCACCAGCGCTCCGACCAGCGAACCCCGGTCCTCCACGATCTTGGCGGCCTTGATTCCGAGGCCGCCGCGACCCTGGACGCGGTACTCGTCGACGTTCGAACGCTTCGCGTACCCACCGTCGGTGGCGGTGAACACGAACGTACCGGGCCGGACGACATTCATCGAGAGCAGCTCATCGTCCTCGCGGAAGCTCATGCCCTTCACGCCCGAGGTCGCGCGCCCCATCGGCCGCAGCGAATCGTCGGTCGCCGTGAACCGGATCGACTGCGCCTTCCTGCTGATCAGCAGCAGATCGTCCTCGGCGGAGACCGGCTCGGCGCCGATCAGTTCGTCCTCGCGGCCGTCGTCCATCTCCCGGAGATTGATCGCGATCACACCGCCGGAACGCGGCGAATCGTAATCCTTCAGTGGCGTCTTCTTCACCAGACCCGACTTGGTGGCCAGCACCAGGTACGGCACCGCCTCGTAGTCCCGGATCGCCAGAATCCGGGCGATCTGCTCATCCGGCTGGAACGCCAGCAGATTCGCGACGTGCTGGCCGCGCGCCTCCCGGCCCGCGTCCGGGAGTTCATAGGCCTTGGCCCGGTAGACCCGGCCCTTGTTGGTGAAGAACAGCAGCCAGTGGTGGGTGGTCGAGACGAAGAAGTGGTCGACGATGTCGTCCTGCTTCAGCTTCGTCCCGCGCACGCCCTTGCCGCCGCGCTTCTGCGAGCGGTAGTCCTCGGTCTTGGTGCGCTTCAGATAGCCGCCGCGGGTGATCGTGACGACGATGTCCTCCTCGGCGATCAGGTCCTCGATGGACATGTCGCCGTCGAAGGGGACCAGCTTGGAGCGCCGGTCGTCGCCGAACTTCTCGACGAGCGCGGTCAGCTCCTCGCTGATGATCTGCCGCTGCCGCTCGGGCGAGGCGAGGATCGCGTTGTACTCATTGATCTTCGACTGCAGCTCGTCGTGCTCCTGGACGATCTTCTGACGCTCCAGGGCGGCCAGTCGCCGCAGCTGCATCTCCAGGATCGCGTTCGCCTGGATCTCGTCGATCTCCAGCAGCCCCATCAGGCCGCCGCGCGCGGTGTCGACCGTGTCGCTGCGCCGGATCAGCGCGATGACCTCGTCGATCGCGTCCAGCGCCTTGAGCAGACCGCGCAGGATGTGCGCCCGCTCCTCGGCCTTGCGCAGCCGGTAGCGGGTCCGGCGGACGATGACCTCGACCTGGTGGGTGACCCAGTTGCGGATGAACGCGTCCAGCGACAGGGTCCGCGGCACACCGTCGACCAGCGCCAGCATGTTGGCGCCGAAATTCGTCTGCAGATCGGTGTGCTTGTAGAGGTTGTTGAGGACGACCTTGGCGACCGAGTCCCGCTTGAGCACGATGACCAGGCGCTGGCCGGTGCGCGACGAGGTCTCGTCGCGGACGTCCGCGATGCCGCCGATCCTGCCGTCCTTCACCAGGTCGGCGATCTTCTGCGCCAGGTTGTCCGGGTTGGTCTGGTACGGCAGCTCGGTGACCACCAGGCACTGCCGGCCCTGGATCTCCTCGACCTCGACGACCGCGCGCATCGTGATCGAGCCACGGCCGGTGCGGTACGCCTCCTCGATTCCCTTGCGGCCCACGACCAGCGCGCCGGTCGGGAAGTCGGGGCCCTTGATCCGGTCGATCAGGGCTTCGAGCAGCTCCTCCGAGCTGGCCTCCGGGTTCGCCAGGAACCACTGGGCACCCTCGGCGACCTCGCGCAGATTGTGCGGCGGGATGTTGGTGGCCATGCCCACCGCGATGCCCGCCGAGCCGTTGACCAGCAGGTTCGGGAAGCGGGCCGGCAGGACCGTCGGCTCCTGGTTACGGCCGTCGTAGTTGTCCTGGAAGTCGACGGTCTCCTCGTCGATGTCCCGGAGCATCTCCATGGCCAGCGGGGCCATCTTGCACTCGGTGTACCGCATGGCCGCCGCGGGGTCGTTGCCCGGGGAGCCGAAGTTGCCGTTGGAGTCGACCAGCGGCATGCGCATGGACCACGACTGGGCCAGCCGCACGAGGGCGTCGTAGATCGACGAGTCACCGTGCGGGTGGTACGTGCCCATCACGTCGCCGACGACGCGGGCGCACTTGTAGAAGCCCTTCTCAGGGCGGTAGCCGCCGTCGTACATCGCGTACAGCACACGCCGGTGCACCGGCTTGAGGCCGTCCCGGACGTCGGGCAGCGCACGGCTCACGATGACGCTCATCGCGTAGTCGAGGTACGAGCGCTGCATCTCGGTCTCGAGGCCGACCGGCTCGATGCGCATGGCGGCGCCGTCGGCGAGTTCGTCGGGGGTGGTGGGGTTGTTCTCGTCGGCCATTGCTGGTCAAGTCCTTCTGTCGTCTGCGGCTGCGGGTGGCCGACTCAGATGTCGAGGAAGCGGACATCCTTGGCGTTGCGCTGGATGAACGAACGCCGGGCCTCGACGTCCTCGCCCATCAGGACCGAGAACAGGTCGTCGGCCTGCGCCGCGTCGTCCAGCGTGACCTGGCCGAGGACCCGGCTTTCGAGGTCCATGGTGGTCACGCGCAGCTCCTCGGCGTTCATCTCGCCCAGACCCTTGAAGCGCTGCACCGAGTCGTCCTTGATGCGCTTGCCCTGCTCGCGGCCGGCCTGGATCAGGGCGTCCCGCTCCCGGTCCGAGTACGCGTACTCGAAGTCGTCCCGGCCCCACTTGATCTTGTAGAGCGGGGGGCGGGAGAGGAAGACGTGCCCGGCCTCGACGAGCGGACGCATGAAGCGGAAGAGGAACGTCAGCAGCAGGGTGTTGATGTGCTGACCGTCGACGTCGGCGTCCGCCATCAAGATGATCTTGTGATAGCGGAGCTTGGCGATGTCGAAGTCCTCGTGCACACCGGTGCCGAAGGCCGAGATCAGCGCCTGGACCTCATTGTTCTGGAGGATCTTGTCGACCCGGGCCTTCTCGACGTTGAGGATCTTGCCTCGGATCGGAAGGATCGCCTGGTACTGCGGGTCACGGCCGGACTTGGCCGAGCCGCCGGCGGAGTCACCCTCGACGATGAAGATCTCGCACTTCGACGGGTCGTTGGACTGGCAGTCGCTCAGCTTGCCCGGCAGCGACGCGGTCTCCAGGAGCCCCTTGCGGCGGGTCAGATCGCGCGCCTTGCGGGCCGCCACCCGGGCCGTCGCCGCCTGAATCCCCTTGCGGATGATGTCCGCCGCCTCGTTGGGGTTCCGGTCAAGCCAGTCGGTCAGGTGCTCGTTGACGATCTTCTGGACGAAGGTCTTCGCCTCGGTGTTGCCCAGCTTCGTCTTCGTCTGGCCCTCGAACTGCGGCTCACCCAGCTTGACCGAGATGATCGCGGTCAGACCCTCGCGGATGTCCTCACCGGTGAGGTTGTCGTCCTTCTCGCGGAGCAGCTTCTTGTCGCGCGCGTACTTGTTGATCAGGTACGTCAGCGCGGCCCGGAAGCCCTCCTCGTGCGTACCGCCCTCATGGGTGTGGATGGTGTTCGCGAAGCTGTAGACACCCTCGGAGTACTGGGTGTTCCACTGCATCGCGATCTCGAGGGAGAGCAGCCGCTCCTTGTCCTCGGCCTCGAAGCCGATCACCGTGGGGTGAACCAGCTCGCCCTTGCGGGAGTTGAGGTACGTGACGAAGTCGACGATGCCGCCCTCGTAGTGGTACTTCACGGAGAGCGGATTGCCCTCCTCGTCCACGTGGGCCTCGCGCTCGTCCCGCAGCGAGATCGACAGCCCCTTGTTCAGGAACGCCATCTCCTGGAAGCGCCGGGACAGCGTCTCGAACGAGTACTCGGTGGTCTCGAAGATGTCCCCGTCGGCCCAGAAGGTGACCGTCGTGCCGGTCTCCTCCGTGGCCTCGTTCCTGGCCAGGGGCGCCGTCGGCACGCCGGTCTTGTAGTCCTGGGTCCAGCGGTGGCCGTCACACTTGACCTCGACCGAGACCTTCGACGACAGGGCGTTGACGACGGAGACGCCGACACCGTGCAGACCGCCGGAGACGGCGTAGCCGCCGCCGCCGAACTTGCCGCCCGCGTGCAGGACGGTCATCACGACCTCCACGGCCGGCTTCCCCTCCGAGGGGACGATGCCCACCGGGATACCGCGGCCGTTGTCGATGACGCGGACGCCGCCGTCGGGGAGGATCGTCACGTCGATGGTGTCCGCGTGACCGGCCATGGCCTCGTCGACGGAGTTGTCGACGACTTCCTGGACGAGGTGGTGCAGGCCGCGCTCACCGGTGGAACCGATGTACATACCGGGTCGCTTGCGGACCGCGTCCAGCCCCTCCAGGACGGTGATCGCACTGGCGTCGTACGACGGCGGAGCCAGGGCCTCGCCGCCGGGGGTGGACGTGATGTTTTCGATGGGGTTGCCGGAATCGGCCACGAAGCGCCCTTTCTGGCACAGCACATGCCGTCTCCGGGCAGGCAGGAGCGGCTGCGTCGTTCAACATGTGTCCGCAAGCGCTCGGTGCGCCGGCGGCGACGGTGTACTCGCTCAGTCTACCGGTAGCGCCGACAAGAATGGGGGCTTGCTGGCGCCTGAGTCCGCATGTGCCGCCCTGAACCGGTCGGCAGCGACTCCCCATATGCGGGGACGGGCTCCAGGAGGCTCACACCGCCACTCAGCGCTTCGAGCTGTCAACCACCGGCTACCGTGACCGGGGTCTCAGCCGTCACCCTGTGCTCAGGCGTCCATACAGGCCTTGGGACGGGTCCTGACAGGTCCCGTGCGCGGGTCCGGACCGGCCCGTCGGGGGCGCATCCGTACGGACTCCGGGCGCCAGGTTCAGCCGTAGGTGTCACCCGGGCCGGTGCTGCCGGGGGCGCGCAGCGAACCGTAGCGCCGGGGCGGCCCGCCCGGGCCCAGCACCTTGATCAACCGCACCGTGCCCTGCCCGAGATCGGCGTTGAGCCGGGCCACCAGCTGCGGTGCGAGCAGCCGCAGCTGGGTCGCCCACGCCGTGGAGTCGCAGCGCACGGTCAGCACCCGGGCGTCCTCGTCGTACCGCTGCGGCTCACAGTGCTGGGCGACCTCCGGGCCGACCATCTGGGGCCAGCGGCCCATCACCCCGCCGACCGCCGCCGGGGCCTCCCAGCCCCGCTCGGTGATCAGCCGGTTGATCGCCGCACCGAGCGGAAGCGGATCACGTCCATCGGCGCGCGCGCCGGAGCGCAAGCCCCCTCGGCGCGCCTGCTTCTTCTGCTGGGCGGCCGCGCCGCGGGCCCGCGCCTGCTCCTTGGCGGCGCGCAGCGCGACGCGCGCCAGATCGACGCCCGAGGGCTCGGGGGTCTTCGGGGGCTGGTCCGTCATACCCGCCGCACCTCCCCGTCGGCCACCGCGTAGCGCACGCCCGCCAGCACCTCCGGAACGTCCTCCTCCACGGCCGCGGTGACCAGCACCTGCTCACCGGGGGCGACCAGCTCGGCCAGCCGCTCCCGGCGCCGGCTGTCCAGCTCGGCGAAGACGTCGTCGAGCAGCAGCACCGGTTCGGCGCCCTCCGCGCGCAGCAGGTCGTACGAGGCCAGACGCAGCGCCAGGGCGTACGACCAGGACTCGCCGTGGCTCGCGTAGCCCTTGGCCGGGAGCCGCCCGAGCTTGAGGACGAGGTCGTCCCGGTGCGGTCCCACCAGCGTGACGCCGCGCTCGATCTCCTGTTTGCGCGCGTCGGCCAGGGCGGCCATCAGCCGCTCGTACAGCTCCTCGCGGCCGCCGGCCGCGGTCAGGTCCTCACCGGCCGAACCGCGGTACTCCAGCAGGACCGGGCCGCCGCCCGGGGCCAGTCGCTCGTACGCCTTGTCGGCGAGCGGCTGCAGCACACCGATCAGGTCGAAGCGCTGGGCGAGCAGCTCGGCGCCGGTGCGGGCCAGGTGCTGGTCCCAGACGTCGAGGGTGGACAGCGCCGCGTCGCCACTGCTTCCGCCGCTGCCGCGCCCGTGCCGCCGGGCCAACGCGGCGGTCTTCAGCAGGCTGTTGCGCTGCTTGAGGACCCGGTCGTAGTCCGAGCGGACTCCGGCCATGCGCGGCGCACGGGCGGTGATCAGCTCGTCGAGGAAGCGGCGGCGCTCACCGGGGTCGCCCTTGACCAGGGCCAGATCCTCGGGGGCGAACAGCACCGTGCGCAGGATGCCGAGCACATCCCGCGGCTTGACCTGCGAGGACCGGTTGACGCGGGCGCGGTTGGCCCTGCCGGGGTTGAGCTCCAGCTCGACCAGCTGCTGCCGGTCTCCCTGGGTGACCGAGGCCCGGACGACCGCCCGCTCGGCGCCCATGCGCACCAACGGGGCGTCCGAGGAGACGCGGTGACTGCCGAGGGTGGCGAGATAGCCGACGGCCTCGACCAGATTGGTCTTGCCCTGGCCGTTGGGCCCGACGAAGGCGGTGACGCCCGGGCCGAGGGCGACCTCGGCCCGCGTGTACGAGCGGAAGTCGGCGAGCGACAGATGCGTGACGTGCATAGTGGGCTGCGCCGACCTCCCCCGGCAGTACTACACCCTTGAGGTGCTGGTTACTTGGTGTTCTCGACCGCGTGACCGCCGAACTGATTGCGCAGCGCGGCGACCATCTTCATCTGCGGGGAGTCGTCCTGGCGCGAGGCGAAGCGGGCGAACAGGGACGCCGTGATCGCGGGCAGCGGCACCGCGTTGTCGATCGCGGCTTCCACGGTCCAGCGGCCCTCGCCCGAGTCCTCGGCGTATCCGCGCAGCCGGGTGAGGTGCTCGTCGTCGTCCAGGGCGCGGACGGCCAGGTCCAGCAGCCAGGAACGGATGACGGTGCCCTCCTGCCAGGAACGGAACACCTCGCGGACGTCGGTGACCGAGTCCACGGCCTCCAGCAGCTCCCAGCCCTCGGCGTACGCCTGCATCATCGCGTACTCGATGCCGTTGTGGACCATCTTGGCGAAGTGGCCCGCCCCGACCTTGCCCGCGTGGACGGCGCCGACGTCGCCCTCGGGCTTGAGCGCGTCGAAGACCGGCTGGACCTTGGCGACGTGCTCGGCCGCGCCGCCGTACATCAGCGCGTAGCCGTTCTCCAGGCCCCAGACCCCGCCGGAGACGCCGCAGTCGACAAAGCCGATGCCCTTGGCCTTGAGCTCCTCGGCGTGCTTCTCGTCGTCCGTCCAGCGGGAGTTGCCGCCGTCCACGACGACGTCACCGGGCGACAGAAGTTCGGCCAGCTCGTCGATGGTCGTCTGGGTGGCCACACCGGCCGGAACCATGATCCACACCACTCGCGGGCCCTTGAGGCTGCTCACCAGCTCGCCGAGGCTGTGAACATCGGCGACGTCCGGGTTCCGGTCGTATCCGATGACGGTGTGGCCTGCGCGGCGAATGCGCTCGCGCATGTTGCCGCCCATCTTGCCGAGGCCGACGAGACCGAGGTCCATCAATGATCCTTATGCCGTAGTCAGTGCGGTTCGTACCCGGGGACCGAGCCTACGCCCGCGGGTGTCCGCACAGATGTGGGCTACTCCCGCTCATTCGCTCGATTCGCGGATGCTCAGCCGCTCAGCCGCACCGGCATGATCAGGTACTTGTACGCCTCGTCCGCCTCGGCGTCCATGGCGGGCTTGCCACTGAGGAGGGCGGGCTTCGTCGACGTGGTGAACGACAGCTGGGCGACCGGCGAGTCGATCGCGCTGAGCCCGTCGAGCAGGAACGTCGGGTTGAAGGCGATGGAGATGTCGTCGCCGTCGAGCTGGGCGTCGACCCGCTCCACAGCCTGTGCGTCGTCGCTGGAACCGGCCTCCAGGATCAGCACGCCCTGCTCGAAGCTGAGCCGCACCGGCGTGTTCCGCTCGGCGACCAGGGCCACACGCTTGACGGCCTCCACGAAGGGGGCGGTCTCGATCACCGCGACGGAGTTGAACTCGGTCGGGAAGAGCGTGCGGTACTTCGGCAGGTCACCCTCGAGCAGCCGGGTGGTGGTACGGCGCCCGGCGCCCTCGAAGCCGATCAGCCCCTCGCCCGCACCCGAGCCGGACAGCGCCAGGGCGACCGTGTCGCCGCTGGTCAGCGACTTGGCGGTGTCGAGCAGCGTCTTGGCGGGGACCAGCGCGACGGCGGAGATGTCCGGCGTCTCCGGCTTCCACAGGAACTCGCGGACGGCGAACCGGTAGCGGTCGGTGGAGGCCAGCGTGACGGTGTCGCCCTCGATCTCGATGCGCACACCGGTGAGCACCGGCAGGGTGTCGTCCCGGCCGGCGGCGATGGCGACCTGGGCGGCAGCGGAGGCGAAGACCTCACCGGGGACGGTGCCGGTGGCGGTCGGCATCTGCGGCAGAGCGGGGTATTCCTCCACAGGCAGTGTGTGGAGGGTGAAGCGCGACGAGCCGCAGACGACGGTCACGCGCACACCGTCGCTGGAGATCTCCACAGGGCGATTGGGGAGAGCGCGGCAGATGTCGGCGAGAAGGCGGCCGGAGACCAGGACCGTGCCGTCGTCCTCCACGTCGGCCTCGACGGAGACGCGGGCCGAGACCTCGTAGTCGAAGCCGGAGAGGCTGAGAGCGCCTTCCTCCGCCTTCAGCAGGATGCCCGCGAGGACGGGCACCGGCGGACGGGCCGGGAGGCTGCGGGCCGTCCAGGCCACTGCCTCCGCGAGTACATCGCGCTCCACCCGGATCTTCACCGGTAACCGCCTCCTGCTGTTGCTGGCTCGCCCTGCTGGCCTTCGTCGTCGGCTGATGTGCCGGAGACCAGTCTGACGCACGTCGCTGACAGTCGGCGCGGCTCGGGGTCAAGTCGGTGCGAGACGTGTCGGGCGGCCCGGCCCGAAGTTGTGCACAGGCCCCACTTCGAAGCGATTTCCCTGCTCTAACTCTGTGGTCGTAGTAGTAGGGCCTGTGGAAACCGTGGAAAACTGACTTTGCCCAGGTCAGAGCAGCTTTTTTGTCCACCGGTCCTGTGGGCGACACCCGTGGACAACTCGCCGTTTCTGTGGACGCCGGAAAGTTCTGCACACGCGATGCACAGGAGAGGCCCGGTTCTCCCCAGCGGCGTCCCCAGGTTTACCCACGTTCCCCACAGCCCAACCCGGCTCCTTGGTGTGACGCCTTTCACTCGGTCCGGTGAGGGTGGCCATTTCGTTGCCGAACAGTGGACAGGCGTGTGGAAAGGCTGTGGGCAACCCGCCTCTGCCTGTGGGCGGCCGGTGGACAACTCGAAGCACGGCCTGTGGGCCATCCCTTCATCCACAGCCTGTGGACTTCGGTTTGCCACAATTCCACAACCGGCTGACCTCGACTGATCCCATCCTGCACCCCAAGCCTGTGGACGGTTTCTGGACAACGGAGAAGTCCCCAAGGTGTGGACGGCGCATTCGCTGTGGATCTGTGGAGAACTGCCTTGTCAGAGCATGGAATCGAACAGCCGGGGCGGCCGAACGACGAAGGGCGCCCCGGGAGTTGTCCGTCCCGGAGCGCCCTTCAGGGGGTTCTGCGGCCCGCTCAGCCGTTCTTGATGCGGTTGGTCAGCTCGGTGACCTGGTTGTAGATGGAGCGCCGCTCGGCCATCAGCGCCCGGATCTTGCGGTCCGCGTGCATCACCGTCGTATGGTCCCGGCCGCCGAACTGCGCACCGATCTTGGGCAGGGAGAGGTCGGTCAGCTCACGGCACAGGTACATCGCGATCTGCCGCGCCGTGACCAGTACCCGGCTGCGGGAGGCGCCGCACAGGTCGTCCACCGTGTGCCCGAAGTAGTCGGCCGTCGCGCCCATGATCGCGGTGGCGGTGATCTCCGGGGCCGCGTCCTCGCCGCCGGGGATCAGATCCTTGAGGACGATCTCGGTGAGGCCGAGGTCCACCGGCTGCCGGTTCAGGCTCGCGAAGGCCGTGACCCGGATCAGCGCGCCCTCCAGCTCCCGGATGTTGCGGGAGATACGGGAGGCGATGAACTCCAGCACCTCCGGCGGCGCGTTCAGCTGCTCCTGCACCGCCTTCTTACGGAGGATCGCGATACGCGTCTCCAGCTCCGGCGGCTGCACATCGGTGATCAGGCCCCACTCGAAGCGGTTGCGGAGCCGGTCCTCCAGCGTGACCAGCTGCTTGGGCGGCCGGTCGGAGGAGAGCACGATCTGCTTGTTGGCGTTGTGGAGCGTATTGAAGGTGTGGAAGAACTCCTCCTGCGTCGACTCCTTGCTCGCCAGGAACTGGATGTCGTCGACCAGCAGGATGTCCATGTCGCGGTAGCGCCTGCGGAACGCGTCCGCCTTGCCGTCGCGGATGGAGTTGATGAACTCGTTGGTGAACTCCTCGGAGCTCACGTAGCGCACCCGGGTACCGGGATAGAGGCTGCGGGCGTAGTGCCCGATGGCGTGCAGCAGATGGGTCTTGCCGAGCCCGGACTCCCCGTAGATGAAGAGCGGGTTGTACGCCTTGGCCGGAGCCTCGGCGACCGCGACCGCCGCGGCGTGCGCGAAGCGGTTCGAGGCACCGATGACGAAGGTGTCGAAGAGGTACTTGGGATTCAGCCGGGCGGTCGGCTCACCGGGGCCGGACGCGGGCGCGGGCTGCGCGGCGAGCGGGCCGGGGGCGCCGGTCTGCGAGGGCAGGACGGGCGGTCCGCCGCGGCCGCGCTCCAGCGGGTCGGGAAGATCGTGGCGCTGCTGCGCGTACGGCGAACGCTCCGGCGCGCCATGACCGCCACCGTGGGAGCCGTGGCCGCCCTGGCCTCCGGGGCCGTGACCGCCCGGGCCGGGGCGGTCCGCGCCGGGGCCCCGGTAGTCGCCGCGCGGCTGCTGGTCGTACGGCTGCTGGTCGTAGCCGGACGAGGGGCGCTGTGAGGCATACGGATCGGCCTCGGGGAAACCGCCGAGCCGGGGCTGCTGCCAGCCGTAGTCGTCATGGGGCCGCTGCCAGGCGGCGGGCTCGGGGCGCGGCTGCTGATAGCCGGGGTACGCGGGGCGTACGGTCGGCAGCTCGTCGGGCGCCTGGCGGCCGTAGCCGTCGCGGCTCTCGTAGCTCTCGTATTCGTTGCGGCCGTCGCGGCCGTCACGGCTCTCGTAGCCCTCGCGACCATCGCGGCGGCTCTCGAATCCGTCCCGGCTGTCCCGGTTGTCGCGCGGCTGCTGCTGAGGCTGCTGCGGGACGATCGGCTCACCGGCCGACTCGTCGACGGTGATCGCGATGCGGATCGGGCGGCCGCACTCCCGGCTCAGCGTTTCGCTGACGATCGGGGCCAGCCTGCCTTCCAGCACGCCCTTGGCGAATTCATTGGGGACGGCGAGCAGGGCGGTGTCGGCGACGAGTGCGAGGGGCTGGCACCGTTGAATCCAGTGCTCGTCCTTGGCCTCGACGCCCTGCCCTCCCTGACCCGTGCCTTCTCCCAGAAGCCGCTCCAGCACGCGTGGCCACACTGCGGCAAGATCGGCAGGTACGTCAGCCACAGGGCACGCTCTCTCACTCGCTGGGTGTGGGACGCCGACAGGTCCCACGAAAGGTGGTTCTCGGGACGGGTGGGAAGAATCGGAGCCCGGCCACGGTAGTCAGGCCGGGGTTCCGGGTTCAAGTCGTTGTCCACAGGGTGTGTACAAATGTGCCATGTGATGTCGCCGGTCGTTCCCTTGCCCCCGCGAGCGGATTGTCCGGGGCGTCGTCCGGGCCGTCTGTCGGTTTGACCGGATGGCGTAACCGCGCGTACCGTAACCAGGTCGAGTTGTCGATGGCTGCTGCCGCCTGCCTCCGATGGGCAAGGGTCACGGACTTCATGATCCGTGATCGTGAAGCGGTGCACTCGGGCGTATTGCGAGCTACTCGTGGGCGCACGGTGACAGCCAGGCGATGTACCGCCACTACCCGATTCATTTCTGGAGCCCCCGAGTGAGCAAGCGCACCTTCCAGCCGAACAACCGCCGCCGCGCCAAGACCCATGGCTTCCGGCTGCGTATGCGTACCCGTGCCGGCCGCGCGATTCTTGCGTCCCGCCGCAGCAAGGGTCGCGCCAGCCTGTCGGCCTGAGCAGCCTGACTCAAGGTCCATGACGTGCTGCCTACCGAGCATCGGCTGAGGCGGCGCGAGGACTTCGCCGCCGCGGTACGCCGAGGACGCAGGGCTGGTCGCCCACTCCTCGTCGTGCACTTCCGCAGCGGCCTCACCAGCAAAGACACGGACCCGCACGCACCTGGGGAGAGTGCTCCCCTGGCGCGTGCGGGTTTCGTCGTCAGCAAGGCGGTCGGCGGTGCCGTCGTCCGCAACCTTGTGAAGCGCAGACTGCGCCATCTCATGCGGGACCGTCTCGATCATTTTCCCGCAGGTAGCCTTGTGGTCGTACGGGCCCTGCCCGGTGCGGGTGAGGCGGGTCACGACCAGCTGGCCCGCGACCTCGACACCGCAGTGCAGCGGCTACTGGGAGGGGTGCCGCGATGAAGTACCCGCTGCTGTGGTTGATCAAGCTGTACCAGTGGACCATCAGCCCGATGTTGGGTCCGGTCTGCAGGTACTACCCGTCGTGCTCGCACTATGGCTACACGGCCATTGACCGGCACGGCGCGGTGAAAGGAACGGCGCTGACGGCGTGGCGCATCCTGCGCTGCAACCCGTGGTCGCCCGGTGGCGTCGACCATGTGCCGCCCCGGAAGTATCCGGTGTGGCACCAGCGGCTGCGGAACCGCTTCGGCGGGCACTCCGCTGTGGAGCCTGCCGCACAGCCCGAGACCCAGCCCAACGCCCAAGGAGCCTGATTCGTGGACACGATCCTCGGTCCTCTTTATGACGTAGTTTCCTGGATCATCGTCCAGTTCCACTCGTTCTACAGCCTCATTTTTGACCGGAACAGTGGCTGGGCGTGGGGTCTGTCCATCGTTTCGCTGGTGGTGCTGATCCGCATCTGCCTGATCCCGCTCTTCGTGAAGCAGATCAAGTCGACGCGGAACATGCAGGCGCTCCAGCCGAAGATGAAGGCGATCCAGGAGCGCTACAAGAGCGACAAGCAGCGCCAGTCCGAAGAGATGATGAAGCTGTACAAGGAGACGGGCACCAACCCGCTCTCCAGCTGCTTGCCCATCCTTGCGCAGTCGCCGTTCTTCATCTCGCTGTACCAGGTCCTCAACCACATCGCGAACAACAAGACGGTCGGCGTCATCGACCAGTCGCTGCTGGACAGCGCCCGTAACGCGCACATCTTCGGCGCTCCCCTGTCCGTGAAGTTCCTGGACTCCGCCTCGAAGGTCGAGTCCCTCGGGGCCTCGCTGACGGACGTCCGGGTCGTGACGATCACCATGATCGTGCTGATGTCGGCGTCGCAGTTCTTCACCCAGCGCCAGCTGATGACCAAGAACGTCGACCTCACGGTGAAGACGCCGTTCATGCAGCAGCAGAAGATGCTGATGTACGTCTTCCCGGTCATGTTCGCTGTCTTCGGCATCAACTTCCCTGTCGGTGTCCTCGTCTACTGGCTGACCACCAACGTGTGGACACTCGGCCAGCAGATGTTCGTCATCCGCCGTAACCCGACCCCGGGCAGCGTCGCCTTCAAGGCGCGCCAGGAGCGGCTGCGGGCTCAGGGCAAGCTGAAGGAAGAGCCGGCCGAGGTCGCCGCCAAGGAGGCCGCCGAGACGGCCCGTGCCAACCGCCAGCAGCCCAAGCGGCAGACCAAGTCGAAGCGCACCACCGCGGGCGGCCACGGCCACAGCAAGGCGACGGCGCAGTCGGACTCCGAGGCGACGAACCTGACCAAGTCCGACCAGGAGCAGACGCAGCAGAGCGCGGCGGAGAAGAAGGGCTCGCAGGGCGGCAAGCCGGCCGGCGGCTCGGCCTCCGGCTCCCGGAACACGAAGTCCGGGCAGCGCAAGGGCCAGCAGCGTCCCACGCACCCGTCCAAGAAGTAACGAAGGAGTCCATCCGTGACGGAAGGCACCACCCCCGCCGCCGAGGGTGTCGACACCCTTTCCCGCCTCGAACAGGAAGGGGAGATCGCGGCCGACTACCTCGAAGGTCTGCTGGACATCGCGGACCTCGACGGTGACATCGACATGGACGTCGAGGCTGACCGCGCAGCGGTGTCGATCATCAGCGAATCGACCGGCCGTGACCTGCAGAAGCTGGTCGGTCACGACGGCGAGGTGCTGGAGGCCCTTCAGGAGCTGACCCGGCTCGCGGTGCACCGGGAGACCGGCGACCGGAGCCGTCTGATGCTCGACATCGCCGGATACCGGGCCCGTAAGCGCGCCGAGCTGACCGAGCTGGGCACCAAGGCAGCGGAAGACGCGAAGGGCACCGGCGAGCCGGTGAAGCTCAAGGCGATGACGCCCTTCGAGCGCAAGGTGGTGCACGACGCGGTGGCCGCCGCCGGACTGCAGAGCGAGTCCGAGGGCGAGGAGCCCCAGCGCTGTGTGGTCGTCCTCCCGGCCTGACCAGGCCCGGCCTCATGGTCTACCCGGCCCCGTCTGTGCGCAGACGGGGCCGAATGTTGTCAGCCTTACATCAGCATCAGCGTTCAGCAGAGTGCTCGGTACGGAAGGACGGTCCCCGTGACGGAAGCAGCGGAGCTCCCCCCGGCGCCCGAGGAGGCTCGGGATGTATTCGGTGAGCGCTTCCCGGAGGTTGTTCGGTACGGCGAGCTGCTGGCCGATGTGGGCGTGACTCGCGGGCTGATCGGCCCGCGCGAGGTGCCGCGGCTGTGGGAGCGGCATCTGCTGAACTGCGCCGTGCTCTCCGAGGTGGTGCCCGAGGGGGTCACCGTCTGCGATGTGGGCTCGGGTGCCGGCCTCCCCGGCATTCCGCTGGCCCTGACCCGCCCGGATCTGCGGATCACGCTGCTGGAGCCGCTGCTGCGCCGTACGAACTTCCTCCGGGAAGTGGTCGAGCTGCTGGGACTGGACCATGTCACGGTCGTGCGCGGCCGGGCCGAAGAGGTCCTGGGGAAGCTCCCCCCGGTGCATGTGGTCACGGCTCGGGCGGTGGCCCCGCTGGACCGGCTGGCCGGCTGGGGGGTTCCGTTGCTGCGGCCGTACGGAGAGATGCTGCTACTGAAGGGCGACACGGCCGAGGAGGAGCTGAAGCACGCCCGGGCGGCGCTGGGCAAGCTCGGTGTGGTGGACACCTCGGTGCTGCATGTCGGCGAGGGCGTCGTGGACCCGCTGGCCACCGTGGTGCGGGTCGAGGTCGGGGAGAGCCCCGGCGGTGTGCGGTTCGCCGCGAAACGCGCCAAGGCCGCCCGCAAGGCGCCACGGCGTCGCCCCTGACCCCGCTGACGTAGGCCGACCGGTCTCACAGGGTGCTCCATACAAGCTGCCTAAACTACGCATACCGGAGTGTCGCGACAGATTGACGGCCCTGCCGGTGCATCGTGTTTCACGTGAAACGTCGTTCCCTGCTGCATGGAATCATCAGTCGCGGTCGTGCGGCAGCTCTGCCCCGCGACCGTCGCCCCCGTAAAGACGTGGATTCATCCACAGGAGACCGGGCCTCGCTGGTTCACAACCCCCAAAGCATGGCAGGCTCTGCGTATCGCGAGCCTGATGTCGAGGAGAGTGAATCCTTGCGGTCCGACGCCAACATCGCGGGGCCGATGACCGACCCGGTCCCCGGCCCCCGTACCGAATCGGCGGGGGAGGATGTTTCACGTGAAACTCCGCCCCCGATGGACGACACCCCAATTGGCCGTGCCGCTCAACTGGCGGTGGAAGCGCTTGACCGGGCTGGTGAGGGGCTGCCCAGGCCGGAGCAGACCCGGGTGATGGTGGTCGCCAACCAGAAGGGCGGGGTCGGGAAGACGACGACCACGGTCAATCTGGCGGCGTCTCTCGCCCTGCACGGCGGACGAGTTCTCGTGGTCGACCTCGACCCGCAGGGCAATGCCTCGACGGCGCTGGGGATCGACCACCATGCCGAAGTCCCCTCCATCTACGACGTCCTGGTCGACAGCAAGCCGCTGTCCGATGTGGTGCAGCCGGTGCCGGACGTGGAGGGGCTGTTCTGTGCCCCGGCCACGATCGACCTCGCCGGTGCCGAGATCGAGCTGGTCTCCCTCGTGGCGAGAGAGAGCCGCCTGGAGCGAGCCATCCAGGCCTATGAGCAGCCCCTGGACTACATCCTCATCGACTGTCCGCCCTCCCTCGGGCTGCTGACGGTCAATGCGCTGGTCGCCGGGGCGGAAGTGCTGATCCCGATCCAGTGCGAGTACTACGCCCTGGAGGGACTCGGCCAGCTCCTGCGCAACGTCGATCTGGTGCGGGGTCATCTCAACCCCAAGCTCCATGTCTCGACGATCCTGCTCACGATGTACGACGGCCGGACCCGGCTGGCCTCCCAGGTGGCGGACGAAGTCCGCAGCCACTTCGGCGGCGAGGTGCTCCGGACGAGCATCCCGAGATCGGTGCGCATCTCCGAGGCCCCCAGTTATGGGCAGACGGTCCTCACCTATGACCCGGGATCGAGCGGTGCGCTCTCCTATCTCGAGGCGGCCCGGGAGATCGCGCTGCGCGGGGTCAACGTGCAGTACGACCCTCAGCACGCTCATGCCTTGCCCATGCCCGAGATCAGCCAGCACGACCAGCACAGCATGCAGGAGGGGATTCAGTGAGTGAGCGACGCAGAGGACTGGGCCGTGGGCTCGGTGCTTTGATCCCTCCCGCGCCGAAGGGGGCCGATAACGCCGGACCCGCGACGGGCGGGGGAACGGCCACGTCGTCAGGGGCTTCGACCTCACCGACCGCGGTACCGGTGCTCACCCAGGAGCGCGGAGTGGCGGCGGCCAAGGTGGCCGCTCTGTCCACGCAGAGCGTTCCACGTGAAACCGAGCCGCCCGCCCCACCGGAGAAGGAACCCGAGGCCGCGCCGGCGCCCCCGGTGGAGGAGGTGGCCGGGGCGCACTTCGCCGAGCTGCCGCTCGACTTCATCACGCCCAACCCCCGTCAGCCGCGCGAGGTGTTCGACGAGGACGCTCTGACCGAGCTGGTCACCTCGATCCAGGAGGTCGGCCTCCTCCAGCCCGTCGTGGTGCGGCAGCTGGCGTCGGAGCGCTACGAGCTCATCATGGGCGAGCGGCGCTGGCGGGCCTGCCGTGAGGCGGGGCTGGAGAAGATTCCCGCGATCGTCCGGGCCACCGACGACGAGAAGCTTCTGCTCGACGCGCTGCTGGAGAACCTGCACCGGGCTCAGCTCAATCCGCTCGAAGAGGCGGCGGCGTACGACCAGTTGCTGAAGGACTTCAACTGCACGCATGACGAGCTGGCGGACCGTATCGGGCGTTCGCGTCCACAGGTCTCCAATACACTGCGGCTGTTGAAGCTCTCGCCCTCCGTCCAGCGCAGGGTCGCCGCGGGGGTGCTCTCCGCGGGCCATGCCCGGGCCCTGCTCTCCGTGGACGACGCGGACGAACAGGACCGGCTGGCGCATCGCATCGTTGCCGAGGGGCTGTCGGTGCGGGCGATCGAGGAGATCGTCACCCTGATGGGGTCGCGGTCGGGCGGTGCTCCGAAGGCGAAGGGGCCGCGGGCCGGTGCCCGGGTGTCCCCCGCGCTCACGGATCTGGCGTCCCGGCTGTCGGACCGGTTCGAGACGCGGGTGAAGGTCGACCTCGGTCAGAAGAAGGGAAAGATCGTCGTCGAGTTCGCCTCGATAGACGATCTGGAGCGGATTATCGGCACCCTGGCCCCGGGCGAGGGGCCGGTGCTGGAGCAGCCGCTGTCCGGCGAGGACGCGGCGGACGAGGACGAATGAGGCGCTGACCCTACGGCCCAGTCGTGGGGAGGCGTCCAGGGGGCGGGTCGTGTTCCGAGGACATCGGAACACGACCCGCTCTTTGCCCAAGGGCGGTATCGGTGCAATCTCCGCACGGATACGATGCGATCAGCTAGGGCGATCCATGCGGAGGCACCTCATGCGGAGGGCAGGGCCATGCGATCGGTGAGCCGTACCGGACTGGTGGCCACAGGGTTGGGCCTGGGTGCTGTCGGCGGTTTCGTCGGTAGTCTGATCAGGGAGCGCAGTGCGCTGTCAGCCGCCCGTGCCGCGGCTGGCCACGGAAGTGAGGGACTGGCTTCATGGGGCGTCGGCTTGTACCGCTCACGCTGGACAACCTCTCGGACATCCCCAAGCGCTGTCGCGCGTGTGTCTTCTGGGAGCTCGACCCGGTCAGCGGCGAGGCCGCGGTAAGGGCCGGACGTCCGGAGCTGGAGAAGGAAGCCTGGATCTCGGCGGTTCTGCTGGAGTGGGGGTCCTGCGGCCGCGTGGTCTACGTCGATGAGGTGCCGGTCGGCTTCGTGCTCTACGCGCCGCCCGCCTATGTGCCACGGTCCACGGCCTTTCCGACGAGCCCGGTCGCAGCTGATGCCGTGCAGCTGATGACCGCCTGGCTCATGCCGGGATACCAGGGGCAGGGGCTGGGCCGGGTGATGGTGCAGACCGTCGCGAAGGATCTGATCCGCCGGGGCTTCAAGGCGATCGAGGCGTTCGGGGACGCCACCTGGAAGGAACCGGCCTGTGTGCTGCCCGCCGATCACCTTCTGGCTGTGGGCTTCAAGACCGTGCGGCCGCATCCGCGGTATCCCCGGCTGAGGCTTGAGCTGAGGACGACGATCTCCTGGAAGGAGGACGTCGAGCTGGCCCTGGACCGGCTGCTCGGTGCGGTCCAGAAGGAACCGGCGCTCCGGCCTCTCTGAGGGTTCCACGTGAAACACGAAGGGGCTGCCCTCTCGGGCAGCCCCTTCGGTGTGGGTGGTGGCTCAGCCGATGAAGTCGGCCAGGTCGCGCTCGATCGCGGCCTTGGGCTTGGCGCCGACGATGGTCTTGGCGACCTCGCCGCCCTGGTAGACGTTGAGCGTCGGAATGGACATCACGCCGTACTTGGCGGCCGTGGCCGGGTTCTCGTCAATGTTGAGCTTCGCAATGACGATCTTGTCGGCGTGCTCGGCGGCGATGGCCTCCAGGGAGGGGGCGATCTGGCGGCACGGACCGCACCACGCGGCCCAGAAGTCGACGAGTACCGGCTTGTCGCTCTTGAGGACGGTCTCCTCGAAGTCGGCGTCTGTCACGGTGACCGTGGCACCGGCCATGGCTAATCTCCTTAATCGTTGGTGCAGGGAAGGAAGCGGATTCAGACGGTGGCGTCTTCGCCGTCGCCCAGGGAGGCCAGGAACCGCTCGGCGTCCAGGGCGGCCGCACAGCCGGTGCCGGCGGCGGTGATCGCCTGACGGTAGGTGTGGTCCACGACGTCGCCCGCGGCGAAGACACCCGGCAGGTTCGTGCGGGTGGACGGCGACTCGACCTTCAGGTAGCCCTCGTCGTCCAGGTGCAGCTGGCCCTTGAACAGCTCGGTCCGCGGGTCATGGCCGATCGCGATGAACAGGCCGGTGACCGGCAGCTCCGAGGTCTCGTCCTTCTTGACGTCGCGCAGGGTCAGGCTGGAGAGCTTGCCGTCGCCGTGGATCTCTGTGATCTCGCTGTCCCAGACGAACGAGATCTTCGGGTCGGCGAAGGCACGCTCCTGCATCGCCTTGCTGGCCCGCAGGGTGTCCCGGCGGTGGACCACGGTGACCGACTTGGCGAACCGCGACAGGAAGGTCGCCTCCTCCATCGCGGTGTCACCGCCGCCGATGACGGCGATGTCCTGGTCCTTGAAGAAGAAACCGTCGCAGGTGGCGCACCAGGAGACGCCACGGCCCGAAAGCTCGTCCTCGCGGGCCAGCCCCAGCTTGCGGTGCTGGGAGCCGGTGCTGACGATGATGGTCTTGGCGCGGTGCACCGTACCGGCGGAGTCGGTGACGGTCTTGATGTCCTCGCTGAGGTCGACCGCGGCCACATCGTCCGGGACCAGCTCGGCACCGAAGCGCTCGGCCTGACCCCGCATGTTGTCCATCAGGTCAGGGCCCATGATGCCCTCACGGAAGCCGGGGAAGTTCTCCACATCGGTGGTGTTCATCAGGGCACCACCGGCGGTCACTGATCCTTCGAAGACCAGCGGCTTCAAGGAAGCACGGGCGGTGTAGAGGGCGGCCGTATAGCCCGCGGGCCCGGAACCGATGATGATCACGTTGCGGACGTCGCTCACGGATGTCTTCCTTGTCTCTGCCGACTGCCGACTGCTGACTGGACGACGGCGCCCTCCCCAGGTTTCCGGAGAAGCGCTGTCATCCCACCCAACGGAATCCTACGGGTCCGGCATTCCCGCGTGCTGCCAAGCGGGCCGTGGTTGTGGGCTGTGCCTCAGTCCCGCGGATACGTACGGGTCACCAGTAGCTCCCCGGGGCCGGTGTGAGAGGCGGAGACGCAGGAGGCTTCGATCACGAAGGCGTCGACGAGGGAACTGTCGGAGCGGTGCGGCAGCACGACGATGTAGGCCGTCTTGCCGTCGTAGGTGTCCTGCTGCGCGGCCAGAACCGGCTCGGACCGGCCGGTCCCGCGCTGGACACAGGACGGCACCACCGGGTCGTCCGCGCGCAGCGGCATATCCGGAGTGTTCTGAGTGGTGACTCCGCGCGACGGCGAGGTCTTGCGGTCGGCGAGCATCTCCCGCACCCGGCCCTTGAGGGTCCCCGTGGAGAGCGTGGCCTTCCCCGTGGAGCTGGGGTCCGCATGGGCCGTGGCGCCGGGGCCGCCCTTGTCGTGGTCGGAGCCGCCCGGGAAGAAGAGGGTGCCGACGCCGATGACGGCGGCGGCGCACGCGCTGCCGAGCAGCACCTTGGGCCAGCGCCGGGAGCGGCCCACACGGCCTCCTGCGGCCGCGCGGGGCGTGGCCTTGCGCCCGGGTCCGGTGGCGGCCCGCGGTCGCCCTGCGGGCCGGTCCACGGCCGGGGAGGGCTTCCCCTCGACCGCGGGGCCGGAGGCGCCTGAAGGGGCAGCCGCAGGCTCGGTTTCACGTGAAACATGTCCGGTGGGCGCGGCTGCTTCGGTTTCACGTGAAACCGAAGCGCGATCATCGGGCGCTGTCGCGTCGAGGAGGGCTTCGGCGGCGAGCGCGGCGTCGATCCGGCCCGCGATGTCGTCGGGCATCCGCACCGGCCCCGGGAGGGTGCCCAGTGTCGAGCGGATCTCGTCCAGAGACGTCTGTACATCGGCGCACAACCCGCAGGTGGCGACGTGAGTGCGCACATCGACGGTGCGGGACGGAGGGAGCAGTCCCTCGGTGAGTGCGGAGATCTCCGCGACTTCCGGGTGCTCGTCCGTGTCCGTCGAGGATGTCACGCTCGCCCACCTCCGCCCTTCACGGCATCTGTGTCAGTCGGTCCTGCCGCTGGTGGGACGGATGTCCCCTGCGACCGGTTCCTTCCCCCGCCGGAGGGGACGCTACCCCTTCCGTTGGGGTGGAGATGCGACAGCAGTGGGAGCAGCCGGGCGCGACCTCGCGCGCAGCGGCTCTTCACGGTGCCGGTGGGGACGTCCAGGACCTTCGCGGCCTCCGCCACGGGATAGCCCTGCATGTCGACCAGCACCAGGGCCGCGCGCTGCTCGGGCGGGAGGGTGCGCAGCGCCCCCAGCAGCTCGCGATGGAGATCGCCGCGCTCGGCGGGCGCGGCGGCCGACTCATGGGGCTCCAGAAGCTGTTCGAGCCGCTCGGTGTCGTCGACGGGGGAGGTGCGCCGGGAAGCGGCCTTGCGGGCCCGGTCCAGGCACGCGTTGACCGTGATGCGGTGGAGCCAGGTCGTCACGGCGGACTGGCCGCGGAAGGTGTGCGCGGCGCGGTAGGCGGAGACGAGCGCGTCCTGGACCGCGTCGGCGGCCTCTTCCCGGTCGCCGAGGGTGCGCAGCGCCACCGCCCAGAGTCTGTCGCGGTGGCGTCGCACGATTTCACCGAAGGCATGCGGATCGCCGGCCACGTGCTGAGCAAGGAGCTCGCCGTCGCTTGCTCCGCCGATGGTGGCGTCGTCCAACGTTGAGCCCCCTCCCCGGTCGGCCGGCTGCCCTGGGGTCAGCCGGTGAACTTCACTTCAGTGATGGCCTGCTTGTGACCAGCTTGGCTATAGCCGTCGGTCGGTGCGCTCGGCATAGCGGTCACCCAGACGAGGACGTAGCGGCTCTTCTTGGTGCCCTCGACCTTCAGATCGGACGTTGTCGATGAAGTCCGGCCCGAAGCAAGCTTCGTGAACGAGCCGACGGGGTCCACTGCCGACGCGGATGGCGTGAGGGAACTCGTGCTGTACAGCGAGACCTCCGTGAAGGGGCCTCCGTACTGAAGCGAGAGCGAGGCGCCACTGATCTTCTGCTCCGAGCCGAGGTCGTAGATGATGCCGACCCCTCGCTTGACGCTCGGGGCGAGCTCAGGGCCGTCGATGAAGCTCTTGGTATACCAGGCAGTCGACGCTTTCCCGTCGTGAGTGAGGTCGGCCTGACCGGGGTGCTGCGGGCTTCCGTCCGGGGCGAACTCGGCGGCGTCCTGGATCGCGATCGGCTTGCTGGCAACCTGACCGGCCTTGTCGTCGTCCTTCTCACTGGTGGACTTACCGGTGTCCGGCTTGTTCTCTTCCTTCAGAAGGGTGTCCGCGAGTTGCCAGCTGCCCAGGCCCAGGGCCGCGATCAGCAGGGCCGAGACGGTCCACTTGAGGGCCTTTCCAGCACGGCTTTGCAAGGGCGGCGGCGGTGCCATGGGGGCCGCGACCGGGCCGGCCGCGCGCGACGGGCCGCCGTGGGCGGGCGGCTGGCCGTAGCCCTGCTGGTACGTGGTGCGCTGGTACGCCGGGGAGGGCGTGAAGACGGGCTCGGGCGGCCGGATGCGCGGCATGGCCGCGACCGCCTTGGACAGCTCCTCAGGGGTGGTGCAGGGCTGGTCCTGACGGGAGGCGGTGGCGCCGTCGTTGACCAGCGCGCGCATTGCCAGCTCGGACAGTCCGCGGTGGACTCCCGCGCGGACCTGGTCGGGGGCGATCAGGCCGACGCCCTTGGGCAGCCCGGAGAGGCCGTGGGCGTCCTTGTCGTACGGCCAGCGCTGGGTGAGCGCGGCGTAGAGCAGCGCGCCGATCGACTCGGTGTCGGTGCGCTGCGGGTGTTCGGAGCTGATGCCGCGCAGCGCGGCCATGACGGCCAGGCCTCGGATGCGGTACTGGCCCGATTCGGTGCGTAGCACGGAGCCGGGGTTCAGCCGCAGATGGGCCAGGCCCTCGCGATGGGCGGCGGCCATGGCCTGGGAGACCTGGCTGACGAGTTGATAGGCGTCGTGTGGTTCGAGCGGTCCCGTGGTGAGCACCGTGGTGAGCTCGGTGGCGTCGGGAAGCCATTCGTGGACGACGTAGACGAGGTCGTTCTCCTCGACGGCGTCGAGTACCTGGACGAAGCGGGGGTCACCCAGCAGCGCCGCCGAGCGGGCGGCGGCCAGCACCGGACGGGCCCGCGGATGGTCGGCGGGCAGGACGTGAACGCCGACGGCCCGGCGCAGTTTCTCGTCCACCGCACGCCAACTGCTGAATCCGTCCAGTCGGGTGACGCACTCCTCCAAACGATAACGTCTGGCCAACTTGTGGCCGCTGTGCAGCTCGGGGGGATTTACGTCAGCCGCGGCACCTTTATCCCGGTTGCCCGCGGCCTCTGTTTCCTGACCGGCCTTCTGTTGCGTCCCCGCCCCGTCGGCCGTGGCCTTTCCCGCCTCGGCGGTCAGCGACTCTTCGCCGTCGCTGTCGGCCACGTCGACGGCAGCCGTGCTCCGTTCCGCCACCGTCGTTCCTGCCTCCCCATCCGTTGCGCCTACTCCGAGCCAAGACAATTGTGCCCACAGTCCGCCGCTATGCACGACACACGATGACGGACGATGGTTGTGCTCAATGATCAGCGTCCGAGTCGTCCGCGCACCATACCGACCATGGCCGTCAGCTCTTCAATGCGCATCCGTTTCGCAGCAATGTAGAAGACCGCGATAAGAACGAGACCTCCGCCCGCCAATGCGGCTACGGAACCGGACATGCCGGACCCGAGCGCCTGAATGATGGCATAAGCCGCCGCACCGCCCAGCAGAGCGGCGGGGATGCTGGCGCCCACCAGGCGGGTGTAGGTGCGCACGACACGGCGGCCGTCGAGGTCGCCACCCAGCCGCTTGCCCAGCCGCTTCCAGGCCAGGCCCACACCGGCGGCGTACGCCAGGCCGTAGGAGGCGGCCATACCGGCCACGATCCATCGGGTCGGGAGGAGGAAGTAGCAGAGCGCGGAGGCGGCGGCGTTGACGGCGGCGACGATCACCGTGTTGTAGAAGGGGGTGCGGGTGTCCTCGTAGGCGTAGAAGCCGCGCAGGACGACGTACTGCACCGAGAACGGGATGAGTCCGAGGCCGAAGGCCATCAGGATGTAGCCCATGTTCTGGGCGGTCGCGGTGCCCGAGGTGCCGAAGAGCAGGGTGCACAGGGGGACGCCGAGCGCCACGAAGCCGAAGGCTAGCGGGACGATGGCGACGGCGGAGGTGCGCAGGCCCTGGGAAATGTCGTCGCGGACCGCTCCGGGGTCGCCGTCGTGGGCCGACCGGGAGAGCCGGGGCAGCAGGGCGGCCATCACCGAGACGGTGATGATGGCCTGCGGCATGTTCCAGATGAGCTGGGCGCTGGTGTAGCCGACGTAGCTGGCCCCGGGGGCGTTCATGTCCTCGGCGTCGGAACCGGCCGCCGTGGCGAGCTGGGTCACCACGATGTTGCCGGCCTGGTTGGCGAGCACGAACAGTACGGTCCACTTGGCGAGCTTGGCGGCCTTGCCGAGGCCGTGGCCCCGCCAGTCGAAGCGGGGACGGAAGCGGAAACCGGAGGCCCGGAGGTAGGGGAACATCGCCAGGGCCTGGACGGTGAGGCCGAGCAGGGTGCCGATGCCGAGTAGCCGGACGCCCTCGTCCGTGATGGTGGTGACGCCCATCCGAGAGGTGCTGAAGGTGCCGAAGACCCAGATGAAGAGGCCGAAGGTGGCGATGACGACGATGTTGTTGAGGACCGGGGTCCACATCATCGCGCCGAACTTGCCGCGGGCGTTGAGGATCTGGCCGACCACGACGTGCACGCCCATGAAGAAGATCGTGGGCAGGCAGTAGCGGGCGAAGGCGACCGCGACCTCGTTGGAGGGCGGGTCATTCGCGATGTCCGCCGAGAGCATCCGGATCAACGCCGGGGCCGCGAACATGGACAGGGCGACCAGGCTACCGAGGGCGACCATCGCGAGCGTCAGCAGACGGTTGGCGTAGGCGACGCCGCCGTCGTCGTCCTCCTTCATCGCGCGCACGAGCTGCGGGACGAAGACGGAGTTCAGACCGCCACCGACGGTGAGGAAGTAGATCATCGCGGGCAGCTGATAGGCGACGGCGTACGCCTGGCCGAGGGAAGCGGCGCCGAGACCCGCGACGATCACCATCTGCCGGACGAAGCCGGTCAGCCGGGAAACCAGGGTGCCGGCGGCCATGAGGGCGCTGGACTGGAGCAGGCTGGCCGCACGGCCGCCGGAGCGCTTCGGGGCGTCCTCGGCCTTCTCGTCCGTCTCCGGGGGGCCGGGGGGCCCGGCGGGGCCGGGCGGGCTCACCACCGGAGCGGCCATCGTGGGAGCACTGGCCGACGGGGGCGCGGTCTCGTGCCGCGCGGGCCCGGGCACCGGCGGCTGGCCCGGCGGGGGCACGGGCGAGTAGCCCTGGGCGCCCTGGGGCTGCCGAGGGTCGTAGGGCTGCTGCTGGTCGCGGTAGAGGTGCGCGAAGGCGTCCGCCTGCGGCTGCTCCCCCGGCCCGTAGCCGCCCTGATCGCCTCCGTATCCCGGGGCGGCGGGCTCGGCCGCGTACTGCTGCCGCACCGGCTCCTGGGAGCCGGGCGCCACCGGCCACACCTGCGGGTCGCCGCCCTGCGGTGGGGCGGGCTGCTGCTGGTAGGGCGTCTGCTGCTGGTAGCCGCCCTGCTGGGGGGCGGAGCGGTCGTACAGCGGGTCCGTCAGCGGGTCATGTCCGTATCCGTCCTGCGGCACCGGATAGGGGTACGGCGTGAAGCTGCCGGTCGCGTACGGGTCGCCCCCGTACGGGTCCTGCACGTAGTACTGCCCGTAGTCCTGGCGCGGATCGCTCGCGGGTGCCTGCTGGGGGTCGCCCAGGTACGGATCGCTCTGGTGCGGATCGTTCTGGTGCGGGTCCTGTCCGTAGGGTTCCTGGGGCGCGTGGGGGGAAGGCGGTGGCATCCGCCTCTCACCGTCATACGGCGCGTTCATCGCTACCCCACCTCATCGTCCGCTGCGGCCGGCCGGCCCCGGGAATGCTCAATGGTCCACTTTCTCACCCGCGCCGGACGCCCCGGCGCTTTGCGAACCGGTGTCCGGCGCCGGGTCACTCGGCTGCTCGGGCACGGGGGCGGAGGCGGGGTCGTCTCCACCGGCCTCCGTGTCCGTCGCCTCGTCCTCGTTCGCGTCCTCGGCGTCCTCATCGCCGCTGTTCGCGGTGACCGTCCGCTTGCGCTGGAGGTAGATCCGGATTCCGGCGAGGACCAGCAGCAGCACACCGCCCGCGATCACGAGGATGACGGTCGATGTGATCTCGGTGACATTCACCTCGAAGGGCATCTCGTCGCCGTACGGCTGCCCGTCCGGCGTGACCAGCTGGGCCGCCACCCACACCGGACCGTTCGCGTTGGCCGTCGTCCCGAACTTCACGGACTGGCTGTGCCCGCCCTCGACGTTGACCACCTGGGGTTCGCTGACCGCCAGGCGGTTGCCCTGCCGGGACTTGAGGACCAGCCGCAGCTGGACGCCCTGCACCAGGTTGTTCTGCACGGTCACCGGGATGGTCGCGCTCCGCCCGGACAGCGTCATGTCCGTCTTGGGGATCAGGCGCACCTTCTTGGTGAGCCCGTCCAGATAGTGCTGGACGCCGTCGCGGAAGTGGGTGGCGCCCAGCGCGTTGCCCCGCCACGAGGTGGACATCTCACGCCGGATCGCGTTGCCGAAGGGGGTGACCACCCGGTACTTGGCGGTGAGGATCGGCTCGAACCTGTTGAGCGTGCCCTGGGTCTTGTCGACGTCCTTGAACGCCTGGGTCGGCAGCTCCTGGCGGCGGAGCGAAGCGGGGTAGGCGCGGGTGCTGGGCACGTGCTGGGTGGCGTTCGGGTCGGGCTTGGCCTTCGCGGCCTGCCCCAGGTTCATCGGCTGGGTCCACTGCCCGGACAGGCCGTCCAGGGCCGCCGCCATCGCCTGCGCCTGGCTGGTGGTGGGGGTGCGCTGCGGAGCCACGACGATGCTGCGCTGCCTGTCCGGCGACTGCAGATTGATCATCTGGCTCTGGGCGAGGAACCGCTGAATGGCGAGCGTGGAGTTGTCCGCCTTGGACATGTCGCCGGTGAAGGCGGTGGACAGCCGGGCATCGGAGACCACCGCCGTATTGCCGCCGCCGATCTGCCGGGCCGCGGAGGGGGTGTACGAGAGGTTGCCGGTCTCCCGGAGGCTGTCGCTCCGCGCGATGACGTTGTGGGCGCCCGCGGAGGTGGCGACGTCGACGATGGAGGAGTCCACCGCGCCGTTGGCAGGCCAGGCGAAGTCGGTGCGCGGCTTCACCCCGAGGACCGTCTGCACGGTCGTCGAGGCCAGCTCGGTGGCGTCCCGGAGATGGCTGAGGGCGCCGGGGACGCTCGTGCCGTGGTGGGCGAGCGACGCGATGTCGGGGTCGGAGAACGGCAGGGCGACCACCTGATGGCCCTCCACGGCCTTCTGCAGGTCGTTGAGCCACCGTTTGGCGACCGCCTGGCCGCGGCCCGCCGTGGTGCCGTCCCCGTGCCGCTTCTGGACGTCGTACTCCCGCGTCATCGCGTCGACCGTGGCGAGCAGGTCGGGGTCGATCACCCAGGTGATGGGGAGGTTCTTCCCCAGGCTGACCATCTGCTGGAGCCGGCCGCCGGGGGCCAGCTCCGCCTTGAGACGGTCGTCCCGGAAGATCGGTGTCCGGTCCTCGTCCGCGTCGGTGCGCGAGGTCACATGGGGCGTGGAGATCAGCGGCCACAGATAGGTGAGCTGAGTCTTCTTGGACGGCGCACCCGACTGCCAGGGCAGGAAGGTGCGCTTGATGCCCAGCACCTGCTCCCAGGGGCGGCTCTGGGTCTGTCCGGTGAGGGAGACGCCGAGCTGATAGACGCCGTTCTCTCCGAGGTGCAGCTCGTTCACCGGTATGGAGAGCGTGAAGTCCCGGCTGACGCCCGCGCCCAGCTTGCCGATCTTCTTGGTGTATTTGCCGCCGATCTCGCTGCCGTCGGCGCCCTGCTGATAGCCGGTCCGCCGGGCGGCGCTGTCGATCGCATTGCGGCCCTCAAGGGTGGGGCCGACGCGGAGACCGACATGGGAGCCGGAGACCGTCGAAGCGCTGTCGTTGGTGACGGTGCCGCTGACGGTGAGCGTGTCGCTCTTGGTCGGTGCGGTGGGCGTCAGCGAGGTGATGTCGACGCCCACGGAGCGCGAGCCGGTGGGTTTGCCCGCCGCATGGGCGGCGGGGGCCGCCGGGGCCTGCAGTACGCCCGCGAGCACGGGCGCCGCTGCGAGCAGCGTCCCGGTCCGCCGTAGCCATCGACGGGCGCGAGAGGACGTCGTCTCCCGGAGGTCTGCCGCATCGGCCACGCGCTCGCCCGTCCCTTGTCGTCAGTGATCGTCAGTGATCGTCAGTGGTCGTCGCTCTGTGCGTCCACGAAATGGTAACGATGCCCGCTGTGGCGAAGTGCTGTGGACGGCTCCACAAGATCGTCACCGTGATGGAACCGACGATCAACGTGGAGGCCCCGGGGCGCGCGGCCACGTACCCTGTTCTGTTGTGCCGAACGCCAACAATGACAGCCGATCCCCGCAGTCCACCAATGAGCTCAACCAGGTGCAACGCCGCGCCGTGGCCGAACTCCTGCGGGTCTCACCCGTCGCCGACGATCTTGCCCGACGTTTTCAGCAGGCCGGGTTCAGCCTGGCCCTGGTCGGCGGCTCGGTACGGGACGCGCTGCTCGGCCGCCTCGGTAACGATCTGGATTTCACGACGGACGCCCGCCCCGACGATGTGCTGAAGATCGTCCGGCCCTGGGCGGACGCCGTGTGGGAGGTGGGCATCGCCTTCGGCACGGTCGGCTGCCAGAAGGAAGGACCGGGCGACAACGGGACACATCAGAACTTCCAGATCGAAATCACGACGTATCGGTCGGAAGCCTATGACCGGACGTCCCGGAAGCCCGAGGTGTCCTACGGCACATCCATCGAGGAAGATCTCGTCCGCCGCGACTTCACGGTCAACGCGATGGCGGTGGCGCTTCCGCAGAAGGAGTTCATCGACCCGCACGACGGGCTCGAAGATCTCGCCGCGCGGGTGCTGCGCACCCCCGGAACCCCGCAGGAGTCCTTCTCCGACGATCCGCTGCGGATGATGCGCGCGGCGCGGTTCGCCTCCCAGCTCGACTTCGAGGTGGCGCCCGAGGTGGTCGCCGCGATGACGTCGATGGCCGGACGGATCGACATCGTCTCGGCGGAGCGGGTGCGGGACGAGCTGAACAAGCTGCTCCTGGGTGCCCACCCCCGGAAGGGGCTGCGGCTGCTGTGCGAGAGCGGGCTCGCCGACCGCGTCCTGCCGGAGATCCCCGCGCTGCGGCTGGAGCGTGACGAGCATCACCGGCACAAGGATGTGTACGAGCACTCGCTGACCGTGCTGGACCAGGCCATCGATCTGGAGGAGAACGGGCCCGATCTGGTGCTGCGGCTGGCCGCGCTGCTGCATGACATCGGGAAGCCGAAGACCCGTCGTTTCGAGAATGACGGCCGCGTCTCCTTCCATCACCACGAGGTGGTGGGCGCCAAGATGACCAAGTCGCGGATGACGAAGCTCAAGTACTCCAATGAGCTGGTCAAGGATGTCTCCCGGCTGGTCGAGCTGCATCTGCGCTTCCACGGTTACGGCACGGGCGAATGGACCGATTCGGCCGTGCGGCGCTACGTGCGCGACGCGGGGCCGCTGCTGGACCGGCTGCACAAGCTGACCCGCTCGGACTGCACGACGCGCAACAAGCGCAAGGCCATGGCGCTTTCGCGGGCGTACGACGGGCTGGAGGAGCGGATCGCGAGGCTGCAGGAGCAGGAAGAGCTGGACGCGATCCGCCCGGACCTCGACGGCAACGAGATCATGAAGGTGCTCGGCATCGCTCCGGGGCCTGAGGTCGGCAAGGCGTACAAGCATCTGCTGGAGCTGAGGCTGGAGCACGGCCCCATGGGCCGGGACGACGCTGTCGCGGCGCTCAAGGAGTGGTGGGCGGCTCAGTCGCAGGGCTGACGCCGCACCCGCGACGCGTCACGTTTCACGTGAAACATCGACCCCGGTGGGTTTCCCGGGGCGGCGTTTCACGTGAAACATGAGCAGGACGGCGGTCGCCGCGTAGAGCAGTGCCACTCCGGCCACCAGCGCGGCCGACGCCCCGTCCGGCGGCAGCATCAGGGCAGCCACCCCCGCGGCTCCCACGAAGGCGACGTTGAAGAGCACGTCATAGAGGGAGAAGATCCGCCCGCGGAAGTCGTCGTCGATCGCGGACTGGACGACGGTGTCGGTGGCGATCTTCGCGCCCTGGGTGATGAGGCCGAGCACGAAGGCGGCGATCAGTATCGGGGCGGGTTCGAAGGGGAGCCCCAGGCCCGGCTCCAGGACGGCGGCGATCGCCGCGCACACCATCACCCAGTGCAGCTGGCCGTCCGGCCGGGAGGCGTCGAGCGAGGAAAGCCGGCCCACCGCCCATGGGGTGATCACCGCCGCGGCGAAGAAACCCGCGCCCGAGACGCCGACCGCGATACCCAGGAGCGCCAGCCCGCCCGACTCGGTGTCGGCCCATGCGTACCGGCAGAGCATCAGCACCGTGACGGTGAGGGCGCCGTAACAGAAGCGCATGAGCGTCATCGCGGTCAGGGCCATGGTGGGGTCCCGGCGTTGCAGGAGATGGCGCAACCCGGCCACCAGCCCGCGGGTGGTGCTGACCAGGGCCGTCCCGAGGTGCGGTTGCAGGGCCGCCGGATCGGGCCCCAGAAGGCCGGAGGGCATACGGAGCGCCGAGAGTCCGGCGAGGAGGTAGAGCGCGGCGCCCAGCAGGACGACCAGGGCGTCCGAAGAGGATTCGCCCGGGCCGGAGAGCCGGACCACGAACGCCAGACCGCCACCCGCGGTGGCGGCGAGGGTGCCCGCGGTCGGGGAGACGGAGTTGGCCATGACCAGACGTTCCTGGCTGTCCACCACCCGCGGCAGCGAGGCGGACAGGCCGGCCAGGACGAAGCGGTTGACCGCCGTCACCGACAGGGCGGAGACGTAGAAGAGCCACTCCGGTACCTGGGCGAGAACCAGGACCGCGGTCCCGGCGGCCAGGCCGGAGCGCAGCAGGTTGCCGTGGAGCAGGACCTGCCGGCGGCGCCAGCGGTCCAGCAGCACACCGGCGAAGGGGCCGAGGAGGGAGTAGGGGAGCAGCAGGACGGCCATGGCGGAGGCGATGGCCGCGGCGGATGTCTCCTTCTCCGGGGAGAAGACCACATAGGTGGCGAGTGCGACCTGGTAGACACCGTCGGCCGACTGGGACAGCAGACGGACGGCCAGAAGATGGCGGAAGTCGCGCAGTTGCAGCAGCACGCGGAGATCACGCACAACGGGCATGACGCCACCTTCACACACCGCACGGGCCTCCGGGGGGATTCCCGGAGGCCCGTGATCAAGCGGCGGAGACCGGCGCCGCACGGCGCGACGTCACGGCGCGCTGTCCGCTGCACCGCTACGGCGCCCCGCTATGGCTCTATGCCACGGCTCAGCGCTCGACCTCACCCTTGATGAACTTCTCCACGTTGTCCCGGGCCTCGTTGTCGAAGTACTGCACCGGCGGCGACTTCATGAAGTACGAGGAGGCGGAGAGGATCGGGCCGCCGATGCCGCGGTCCTTGGCGATCTTCGCGGCGCGCAGCGCGTCGATGATGACGCCCGCGGAGTTCGGGGAGTCCCACACCTCGAGCTTGTACTCCAGGTTCAGCGGGACGTCGCCGAACGCCCGGCCCTCCAGGCGGACGTACGCCCACTTGCGGTCGTCCAGCCAGGCCACGTAGTCCGACGGGCCGATGTGGACGTTGTCGGCGCCCAGATCGCGGTCCGGGATCTGCGAGGTGACGGCCTGCGTCTTGGAGATCTTCTTGGACTCCAGGCGCTCGCGCTCGAGCATGTTCTTGAAGTCCATGTTGCCGCCGACGTTCAGCTGCATGGTGCGGTCCAGGACGACGCCCCGGTCCTCGAACAGCTTCGCCAGCACCCGGTGCGTGATCGTGGCGCCGACCTGCGACTTGATGTCGTCACCGACGATCGGCACGCCCGCCTCGGTGAACTTGTCCGCCCACTCCTTGGTTCCGGCGATGAAGACCGGGAGGGCGTTGACGAAGGCGACCTTGGCGTCGATGGCGCACTGGGCGTAGAACTTGGCGGCGTCGTCCGAGCCCACGGGCAGGTAGCAGACCAGAACATCGACCTGCTTGTCCTTGAGGATCTGGACCACATCGACCGGGGCCTCGTCGGACTCGTCGATGGTCTGCCGGTAGTACTTCCCGAGACCGTCGTGCGTGTGGCCGCGCTGGACCGTGACACCGGCCGACGGCACATCGCAGATCTTGACGGTGTTGTTCTCGCTGGCGCCGATGGCGTCCGCGAGGTCCAGCCCGACCTTCTTCGCGTCCACGTCGAAGGCGGCGACGAACTCCACGTCACGGACGTGGTACTCGCCGAACTGCACATGCATCAGACCCGGCACGCGGGTGTCCGGGTCGGCATCCTTGTAGTACTCGACGCCCTGCACCAGCGACGCGGCACAGTTGCCCACACCGACGATGGCTACACGAACCGAACCCATTCCGGTTGCTCCCTGTGTGTACTCGACGAAGCCCTGCGGGGTGCGGGGCCTCACTTGGCGGTGTCATCGGACGGGTCCGGCCGGGTACCACCCCGGTGCCGGGGCAGGCCGCCCGCATCTCCTGACCGGTCCTGCTCCGGCGACCGGTCCGGCCCCTGCTCGGGCATCCGGTCCTGCCCGGCGGGCTCGTCGCGCTGGTCGCGCCCGGCCCGCTCGCTCTCGATCAACTCGTTCAGCCAGCGGACCTCGCGCTCCACCGACTCCATGCCGTGCCGCTGGAGTTCGAGGGTGTAGTCGTCCAGCCGCTCGCGGGTGCGGGCCAGCGAGGCCCGCATCTTCGCCAGGCGCTCCTCCAGGCGGCTGCGCCGCCCTTCGAGCACGCGCATCCGTACGTCCCGCGACGTCTGTCCGAAGAAGGCGAAGCGGACGCCGAAGTGCTCGTCCTCCCACGCGTCCGGACCGGTGTGGGAGAGCAGTTCCTCGAACCGCTCCTTCCCCTCCGCGGTCAGCCTGTAGACGATCTTCGCTCGGCGGCCGGCGAGGGTTGCCGCGATGGCCTCCTCGGAGGCGTTCCCGGGCTCCTCGATCAACCAGCCGTTGGCGACCAGCGTCTTGAGACAGGGATAGAGACTGCCGTAGCTGAACGCACGAAACACCCCGAGCGAGGTGTTGAGGCGCTTCCGCAGCTCATATCCGTGCATCGGGGACTCGCGGAGCAGGCCGAGGACGGCGAACTCGAGGATGCCGGAGCGTCTGCTCATCGCCCGCCTCTCCCGTCTCCTGGGGCCACTATGCCGTGCCGATGTATCGGCCCGATACATCCAGACGATAGATCCGTGCTCCCGGTGGGACAAGAGGGACCACGGTGAACGGCGTCACATCACCGGTTCGTGGGACTCAACCGGACTGTTATGGAGTGAAGGCGCCGGGGGGACAAGATTTGGCCGTGCGTACTCTGTTCGCCATGCAGACCAAAGGGAACCGTGTGACGCTGTCCTGCGTCCTCGTCCTGGAGGCAGTGCGTCCGGTTGCCAGGTGTGGCCGGATTGCACATCGGGGGGACCGGAAGCCACCTGCCGCTTTCAGGCGATAGCGCCTGCCCGAGGAGTAGTCGTTCCATGAGCGAGCACCGTCGCAAGTCGCCGCAGCCCCAGGGCGGCGGTCGAGCAGCGGCCCGGCGTGCCGGACAACAGTCGTCCGGCCGCCGCGCAGCACCATCGCACAACGCCGCCGCCGAGTCGGGCTCGGCTTCATATGAGGAAGAGAGTTCCCAGGGTGGCCGGGCCGAGGCCCGGCGCGCCGCGCAACGCAGCGGTGGCGGCCGGAGAAGAGCGGCCGACCCCGGCACCGGTGGTGCGGGCCACGGCGGGCGCGGTGGTGGCCGGCGGGGCACCGGTGGTGGCCGCGGACATGATGCGGGTGGCGACGGGCCGCCCGGCAAGAAGCGGTTCATCGACTACCCGCGCAGGGGCAAGTCGGGCTTCCGCCGCTGGGTGCCGTCCTGGCGGCTCGTCACCGGAACCTTCATCTTCTTCTTCGCGGTGCTCCTCAGTGCCGTGGGCATCGGGTGGATGATCGTCGACGTTCCCACCGAGCAGGCCGCTTCGCAGACCCAGAAGAACGTCTACTACTGGGGCGACGGCAAGCAGATGGTGGTCTCGGGCGGCGGTGATCTCAACCGTCAGATCCTGCCGATCAACAAGATCCCCAAGTCCATGCAGAACGCGGTGATCTCCGCCGAGAACGCCAGCTTCTACCAGGACTCGGGCGTCGACCCCATGGGTATCGCGCGCGCCGTCGTCAACATGGCGCGGGGCGGTGCGACCCAGAGTGGGTCGACCATCACCCAGCAGTTCGTGAAGAACACGTACCTCGACCAGTCGCAGACGGTGACGCGAAAGCTCAAGGAGCTGTTCATCTCCGTCAAGGTCGGTACGACCAAGAGCAAGGACTACATCCTCCGGGGGTACCTGAACACCGCGTACTACGGCCGCGGTGCCTACGGCTGTCAGGCGGCGGCCCGCGCGTACTTCGACACGGACTGCGCGGGGCTCAACCCGAGCCAGAGCGCTTTCCTCGCCGCGACGCTCAACGGGCCCAACCTGTACGACCCGAACGGTGGCTACGGACCGTCCGCGAGCGCGGAGGCCAACACCAAGCGGGCCACGGCGCGCTGGTCCTGGATTCTCAAGCGGGAGGTGCAGGTGGGCCGGCTGTCCAAGGCCGACGCCCAGAGCTACCTCGACAAGGGCTTCCCGAGGACGAAGAGCCCGAAGGTGGCGACGAACAAGCAGGGCCAGATCGGCTATCTCACCGACCTCGCCGACAACTACGTCGTCGCCAACAGCAACATCTCCAAGACGGAGCTGGACAAGGGCGGCTATCAGATCCACACCACCTTCGACCGCAAGAAAATCGCGGAACTGAAGGGCGCCGTCAACAAGGTGACCAAGGAGAATATCAAGCCGAAGCAGCGCGATGTGGACAAGTATGTTCAGTTCGGCGGCGCCTCGGTGGAGCCCAAGACCGGCAAGATCAAGGCCATCTACGGTGGCAACGACGCGCTGGAGCACTATCGCAACAACGCGGACTACACCGGTGTCCAGGTGGGCTCGACCTTCAAGCCCTTCGTGCTGGCCGCGGCGATGAGGGACGGTGTCCGGGACCGCAACGGGCCACGCGACCAAGCGGACGCGGAACGCACCAAGGTCTCCCCGGCGAGTGTCTACGACGGTGACAACAAGCTGACCCTGCGCGACTACGACGGCTCCATCTGGAAGGACCGGAACAACCAGGAGTGGCACCAGAAGAACGACGGTGACGAGGACAAGGGCAAGATCAGCCTGCGCACCGCGATGCAGTTCTCGGTGAACACGCCCTTCATCCAGCTGGGCATGGACGTCGGCACCGACAAGGTGCGGGACTCGGCTCTGGACGCGGGCCTCAGCAAGGAGCAGCTGGCCACGATCACGCCGACGTTCTCCCTCGGCACCTCCGCGCCCAGTGCGATCCGGCTCGCCGGGGCGTACGCGACCTTCGCGGCCAGCGGCCAGCAGGCCGACCCGTACTCGGTCGAGCGGGTCGAGGACAAGGACGGCGAGGTCTACAACCACAAGGACAAGGCGAAGATCACGCAGGCCTTCGACGCGAAGGTGGCGAACAACGTCACCGACGTGCTGAAGAACGTCGTCCAGCGCGGTACCGGCACCTCGGCGCAGATCGGCCGCCCGGCGGCGGGCAAGACCGGAACCACCGACCAGAACAAGTCGGCCTGGTTCGCCGGTTACACCCCGCAGCTGTCCACGTCGATCGGCATGTGGCGGGTGAACGACCAGGCCAAGCGGCAGGTCTTCCGTTCCATGCGCGGTGTGGGCGGCCAGGAGACCATCCACGGCGCGTCGTTCCCCGCCGAGATCTGGTCGGACTACATGCGCAAGGCGCTGGCGGGGCAGCCGGCGAAGGACTTCCCGGCGGCCGAGCCGATCGGTGACAAGGTCTACGGTGAGAACGCGAGCCCGACGCCGACGACCGAGAAGCCGACCCCGACGCCGACGGAGAAGCCGACGGAGACGCCGACGGAGACACCGACCCCGACGTCCTCCGGCAGCCCGAGCCCCACGCAGTCGTGTGATCCGCTGGACTTCAACTGCAACGACAACGCGGGCGGCGACAACCAGGGCAACCAGAACGCCGGTGGCGAGAACGCGGGCCCCGGCGGCGGTCCGGGCGGACCCTCGCCCTCACCGACCACGGAGCCACCGGGCGGCGGGATCTTCGGCGGCCCGTCCGGCTCCCGCAAGGACCAATAGTCCCGACTGGTCCCGACATCCCGCACCACACCGATCGGCGGCCGCGCCGGAGCATCCCGCTCCGGCGCGGCCGCCGCCGTTCGTGGGCCTCTGCGGCTCTCTGGGCGCCTTACGGGCGGGCGGCGGCCCCCGGGAGGGCCAGGACGGTCCGAGGCGCTCAGCGGGCCGCTGAGCCGGTCCTCACCCCTCGCGACCGGCTCGTACGGCAGGATGGGCCCATGAGCGTGCGCGAGGACCCACAGGCCCAGCCCGTACGGCCGACCACGGAGGACTCGGTGGCCGCGGGGGGCAGCGAGCTGATCGGCGGCCCGGCCGGGCGCCGGGCGCTGCTGGGCACGAGCTGGTGGACCCCGGTGCGGATCATCGCGCTCGTCGCCATCGGGATGTTCGCCCTGGGCATGGTGCAGAAGCTGCCCTGCTACAACGGCGGCTGGTTCTACGGCGCCACCGCCCAGTACACCCACGCCTGCTACTCCGACATACCGCACCTCTACAACGGCCGCGGCTTCGCCAACGACCTCGTCCCGTACTTCGACCGCATACCGGACAGCGTCTCCGGCGGGATGGAGTACCTGGAGTACCCGGTCCTCACCGGCCTCCTGATGGAGGTCGCCTCCTGGCTCACCCCGCACAGCGGCGGCCTCCAGACCCGCGAACAGGTCTACTGGCTGGCCAACGCGGCCATGCTCATGGCCTGCACCGCGGTCATCGCGGTCTGTGTGGCGCGTACGCACCGCCGCCGCCCCTGGGACGCGCTGCTCGTCGCCCTGGCCCCCGCCTTCGCGCTCACCGCCACGATCAACTGGGACCTTCTCGCGGTCGCCCTCACCGCCGCCGCCATGCTCATGTGGTCCCGCGGCCGCGGACTGGCCGCCGGTGTGCTGCTCGGCCTCGCGACGGCCGCGAAGCTCTATCCCGTGCTGCTGCTCGGCCCGCTGCTGGTGCTGTGCCTGCGCGCGGGCCGGTGGCGTGCCTTCTGGGAGGCGACGGGCGGTGCGGCGGCCGCCTGGCTGGTGGTGAACGTGCCCGTGATGATCACTACGCAGGGCGGGGGGCTGCACCTCCGCGAGGGGTGGAAGCAGTTCTACACGTTCAGTGAGGAACGCCCGGTCGACTTCGGGTCGCTCTGGCTGATCATCTCGCAGCGCACCGGCAACCCCATGGACGACGTCAACGACTACGCCATGATCCTCATGGTGCTGGCCTGCGCCGGAGTGGCCGCCCTCGCCCTGTGCGCCCCGCGCCGGCCGCGCTTCGCCCAGCTCGCGTTCCTGGTCATCGCGGCCTTCGTGCTCACCAACAAGGTCTACTCACCGCAGTACGTGCTGTGGCTGATCCCGCTCGCGGCGCTGGCGCGGCCGCGCTGGCGGGACTTCCTGGTGTGGCAGGCCTGCGAGGTGATGTATTTCCTCGGGGTCTGGATGTACCTCGCGTACACCAACAGCGGCGACCAGCACCGGGGGCTGCCGCCCGAGGGCTACCAGCTCGCGACCGCGCTGCACTTCGCGGGGACGCTCTTCCTGTGCGCGATGGTCGTGCGGGACGCACTGGTGCCGGGCCGGGACCCGGTGCGCCGGGACGGCTCGGACGACCCGTCGGGCGGCGTACTCGACCAGGCGCCGGACGTGTTCGTGCTGGGACGGGCGCGGCGCACGGCGCAATACGAGGACGCGGCGCTCACGGAGTGGAGCAGCGGCCGGAGGTGAGCTCCTCGTGGGAGCCCACCCGCGGCGACGGGGCTCAGCGGTCGAGCAGGCGGTCGAACTGTGTCGTGGTGTGGCGCAGATGCGCCACCAGCTCATCCCCCACCTGCGGTGCCGTCACATCGCCCGGCACAAAAAGGATGCACACCTGCATGTGCGGCGGCTCGGCGAACCACCGCTGCTTGCCCGCCCAGACGAAGGGCGAGAGGTTGCGGTTGACGGTCGCGAGACCGGCCCGGGCGACACCCTTGGCCCGGGGCATCACCCCGTGCAGCGCCTTGGGCGCCTCCAGGCCGACGCCGTGGGAGGTTCCGCCCGCGACGACCACCAGAAAGCCGTCGGAGGCGGCCTTCTGCTGGCGGTAGCCGAAGCGTTCGCCCTTGGCGACCCGGGTGACGTCGAGCACCGAGCCCCGGTACTCCGTCGACTCGTGGTCGCCCAGCCACAGCCGGGTGCCGATGCGGGCGCGGAACCGGGTCTGCGGGAACTGCTGCTGCAGCCGCGCCAGTTCGTCCGCCTTGAGGTGGCTGACGAACATGGTGTGCAGCGGCAGCCGCGCCGCGCGCAGCCGGTCCATCCACCCGATGACCTCCTCGACCGCGTCGATGCCGTCGGTCCGGTCGAGCGGGAGGTGGATGGCGAACCCCTCCAGCCGCACGTTCTCTATGGCGGCGTGCAGCTTGGGCAGGTCCTCCTCGGTGACGCCGTGCCGCTTCATGCTGCTCATGACCTCGATCACGACACGCGCGTTCACCAGGCCGTAGACGCCGTCGACGGACGAGACCGACCGGATGACCCGGTCCGGCAGCGGCACCGGCTCCTCCCCGCGGCGGAACGGGGTGAGGACCAGCAGATCCCCGCTGAAGAAGTCCTTCATCCGGGCGGCCTCGTACGTGGTGCCCACGGCGAGGACATCGGAACCGATGCGGGCGGCTTCCTCTGCCAGCCGTTCATGGCCGAAGCCGTAGCCGTTGCCCTTGCAGACCGGGACTATCCCCGGGAACTGCTGGAGCACCATCTGCTGGTGCGCCCGCCAGCGCGCGGTGTCGACGTAGAGGGTGAGCGCCATTGGCCGGTCCCGGAACCTTTCTCGTTGCCGCGGTGTATTCGAGATATGCAGCGTTTGCGGGGAATCAGGAAATCAGGGTCAGCGGCGGGACATGTAGATGTCGAGCGCCTTGTGGAGCAGCTTGTTGAGGGGGAAGTCCCACTCGCCGAGGTACTCGGCAGCCTGCCCACCGGTGCCGACCTTGAACTGGATCAGGCCGAAGAGATGGTCGGTCTCGTCGAGGGAGTCGGAGATGCCGCGCAGGTCGTAGACGGTCGCGCCGAGCGCGTACGAGTCGCGGAGCATCCGCCACTGCATCGCGTTCGAGGGCCGGACCTCGCGCTTGTGGTTGGCGGAGGCGCCGTAGGAGTACCAGACGTGGCCGCCGACGACCAGCATCGTGGCTGCGGCCACCGCCTCGCCCTCGTGCATGGCGAAGTACAGCCGCATCCGGTTGGGGTCCTCGGAGTTGAGGGCCGTCCACATGCGCTGGAAGTAGCTGAGCGGGCGGGGCCGGAAGTGGTCGCGCTCCGCGGTGATCTCGTACAGCCGCTGCCACTCGCCGAGGTGCTCGAAGCCGCCCTGGACGACCTCGACACCGGCCTTGTCGGCCTTCTTGATGTTGCGGCGCCACAGCTGGTTGAAGCTCTTGTGGACGTCCTCCAGGGAGCGGTTCTCCAGCGGCACCTGGAAGACGTACCGCGGCTGGACGTCGCCGAAGCCCGCACCGCCGTCCTCGCCCTGCTGCCAGCCCATCCGCCGCAGCCGGTCGGAGACCTCGAAGGCGCGCGGCTCGATGTGCGTGGCCTCGACATCGCGCAGCCGCTTCACATCCGGGTTCTGGATACCGGACTTGATGGCGCCGGCGTCCCAGCGGCGGATGATGACCGGCGGGCCCATCTTCACGGAGAAGGCGCCCTGCTGCTTGAGATGCGCGAGCATCGGGCGCAGCCACTCCTCCAGGTTGGGCGCGTACCAGTTGATGACCGGGCCCTCGGGGAGGTAGGCGAGATACCGCTTGATCTTGGGCAGTTGGCGGTAGAGGACGAGGCCGACGCCGACCAGCTGGCCGGTGGCGTCGAACCAGCCGAGGCTCTCCGAGCGCCATTCCGACTTGACGTCAGCCCAGGCCGGGACCTGCATGTGGCTTGCCGCGGGCAGGCTCTGGATGTACGCCAGATGCTGCTCTCGGCTGATCGTCCTCAGGGTCAGGCTCATTGCGGGGCGCTCCTCGGCAGGTGTGTCCCCAGGGTCGGGGCTCCGGCTCTCGCGCCGAAGCCTACTGCGACAGGGACGCGCCCTGTTTGGGCCTGGGGGCAACCTGCCCTCGGGGAGTCAGCCCAGCAGCCCGCCGAAGAGCCCGCCGTGCGCCATACCGAGGTAGAAGCCGAACGCCGACGCACCGAGTCCGATGATCAACAGGAAGCGCTCTCCGGTGGTCGCGGAGATCAGCTGTCCCCAGGCCCCGCTGAGCATGCCGATCAGTCCCACCCACGAGCTGACCAGGTGGAGACCGGGGAAGTGAGCCGTGACGAAGGAGATCAAACCGATCATCAGCGTCGTCACGGCGATGGCGTTCTCGACGGGATGAGACTTGCCATCGGTGTCGAGGAAGGAGAGCAATCCGTGCTGCGGTCGTGCTGCCTGTGCCATGGGGCACCTCCAGGTAGGCCCATATAGGCAGGGCGGCGAACTGTAACGCCGCTCACACCCGATGTGTACAGATTGCGGTCCGAGACGCCCGGATTTCAAGCGGGAGGCGGGAGGCGGGTACTGTGTACGGTCTGCGGTGGTGTCTGTACAGATGCCACGGCACAACGCATCACGACCCTCCTGCCACGGAACGACCGTGGCCGCTGAGTCCAAAGGAGGTGGGTTCCACATGCGTCACTACGAGGTGATGGTCATCCTCGACCCCGATCTCGAGGAGCGTGCTGTCTCCCCGCTGATCGAGAACTTCCTTTCCGTTATCCGTGAGGGCAACGGCAAGGTCGAGAAGGTCGACACCTGGGGCCGTCGTCGTCTCTCTTACGAGATCAACAAGAAGCCCGAGGGCATCTACTCGGTCATCGACCTGCAGGCCGAGCCTGCGGTCGTCAAGGAGCTCGACCGCCAGCTGAACCTGAACGAGTCGGTCCTCCGGACCAAGGTCCTCCGTCCCGAGACTCACTGACCGCGTAAGCGTTCAGCGATCACCGGGTCATATCGCCCCGAGTAGCAAGCAGCCCAGCAGTACCCGCCGAGAGGTTCCCCAATGGCAGGCGAGACCGTCATCACGGTCGTCGGCAATCTCGTCGACGACCCCGAGCTGCGCTTCACCCCCTCCGGTGCGGCGGTCGCGAAGTTCCGTGTCGCGTCCACTCCTCGTACGTTCGACCGTCAGACCAACGAGTGGAAGGACGGCGAGAGCCTCTTCCTCACGTGCTCGGTGTGGCGGCAGGCCGCGGAAAACGTGGCCGAGTCGCTTCAGCGCGGTATGCGCGTCATCGTGCAGGGCCGGCTGAAGCAGCGGTCGTATGAGGACCGTGAGGGGATCAAGCGCACGGTCTACGAGCTGGATGTCGACGAGGTCGGTGCCAGCCTGCGCAATGCCACGGCCAAGGTCACCAAGACCACCGGGCGCGGTGGCCAGGGTGGCTACGGCAGCGGTGGCGGCCAGGGCGGTCAAGGCGGCCAAGGCGGCCAGGGCGGCGGTGGCGGCGGCTGGGGCGGTGCCCCCGGCGGCGGCCAGCAGCAGGGCGGCGGCGCTCCGGCCGACGACCCCTGGGCGACCGGCGCACCAGCCGGTGGCAGCCAGGGCGGCGGCGGTGGCTGGGGCGGCGGCTCCGGCAGCGGCGGCGGCTACTCGGACGAGCCGCCCTTCTAGGTCCGGACGCGATGTTTCACGCGGTTTCACGTGAAACATCGCCCGACCTGGCCAGGGCGACCAGCACAAACTTCTTGATCACACTGGAGAGAGACAATGGCGAAGCCGCCTGCTCGCAAGCCTAAGAAGAAGGTTTGCGTGTTCTGCAAGGAGAAGATCTCCTACGTCGACTACAAGGACACGAACCTGCTGCGGAAGTTCATTTCCGACCGCGGCAAGATCCGTGCCCGCCGGGTCACCGGCAACTGCACTCAGCACCAGCGCGATGTCGCCACGGCCGTGAAGAACAGCCGTGAGATGGCGCTGCTGCCCTACACGTCCACCGCGCGATAAGGGAAGGGTGACCGAGTCATGAAGATCATCCTCACCCACGAGGTCTCCGGCCTCGGTGCCGCTGGTGACGTCGTGGATGTCCGCGACGGATACGCCCGTAACTACCTGGTTCCGCGTGGCCTCGCGCTCCGCTGGACCAAGGGGGGCGAGAAGGACGTCGAGCAGATCCGCCGCGGTCGTCGCATCCGCGAGATCGCCACGATCGAGCAGGCCAACGAGGTCAAGGCGCGGCTCGAGGGCGTCAAGGTCCAGCTGAAGACCCGCGCCGGCGAGGCCGGCCGGCTGTTCGGCTCCGTCACCCCGGCCGACATCGCCTCGGCGATCAAGGACGCGGGTGGCCCGGACGTCGACAAGCGCCGCATCGAGGTGCAGCAGCCGATCAAGACCCTGGGTGCTCACCAGGTGTCGATCCGGCTGCACGCCGAGGTTGCCGCCAAGGTCGGCGTCGAGGTTGTCGCCGCCTGACGCGGTGCTCGGCTGAGCCGAGCATGTGAGAGGGCCGCACTCCACGGGGGTGCGGCCCTTTCGCGTTGCGTCTTCGTGTTGTGCCCTCGCGCTGTGCCTTCGTGTTGCGTCCTCGCGTGGTGCGGCCCCGGGTCGGCTCCGGGCTGTGCGTGCGGCTTCAGGCCCGGGTCGCGCCGGTGACGATCCAACGCCCGGAGCGGGCGCGCAGCCAGAGGGTCGCCAGCCGGAGCGTCATCATGAGCGCCATGGTCCACCACACGGCGGTCAGTCCCCCGCCCCAGGCGGGAACGAGCAGGGCGACCGGGGCGAAGACCGCGAGCGTGACGATCATGGCTCCGGCGAGATACGGACCGTCGCCCGCGCCCATCAGCACCCCGTCGAGGACGTAGACCACACCCGAGACGGGCTGGACGAGGGCCGTTACCAGCAGTACCGGCAGCAGGGCGTCCTTGACCGCGGTGTCCGTGGTGAAGAGAGGGATGAACAGCGGGCGGGAGGCGATCACCAGCAGCCCGAGCACGATGCCCGCGGCGATGCCCCACTGCACCATGCGGCGGCAGGCGACGCGCGCCCCCTCGGCGTCCTCCGCCCCCAGATAGCGCCCGATGATGGCCTGACCCGCGATGGCGATGGCGTCCAGGGCGAACGCCAGCAGACTCCACAGGGTCAGCACGATCTGGTGGGCGGCGACGTCGGCGTCCCCGAGGCGGGCCGCCACCGCCGTCGCGATCAGCATCACGGCGCGCAGCGAGAGCGTCCGGACCAGGAGCGGTGCCCCGGCGTGGGCGCAGGCCCGGATTCCGGCGGCGTCGGGACGCAGCGAGGTGCCGTGGCGGCGGGCTCCCCGGACGACCACCGCGAGGTAGACGGCGGCCATGGCCCATTGGGCTGTCACCGTGCCCCAGGCGGAGCCCGCGATGCCGAGCCCGGCGCCGTAGACGAGGCCCGCGTTGAGCGCGGCGTTGGCCGTGAAGCCGCCGATGGCCACGTAGAGCGGGGTACGGGTGTCGTGGAGGCCCCGGAGTACCCCGGTGGCGGCGAGCACCACGAGCATCGCGGGTATGCCGAGGGCGCTGACGCGCAGATAGGTGATGGCGTACGGGGCGGCGGTGTCGGAGGTGCCGAAGAGGTCGACGAGGCCGGGTGCGGTGGGGAGGGCGGCGGCGATGACGGCGGCGCCGAGCAGCAGGGCCAGCCAGATGCCGTCCATGCCCTGCCGGATCGCGCCGGGGAGGTCGCCCGCGCCGACCCGGCGGGCCACGGCGGCGGTGGTGGCGTAGGCGAGGAAGACGAAGATGTTGACCGCGGTGGTCAGCAGGGCGGCGGCGACTCCCAGACCGGCGAGCTGCGGGGTGCCGAGATGGCCGACGATGGCGCTGTCGACCATGACGAAGAGGGGTTCCGCCACGAGTGCGCCGAAGGCGGGTACGGCGAGTGCGACGATCTCGCGGTCATGCCGGCGGACGGTGCTCCGCGCGCTCGCGGGGGCCTGTGTCATGGAGGCAATCTAATCTTCCACAGGTAAGAGACACAAGCCATCCGCAGCCCTTACATGGCGGCGCTCGCGACACTCTTCTCTGCGCCGTTTGTCGTGATCTTGCATCGGGCGTGGAAGTTTTTCTTCTGCACAGCCCCTGGATGGAGAAATCGCAGGTCAGGGCAGTGGCTCTGAGGTGATTGTGTGTTTGTCCACAGCACTGTCCCCCGGCCCGTGCACAGGTTCGCGGGACTTCTCCACAGGATGGGTCGCATCATCCACATGGCCTGTGGATAACCGAGTTGGCCGGTGGCCCCGACAGGCCTACCGTTATGCGGCGCCCGCCATCTGTTCCGGCCTCGATTCCACCAGAACTCGACGTGTCGTGAGCGGAAGCCGGGCGCCCTGTTTGTCATAGCCGTGCCGTAAGACTGAAGACGTCGCGGCGAGGTCCGTAGCCGCGGACGGGAGGAGGTGGGCGGGGTGAGCGTGCCCGAGCCCATGGACGACCCATGGGCGGACTCAGGTCCGGCCGACTTCCCGTCCCCCCGCTTCCGCCGCGGCGAGGGCGGCGGCCGTGGCGAGGGCGGCCGGGGCCGTGACGACCAGCATGACCGCGGCCGCGACGGCGGCGGCTCCTGGGAAGGGTCCGGCTTCGAGCGGGTCCCGCCGCAGGACCTCGACGCGGAGCAGTCCGTGCTCGGCGGCATGCTGCTCTCCAAGGACGCCATCGCCGACGTGGTGGAGGTCCTCCAGGGCAAGGACTTCTACCGGCCCGCCCACGAGACCGTCTACCAGGCGATCCTGGACCTCTACGCGAAGGGCGAGCCGGCCGACCCGATCACGGTCGCGGCCGAGCTGACCAAGCGCGGCGAGATCGCCAAGGTCGGCGGTGCCTCGTACCTCCACACCCTGGTCCAGTCCGTCCCCACCGCGGCCAACGCCGAGTACTACGCGGAGATCGTCCACGAGCGCGCCGTGCTGCGCCGCCTGGTCGAGGCCGGCACCCGCATCACCCAGATGGGATACGCGGCGGACGGGGACGTCGACGAGATCGTCAACAACGCCCAGGCGGAGATCTACGCCGTCACCGAGCAGCGGACCAGCGAGGACTATCTGCCGCTCGGCGACATCATGGAGGGCGCGCTCGACGAGATCGAGGCGATCGGTTCGCGCAGCGGCCAGATGTCCGGGGTGCCCACCGGCTTCACCGACCTGGACTCGCTGACGAACGGCCTCCACCCCGGCCAGATGATCGTCATCGCCGCCCGGCCCGCCATGGGTAAGTCCACCCTCGCCCTCGACTTCGCCCGCGCCTGTTCGATCAAGAACAACCTGCCGAGCGTCATCTTCTCCCTGGAGATGGGGCGCAACGAGATCGCGATGCGTCTGCTGTCCGCCGAGGCCCGGGTGGCGCTGCACCATATGCGCTCCGGCAGCATGACCGACGACGACTGGACCCGGCTCGCCCGGCGCATGCCGGACGTCTCCCAGGCCCCGCTGTTCATCGACGACTCCCCGAACCTGTCGATGATGGAGATCCGCGCCAAGTGCCGTCGGCTCAAGCAGCGCAGCGATCTGCAGTTGGTCGTCATCGACTACCTCCAGCTGATGCAGTCCGGTGGCGCCCGGCGCCCCGAGAGCCGTCAGCAGGAGGTCTCGGACATGTCGCGAAACCTGAAGCTGCTGGCCAAGGAGCTGGAGGTGCCGGTGATCGCGCTCTCCCAGCTGAACCGTGGCCCCGAACAGCGCACCGACAAGAAGCCGATGGTCTCCGACCTGCGTGAAAGTGGCTCCATCGAGCAGGACGCCGACATGGTCATCCTGCTGCACCGTGAGGACGCGTACGAGAAGGAGTCCCCGCGCGCGGGCGAGGCCGACCTGATCGTGGCCAAGCACCGTAACGGCCCGACGGCCACCATCACCGTCGCCTTCCAGGGCCACTACTCCCGCTTCGTGGACATGGCTCAGACCTGATCGCGGCCGGGTGGCAGTGCGGCGGCCTTGAGCGCGCGGCGCGCGAAGACGTCCTCCCGGCGCTCTTCCATCTGCCGCAGGGCGTCCCTGCGGTCCCGCTGGGAGAGCCGGTCGAGGTAGGTGTGGCCGTCGAGGTGGTCGGTCTCGTGCTGCAGGCACCGGGCGAAGTACCCGCGCCCCTCGACGACGAGCGGGGCGCCGTCCTTGTCGAACCCGCGGACGACGGCCCGATCGGTGCGGGGGACCGCCATGGTGGCACCGGGCACCGACAGACAGCCCTCGCTGTCGTCGACGAGCCGGCGGTCACGCGGACCGGGCAGCTCCAGAACGGGGTTGACGATGTGGCCGACATGCCGGACGCCCTCGTCGTCCGGGCAGTCGTATACGAACAGCCGTAAGGAGACGCCCACCTGATTGGCGGCCAGTCCGGCGCCGTCGGCCACGTACATGGTCAGGAACATGTCGTCGATCAGCACCGACAGCTCCGGAGTGCCGAACGCGGTCACCTCCCGGCACGGACGGCTCAGCACCTCCTCGCCCACCACTGTGACCCTGCGGACCGAGCCCCGTTCCATGGCGTCTCCCCTTTCGCGCACTGCTTGCCAAGTGCTTTGCAAAGTAGCAGGCTTTGCAAAGTGACTGAAGATGACGTCAACCTGCGCGACCATCCCGTCCGCACCGACCTGCTCGACCTGCTCGCCGAAGTCGGTACCGTCACGGCGACCGAGGCCGCCGCGCGGCTGGGGTACAGCTCCGGGCTCTGCTCGTTTCATCTGCGGCAGCTCGCGCGCCACGGGTACATCGAGGAGGCGCCCCACAGCGGCGGCCGGGCGCGGCCCTGGCGGCTGACGCGGCCCGCGTCCGCGGCCGCCGGGGTCGCGGAGGAGCAGTTCGGTGACCTGGCCCGGGGGTTGGAGGACGAGAGCTGGCGGCGATGGGTGAGCCGGCGGGACGAGGCGCCGTCGGCCTGGCGTCACGACGAGGCCTTCAGCGCCGTCGCCTATCTGACGCCCGACGAGATGCGCCGGGTCGCGGACGTCGTCCGACGGGCGCTCGTGCCCTACCAGGACCGCGAACAGCGCCCTCTGGCCCGGCCCGAGGGCGCCCGGCCGGTGGCTCTCATCACCCGGCTCTTCCCTCTGTTGCCCCACACCCCGGACGGCGCGGAGCAGGGCTGAGCGGCGGCCGGGCGGTTTGCCGTTTCCGCAAAGAACTTTGTCATGGGGGTGTGGGGGCGGCCACGGTGTCCGCACACGGCCGTGGGCGATCGGTACCGCGGTCCCCGGCCCCTACCGAAGGCGGAGTCGATGGACGCACAGTTCTGGGACGACATGTACCGCAGCGCCGAGCAGGTCATGAGCGGCAATCCCAATGGAGTGCTCGTCACCGAGGTCACCGAGCTGGCTCCGGGGCGGGCGCTCGATGTCGGATGCGGTGAGGGCGCCGACGCCGTCTGGCTGGCCCGGCGCGGCTGGCAGGTCACCGCGATCGACATCTCCCGGACCGCTCTGGAGCGCGGCGCCGCCGCGGCCGCGGACCTCTCCGGCCAGATGACGTGGACCCGGACCGACCTGGCCGTCACACCGCCCCCGGGCGCCGCGTTCGACCTGGTGTCCGCCCAGTACTTCCCGCTCCTGCGTCAGCCGGAGCACGCGGCGCTGCGCGGCCTGCTGGACGCCGTCGCTCCCGGCGGCACCCTGCTCTACGTCGGCCACGACCTCGCCGACGTGCCCGCGCGCCTGGAGAACGGGATCGTCCCCGGCGACTTCTACCAGCCCGCCGAGATCGCCGGGCTCCTCGGCCACGACTGGACGGTCCTGGCCGATGAAACCCGCCCGCGCACCGCGCCCGCCCCGCCCGGCACCCACCACACCCGCGACACCGTCCTGCGGGCGCGGCGCCTGCGGTGAACCGGACGTCCGGAATACGCCGCACCGCATGGAGCGCGGAGCGCGGGCCGCCAGTCTCCGCCTCCATGACCGAGCCGACCGATCTGCTGACCACCCGGACCTTCTACGACACCATCGCCGACGACTACGCGGAGATGTTCAAGGCCACGCTGGACGACAAGCCGCTGGACCGGGCCATGCTGCGTGCGTTCGCCGACCTGGTGCGGGAGGGCGAGGCGGCCGGGCCGGTCGCCGATCTCGGCTGCGGTCGCCTACTACTCCCTCATCCACACTCCCGCCGAGCGGCTGCCCGCGGTGCTGGCCGAGTTCCACCGGCTGCTGGCCCCGGGCGGCAATCTGCTGGTCGCGTTCCAGGTCGGCGACGAACCGCTGCGGGTGGCCGAGCCGTTCGGCCACGCCGTGTCGCTCGACTTCCGGAGGCTGTCGCCCGACGGGATCGCCGCGCTGCTGGAGGGGGCCGGGTTCGCCGTACGGGCCCGGCAGGTGCGCGAGCCGGACGGCAGGGAGGTGGTTCCGCAGGCCGTTCTCCTGGCCCGTAAGCCGGGAGCGCGCCCTGTGGGAACGCGGTAGCGGGACGGGCCCGTGCGGCGGCGGCTCAGAGCGCGTCCGCCAGCTCCTGCAGCAGCCGCCGCTTGGGCCGGGCCCCGACCATCGACCGCACCGGTTCGCCCGCCCGGAACAGCATCAGCGTCGGCATCGAGAGCACGCTGTACGCCGCCGTCGTCTCCGGGTTGGTGTCCACGTCCAGCTGGACCACCTTCAGCCGGTGCCCCTCCTCCCGGGCGATCTCGGCCAGCACCGGCGCGATCATGTGGCACGGCGGGCACCAGGAGGCGGTGAAGTCCACGAGCACCGGCAGCCCGGCCGTCAGCACCTCCTCGGCGAAGGTGGCGTCCGTGACCGCGGGCACTTCCCCGGTCCGAGTCCGTGTAGTCCGTGTCATCCCGTTCATCTCCTTTTGTTGTTTACGTTGTTAAACATCGCTCCCGGGTGGGGCGTGCGGCGTCAGCTCGCAGCGCGGCTCCGGCGCCCCGCCGGGGGCCGTCGCCGCCGTCTCCAGCGCCGCCCGGGCCCGTTCCGCCTGGGCGAGCTGCGCCCCGACCTGCCGTCGTACGTCGCCCAGCCGCGCGATGCAGTCGTCCAGTTCGGCCAGCTTGCGCCGGTAGACCTCCAGCGACGCCGGGCAGGAGTCACCGGCCGGATGGCCGGAGCGCAGACACTCCACGAACGGACGGGTCTCCTCCAGGCCGAAGCCGAAGTCCTGCAGGGTGCGGATCTGCCGGACCAGCCGGACGTCGTCCTCGTCGTACGCCCGGTACCCGTTGCCCGCGCGGCGCGCGGGCAGCAGTCCGATCGACTCGTAGTAGCGCAGGGTGCGGGTGGTGGTACCCGCCCGTTCGGCCAGCTCTCCGATCCGCATGGCTTCGACGGTAGACCTTGCCGCCGACGTCAAGGCCAGAGCTTTCCCATCGCCCTGACCGTGCGGAATCCGGCCCGTAGGGTGCGGCCATGACCGCATCCGAGGACTTCACGGAGCTGCTGCCCGCCACCCGCCGCGCCCTGCTCCACCGCATCGCCGTCGGCCAGTCCGAGGGCCGGGCGCCCTCCCTGGTGGGGGCCGTGGTGCGGGAGGGGCAGCTGGTGTGGACGGGGGCGCGCGGTGGTACGGACGGGCAGGAACCCGGCGCCGACACCCAGTACCGGATCGGCTCGCTGACCAAGACGTTCACCGCGGTGCTGGTGATGCGGCTGCGCGACGAGGGGCTGCTGGACCTCCAGGACCCGCTGGCCGAACATCTGGAGGTGCCCGAGGCGGCGGGCGCCACCATCGCCCAGCTCCTCGCCCACACCTCGGGACTGGCCGCCGAGGCGCGCGGTCCGTGGTGGGAGCGCACACCGGGCGCGCTGCGCCCCGAGACGGCGGACATCTTCGGCGAGCGCCCCCTCGTGCACCCCGCCGGACGCCGCCACCACTACTCCAACACCGGCTTCGCCCTGCTCGGCGCGCTCGTCGAACGGCTGCGCGGCGCGGCCTGGGCCGATGTGCTCGCCCGCGAGGTGCTGGAGCCGCTGGGGATGACGCGTACGTCCGTGGAGCCGCGCGCTCCGTACGCCGGGGGCTGGGCCGTTCACCCCTGGGCCGATGTGCTGCTGCCGGAACCCGCCGAGGACACCGGGCGGATGGCGCCCGCCGGACAGCTGTGGTCGACCGCCGCCGACCTGGCCCGCTTCGCCGCCTTCCTGCTGGACGGGGACGAGCGGGTGCTCGGCGCGGCCACGCTCGCCGAGATGCGCAGGCCCGCCGCCCCGCCCGAGGGCCGGGACTGGGACGGCGGCTACGGCCTCGGGGTGCAGCTCGCGCGGGGCGAGGGCCGGTTCCTGTACGGCCATGTCGGCTCCATGCCCGGCTTCCTCGCCGCCCTGTGGGTCAGCGCGGACGACCGGCTGGCCGGGATCGCGCTGGCCAACGTCACCTCGGGGGCCTACATCGCCTCCGTCGCCGCCGACCTCGTCACCATCACGGCGGAGCACGAGCCGCGGATTCCCGCCCCCTGGCGGCCGCTGCCGGAGGCCGATCCGGCGCTGCTGGCGCTGACCGGGCCCTGGTACTGGGGCCCGACCCCGTTCCTGCTGCGGCTGCGCGCCGACCGCGGCCTGGAGCTGTCGCCGGTCGCCGGAACGGGCCGCGGCTCGCGCTTCCGGGCCGAGCCGGATGGCACCTGGACCGGCCTCGACGGCTACTGGGCGGGGGAGACGCTGCGCGCGGTCGCGGGGCGCGAGGACGGTACGCCCGGCCACCTCGACCTCGGCACCTTCGTGCTGACGCGCGAGCCGTACGCCCCGGACGGCGCGGTGCCCGGGGGCGTCGACCCGGAGGGCTGGCGTCCCGGTCCGGTGGGCTGGCGTCCCGGTCCGCCGGAGAAGCGCGCCTGATCAGCCGCCGAGCGGCAGCTTGAAGCCGATGTGGCTGGCCTCGAAGCCGAGCCGCTCGTAGAAGCGGTGGGCGTCGAGGCGGGTCACGTCCGTGGTGAGCTGCACCAGCGCACAGCCCTGGCGGCGCGACTCCTCGACCGCCCACTCGATCAGCTGGGTGCCGAGGCCGTTGCCGCGTTCGTCGGCGTGGATGCGGACGGCCTCGATGATCGAGCGCGTGGCGCCGCGCCGGGAGAGCCCGGGCACCACGGTGAGCTGGAGGGTGCCGACCGTACGCCCGCCCCGGACGGCGACGACCAGGTGCTGGTTGGGGTCCTGGTCCAGCCGCGCGAACGCGGCCCGGTACGGAGCCGGGTCGTCCGGTGACTCCCGCCGGGCGCCCAGGGGGTCGTCGGCGAGCAGGGCGACGATCGCGGGTATGTCCTCGGCGGTCGCGCGTCGGATCTCGAAGTCGGTCACGCCTGCGAGCGTACGCGGCCGCTCACAGCCGCTCCACGGCCGCGACGAGAGGCGCCAGTTCGGGCCGCCGGGCGGCCTCCTGGAGGGCTTCGCGCAGGGCGGCGTCGTTGGTCGGACGCGCCTCCTCCAGCAGCGTCAGCCCCTCGGGGGTGACGTTCGTATAGATGCCGCGGCGGTCGCTCGGGCAGATGTAGCGGGAGAGCAGACCGCGGTCCTCAAGCCGGGTGACCAGCCGGGTGGTGGCGCTCTGGCTGAGCACGACGGAGTCGGCGAGCTGCTTCATCTGCAGATGTCCGCCGTCGCCGTCGTGCTGGCCGCTGAGCACGCCCAGCACCGAGAACTCGCGGACGCTCAGCTCGTGCCCGGCCTGCAGCGCGCGCTCGATATGCGCCTCGATCCGCCCGTGCAGGGAGGACAGCGCGCACCAGCCCTGGGCGAGGACCTGCCCGGGCGGCGCGGCGGTGGTGCCGTGCGGCTCGTCCGGCATGGGGCCCCTTCCGTCGGTTTCCGCCGGTTCCCTCGATGGCGTCGGCGGGTGGATCGGCTCCCAGGATAGCCCTGTCGATGAAAATGCCCGCGTATGCAACTATCCCTCGCGTATCGGCTCCCTCGCGTACCGGCGCGATGCGGCCCGGTCGCGCCGCGGGCCGCGCAGCCGCCGCCCCCGCGCGGTCGGGCCCCACGGCTTGACCACCGAGATCGCGGTGAGGAAGGCATAGACGCCCAGGCTGACCGACGGCGCCACGATCAGATCGGTGGCCGCTCCGACCGCCCGGCCCGCCGCGACGTCGGCCATCGCCGCGTCGATCCGGGCGCGCAGCGCGAAGGCGGTCGCGGCGGTGGTCACCAGCGTCAGCCAGAACTTCACATACACCCAGCGGTACCGGGCCAGGCCCCACGGCGTGCCGAGGGACAGCACCACCCCGCTGATCAGGGAGAGCAGGCTGACCGGGATGAGCAGCCAGTCCCCGAGGACGTTCATCGACCGGTACGCCCCCGCCGCGGCCTCGGCCGACCCGGCCGTGGCCCCGGCGAGGCCCAGGGCCAGCACGCCGAGCGTCAGTCCGAGCCAGCCGACGGAGACGACCACATGCATGACGAGGAGGGCCCGGCGCACGGGCCGTTTCAGCTGTCGCATGCGCTCACGGTCGCGCGCGCCGGGCCGCCGCCGCGTCCGACGGCGGGAGTATCCACGGCTACTCCCGGGCTCCGGGACGGCTGCGTGGACGGCTCTGCTGACTGCTTCGCGGACGGCTCCGTGGGGGCTCGGTGAAGGCTGCCTCTACGCTCGGTCCCTATGACCAGACTGCATCTGTTCGATCTGGACGGGACGCTGATCCACGGTTCGGCCGCGGCCGTCGAGATATCGCGTCAGCTCGGAGTGGAGCGGGAGATCGGGGAGCTGGAGCGGGAGTTCGCGGCGGGCGGGCTGGCGCCCGCGCGGTTCGCGGAGCGGGCCTGTGCGCTGTGGGGAGAACTGACGCAGGCGCAGGTGGCGGCGGCGTTCGAGGGGGCGCCGTGGCTGAGGGGGATTCGGGAGGTGTGGGCGGATATCCGGGCGCGCGGTGAGCGGTGTGCGGTGATCTCGCTCTCGCCCGGGTTCTTCGTGGAGCGGCTGCTGGACTGGGGCGCGGACGCGGCGCACGGGTCGGCGTGGCCGCCGGTGCCGTTCCGGGAGCGGCTGAATCCCGCGGGCATCCTGAACCCGGCCGCTAAGGTGCGGATCGCGGATGAACTCTGCGGGAAGTTCGGGCTGACCAGGGCGGACTGCGTCGCTTATGGGGATTCGATGTCCGACGCCGAGCTCTTCGCGGTGGTGCCCTTCTCGGTCGCGGTGAACGCGGATCACCATGTGAGCGAAATCGCATCCAGCCGGTATAGCGGCAACGATCTCCGAGAGGCCTACGAATTGACGGGAAACTGCAAGTAACTACTGGTAATTACCCTAGTTGCCGGGTGTAACCGATGTGTCATCCACAGGGCTTGTACATTCGTCCGGGCCCGGTAGGGTCGGGTCAGTTCCGTCCCGGGAAGCTGTGACGGGGCCACAACCGGGCAACCCGCTCCAACCAGCATATCGGGAACACAGCCCCCGTTACCCGGACTTCGGGCGAACTTCTCGGGGTGCGGAAGGAGCGTGGCATGCTGCCCGGCACAGAGTACGGAGCGGGCCGACAGGACCAATCTCACATGAACCAGTCGACCAGAGCGGGGAATTGCGGGCACATTCCGCCAGCGGAAGTGCGAAGACCGACAGAAAGATGTTCGAGGCGAGGCAACCATGGACGCTCCGACCACCACATCGTCGGCCGGTAACGACGGCGGGGGAAACAGTGGCGACTGGGGTTGGTTCACCCCGAGCAGGAAACGCCCCGATGACCAGCCGCTTTCCCCTGAGACGGATGGCGCGGAGGACGACCGGGCGGCCGCCCGCCCGGTGAATCCGGCCCGCCCGGTGAACCCGATACGCCCGGCCGGTACGGAGGCGGAGCGCCGACCGGCGCCCCCCGCACCGGCCCCCGCGTTCCCGATGCCTCCCGCGTCCGCCGTGCCCCCGGCGTCCGCCGTGCCGCCCGCCTTCGCCGTGCCGCCGCCCGCGTCCCCCGTCGCCCCCGCGTCCGCCGTGCCGCCCCGGGCCGGGCGCGAGGAGCATCAGCGGCCCGACGAGGCACCGGCCCCGCAGGGCGCGCGCCCGGCCGCCGAGTCCGTCTTCACCGCCCCCGAGACCGCCTCGCCCGACGCGATCCTGCTGCGCCGCAACATGGCCGAGATCGAGCCGGTGAGCGACAAGGTCACCTCGTACTTCTACGCGCTGCTCTTCGTCCAGCACCCCGAGCTGCGGCCGCTCTTCCCGGCCGCCATGGACGCCCAGCGCGACCGGCTGTTCAAGGCGATCCTCACCGCCGCCCGGCTCATCGACGACCCCGACATCCTCGGCGACTTCCTCTCCCGGCTCGGCCGCGGGCACCGTAAGTACGGCACCCAGCCCGAGCACTATCCGGCCGTCGGCGAGTGCCTGCTCGCCGCGCTCACCCGGTACGCGACCACCACCTGGAGCGGCGAGGCCGAGGCGGCATGGGTCCGGGCCTATACCGCGATCTCCCAGATCATGATCGACGCGGCGGCCGAGGACGAGCTGCGCGCGCCCGCGTGGTGGCAGGCCGAGGTCGTCGGGCACGAGCCGCGCACTTCCGACATCGCCGTCGTCACCGTCCGCCCGGACCAGCCGTACCCCTTCCTCGCGGGCCAGTACACCTCGCTGGAGACCCCCTGGTGGCCGCGGGTGTGGCGGCACTACTCCTTCGCCTCCGCGCCCCGCGCGGACGGGCTGCTGTCCTTCCATGTGAAGGCGATTCCGGCGGGCTGGGTCTCCTCCGCGCTGGTGCACCGCGCCCGCCCCGGCGATGTGATCCGGCTCGGGCCGCCCGCCGGTTCGATGACGGTCGACCACTCGACCGACAACGGGCTGCTGTGCCTGGGCGGCGGCACCGGTATAGCGCCGATCAAGGCGCTGGTCGAGGACGTCGCCGAGTACGGCCGTCAGCGCACGGTCGAGGTCTTCTACGGCGCCCGCAGCGACCACGACCTCTATGACATCGACACCATGCTGCGGCTCTCCCAGCGGCACCCCTGGCTCTCGGTCCGTCCGGTGGTCTCCGACGGTCCGACGAGCGGACTCAGCGGCAGACTTCCCGACGCCGTGCGGCAGTACGGCCCGTGGAACGCGTACGACGCGTATCTCTCCGGCCCGCCCGGGATGATCCGCAGCGGTGTGGACGCCCTGATGGGCGTCGGCGTCCCGTCGCATCGCATACGGCACGACTCCATCGAAGAGCTGATGGCGGCGGCGGAGTAGAGCGGCGAGCAGACGCCGGCGCGGCGTAGGCGAGATGTGAGAACTCAGAACGGGGACAAGGGACTGTGGACGACGTCGGGCACGAACGGGCGGCCGCGCCGGAACCCGGCCACCGTGCGGAGAGCCTGGAACGAGCCGAGCGCACGGACCGTCCGGGGAGCGACGGCGAACATCTCCTCCAGCAGCACCTGGGCACGGCCGACCGCGCCGACCGCTTCTACGACGAGCAGGTGCTGGACCACCTCAACGGCCGGATGCGGGAGTTCATCGCACGCCAGGAGATGTTCTTCCTGGCCACCTCCGACCGGCACGGCGAGTGCGACAGCACCTTCCGGGCCGGGCCGCCCGGCTTTCTGAGGGTGCTCGACGGACGCACCCTCGCCTACCCCGAATACCGGGGGAACGGCGTGCTGGCCAGCCTCGGCAACATCAAGGAGAACCCGCACCTGGGCATCCTGATGGTCGACTTCTTCCGCGACCGGATCGGCCTGCACGTCAACGGCCGGGCCCGGGTGGTCGAGGACGACGAGATACGCGCCCGCCATCCCGGCCTGCCGGTCGACCCGGTTCCCGGCCGCCGGGCGGTCGTATGGGTCGAGGTGACCGTCGAGGAGGCGTACATCCACTGCGCCAAGCACATCCCCCATCTGCAGAAGGTGCCCGCGGCGGGGCGGCGCGCCCGCGCCGTGGACGGGACGGGCAACGACCGGCCCCGCGGCCCGGAGCGGGGCCGGGCCTGGGGGACGGACGACGTGAAGCGCAAGGGCGGAGACTTCTTCGGTGCCGCCGCCGACGCGCGCGAGCGGCGCCGTACGCCCCCCGCCGCGCCGGTTCCGGAGCCGGAGCCGGAGATTCCGGCGGCGCGTCCCGGGGAGTGGCTGGAAGAGGCCGAGCGGGTGCTCGCCGAAGCACGCCGCCGCGCGGCCCAGAAGAGACCGCAGCCGTTCAGCGGCTGGTTCCGCTGATCAGCCCCGATCGATCCTGATCAATATTGATCAGGCTGATCAGGCTGGTCAGCCGAGGTCGTCCGCGAGTAGTGCGCGCACGCCCTCGACGTTGGCGTCGAGGTAGGCGCGCAGCGACGGCGGCACCATCCCGACGGAGGCGATGCCCTCGCGGGTGAACGGAATCCGCACCACCTCGTACTCGCCGCAGGGCTCGTCCACCTCGGGGCCGTGCCGCCTGCTGAGGTCCATCGAGGCGAGTCTGCAGACGAAGAAGTGCTGCACCTTGACGCCGACACCCCCGTCCGGGGCGTCCCCCTCGGAATGCGGGACGGTGTCGACGAAGGCGGGGACCACATCCGTCACCTTCGCGCCCAGCTCCTCGTCCACCTCGCGGTGCAGCGCCTCGACGACGCTGGTGTCCTCGGGCTCCACACCGCCGCCGGGGGTGATCCAGTACGGCTGCTGACCGGGTTTGGTCCGCTTGATCAGGATCATCCGCGGGTCGGTGTCGCCGTCGAGCAGGATGGCGCGGGCGGTGCGTTTGACCACGGGTCGTTCGGTCATGCTGGACATCTGCCGCAGCTGTCCCCGGCTGAAACCCTCTACTCACCAGCCGACAGGAGCTCACCAGTCGACAGCGGCGCGCAGCAGCCACTCGTGCGCCCGCGCGACGTGCGGTACCGCGAGCCCACCGGTCCGCACCACCAGGAAGTAGGTGCGCAGCGGCGGCACCGGCGGGTTGAGCAGCGCCACCACCTCCCCGGCGTCGAGGGCGTCCATGCACAGGTAGCGCGGCAGTACGCCGAGCCCCGCGCCCTCCGCGACGCACGCCAGCACCGCTCGCAGATCGGGGGCGATGACCGTGCCGGAGGTGACCGGGCGGGTGTCGAAGACGGCCGACCAGTAGCGGCTGACCAGCGGCAGGCTCTCGTGCACCTCGACCACGGGCAGCGCCTCCAGCGCGCTCGCGCCCTTGACCTGGAGCACCGCGGAGCCGCCGAGCCGGGCCGCCCAGCGCGGGGACGCGATCAGCACATGCTCCTCGTCGCACAGCGGTGTGGCGGCCAGCAGCCGGCCGCGCGGCCGGGCGGTGCTGATGGCCAGGTCGTGGTGGCCGGACCCGAGCCCCTTGAACAGCTCCTCGGAGCTGCCGAACGCACACCGCAGCGCGAGCCCCTGGGTGACGAGCGTGGTGAGCGCGGGCAGCGCGCGCAGCGCCGTGAACTCCGGGGGACCGGCGAGGTGCAGGGTGCGCAGCGGCGAGTGGTCGTCCAGCCCGGCCTCGGTGATCTCCACGAGCGCGTCGAGGTGCGGGGCGGTCTTGTGGGCCAGCTCCTCGCCGACGGTGGTGGGGATGACCCCGCGCGCCGTACGGAGGAACAGCGGCCGTCCCACCTGCCGTTCCAGGGTGCGGATCTGGCCGGTGACGGCGGGCTGGGAGAGGCCGAGCAGCGCGGCGGCACGGGTGAAGGACCCGGCGCGGTGCACCGTGACGAACGTGCGTAAGAGGGCCAGATCCATGCGGTTCCCCTCGCGTCGACGCACCCCCGCCGCATGCCAACTATAAATATGCCGATAGGTCGATGTCGCTACTGTGATTGGACACTGACGCTGAGTCAACTAGCCTTGTTCAAGCGGTTCTCCACGAGAGAACCGGGGCGTCTCAAGCCACGAGGGGGGAGGCTTGAGACGCCCGTCAGGCGTACCCGCGCATAAGCCGTACGGCGAGTTTCGGCCGCCTTCACTCGCTCTCGCGCGCGCCGCGTGTCTCGCCGAGGTTCCCGTCGCGGGCCTCGTCGAGCGCGCGCCGCACATCCGCGATCAGATCGTCCGGGTCCTCCACACCCACCGAGAAGCGGATGAAGCCCTCGGCGACCGCGTCGCCGCCCCACCGGCCGCGCCGCTCGGCGGTGGAGCGCACGCCGCCGAAGCTGGTGGCGTCGTCGACCAGCCGCAGCGCGGCGAGGAACCGCTCCGCGTGCTCCTTGCCGGGCAGGGTGAAGGACACCACACAGCCGAAGCGCCCGCCGCGCATCTGCCCGGCCGCGACCGGGTGCGCCGGATCGTCCGGCAGCCCGGGGTGGCGCAGCCCGGTGACCTCGGGCCGGTCGCGCAGCGCCCCGGCGAGCGCGAGGGCGGTGTGGGCCTGCCGGTCGACGCGCAGCGGGAGGGTGGCCAGGGAGCGGTGGGCGAGCCAGGCCTCCATGGGCCCGGGGATCGCGCCGACGGTCTTGCGCCAGCCGCGCACGGCGGCGGCCAGCTCCGCATCGCGGCAGGTGACGTAGCCGAGCAGGACATCGCCGTGGCCGCTGAGCGCCTTGGTGCCGCTCGCCACGGAGAAGTCCGCGCCCAGCTCCAGGGGGCGCTGGCCGATCGGGGTGGCGAGGGTGTTGTCGACGGCGACCAGGGCGCCGCGCGCGTGCGCGGCCTCGGCGAGCCCGCGGATGTCGCACACGTCGAGGCCGGGGTTGGACGGCGTCTCCAGCCACAGCAGCCCGGTGCTGTCGTCCAGGGCGGTCAGCTGGCCGTCGTCGGCGGTCGGGGCGGTACGCACCCGGATGCCGAAGCTCCGCAACCGCTCGCCGAGCGCCGGGAGCAGCTGGTAGCCGTCTGACGGCAGGACGGCGGTGTCGCCCTGCCGCAGCTGGGACAGGAGGACGGCCGCGATCGCGCCCATGCCGGACGCGAAGACGACGGTCTCGGCGTCGGCGTCCGGCGACTCCAGCTCGCTGATCGCCCGCTCCAGCCGGGACCAGGTGGGGTTGGTGTCGCGGCCGTAGACGAAGGGCCCGGAGGCGTCGCCGGGGAGGTGGTAGTGCGCGGCGAAGACGGGACCGGGCAGCGCCGGTTCGTATGCCTCGGCCTCGGGGAGTCCGGCCCGTACGGCCCGGGTGCCGTCGCCGGTCATACGCGCTCCTCGACGGGCTCGTCGGGATCTGCGGACGCGCCGTCGAGGGCCTCGGCGACCGCGTCCAGCAGTCCGCCGCTCGCGGCCTCGATCATCTCCAGGACCTCTTCGAAGCCGTCCGTCCCGCCGAAGAAGGGGTCCGGTACGTCCAGACCGCCCGGTGCGTCCGGGGAGGCGTCCGGGTCGTAGTCGCGCAGCAGCCGCACCTTCGCGGCGTCCCGCGGGGTCGGTGCCAGGGCGCGCAGCTCCCGCAGATGGCCGCTGTCCAGCGCGATCACCAGATCGAGGTGGGCGAACCAGCCGGGCTGGAACTGGCGCGCGGTGTGATCCTGCCCATATCCGTGGTCGGTGAGCACGGCGATCGCGCGACGGTCGGCCCCGTCGCCCTCGTGCCAGGGGCCGGTGCCCGCGCTGTCCCATGCGACGAGGCCGTCGAGTCCGGCCTCCCCGGCACGGGCGCGGACAATGGATTCGGCCATCGGCGACCGGCATATGTTGCCGGTGCAGACGAAGCAGACACGATAGGGCGACGGGGCTCTCATACCTGTCATCATCCCCGGCCGCGGTCAGTCCTTGTCATCGGGAAGGACGACGTGCAGCGCCCAGGCGACTATGGAAACGATCAGGCCACCGAGGAAGGCGGCGCCGAAGCCGTCGACATGGAAGCTGAGATCCAATTTCCCGGCCAGCCAGGAGGTCAGCAGCAGCATCAGGGCGTTGATCACCAGGGTGATCAGTCCGAGGGTGAGGATGAACAGGGGAAATGCCAGCAGCTTGACGACCGGCTTGACCACCACGTTCACCACGCCGAAGAGCAGGGCGACGAGAATGAGGGTGATCGTCTGACGTCCGGTGTTGTCACCGGTCAGCGTGATGTCCTTGAGCAGCCAGATGGCGACGCCGAGGGCGCCGGCGTTGGCGAGCGTCTTGACGAGCAAATTCTTCATGGTTGAGATCGTCGCAGACAGGCCCGGAGACGGGCAGGGGCATGGCAGGCAGGGGTGGAGAAGCGAATGAAAGCGTTCCGGCTGGACGAGCTGGAGGCGGAGCGGGCCGCGAACGAGGGCGCGTATCTGCAGTTCCTGCGTGAGCGGAACATGTCGGTCGGGCTGTACGCGCTGGACGCGGGCCAGGCCGATCCGCAGGCGCCGCACGGCCAGGACGAGGTGTACCTGGTGGTGAGCGGCCGGGCGTCGATCACGGTGGGCATGGAGACGACCCAGGTGGCGCGGGGCAGCGTCGTGTACGTACCGGCGGGCGTGGCGCACAAGTTCCACCACATCACCGAGGACCTGCGGGTCATGGTGGTGTTCTCTCCCCCGGAAAGCTGACGGCGGCGCTCCGGTCCCCTACGGGTACGGTCAGGGACGGACGGGGGATGGAAGCCCTCCGTCCGCTTCCTGTCCGCCCTAGCATCGAGGGCAGGGGGACCGGTGCCGCAGACCGGCCCCGTCAGCCAGGAGAGAGCAAGGAGCAGACGTGGCCGCGAAGGGCATATTCCAGGGCTTGCCGTGGTGGGTGACATGGATCGCGGTGCCGGTTCTCGTCCTCGCCGTCTTCGGCGGGCTGATCATGAGCGTGGTCGGCTTCGTCATCGGCCTGCTCTTCAAGGCGCTGCTGCTGGTGGCGCTGATCGGCGGTCTGATCTACGTCGTACGGAAGTTCACCTCGTCGTCGTCCCGCGGCGACTGGTGACCCGCGACTGGTGACCCGCGGACGGTGACCCCGCGGGCCGGGTGACTCCGGCCCCGTGACCCCGCGCGGCGGGTACGCCGCGCGAGGGATACCGGGGAGCCAAACATCGGCCCCACGGCACCACTGTGGTTAGAGTGCGAGTCCGCGACGTTCCCCATCTCGGCGTCTGCCTCGCAACAACACCCCGGGGGTGCCTGTTGACGACAGCGAACATCGACACGGCCGCTGAACCGGCCCTGATCGCCCGCGCACCGGGCCGGCGGCGCCCGGCCCCGTGGGTTCCACCACGGCAACACTGGCCATTTCCGTTCCCTCACATGAGGCAAAGCGACTCCGCCCCGCAGTCGAGTCGCTACGCTCCAGAGTCGGCCAAGTCTGAACTACCCGGGGCGGCGAACGATGCGTGACATGCGTGACACAGTCCAGGCGGAAGTGACGATGACCTTTCTGGTCTCGCAGGAACTGTCCTTCCGGATTCCGGTCGAGCTGTCGTACGACAGCGGCGATCCCTACGCGGTCGAGATCACCTTCCACTTGCCCGGCGACGCGCCGGTGAGCTGGGCCTTCGCCCGTGAGCTGCTGCTGGACGGGCTGAGCAAACCCTCCGGCGAGGGCGATGTGCGGATCGCACCGGCCTCGCCCGAAGGGCTCTCGGATGTGTTCATCAAGCTGCAGGTGGGGTCCGAGAGAGCCCTGTTCCGGGCCGGGGCGGCGCCGCTGGTGGCCTTCCTGGACCGTACGGACCGGCTCGTCCCGTTCGGTGAGGAGCCCGCGGCCTGCGATCCGGTCGGTGACCTCGACGCCGAACTGGACCGCATCCTGGCCGAGGACCGCTACGCGTAGCGGTCCTCGGCCGGCCGTCGCCCGCAGCGCTTCTCAGCGTGCGCGCGCCCGGCGGCGCCGCCCGCGCCCCCGTCCGCCGCCGCTCGGCCCGCTCCCACTCGGCCCGCTGCCGCTCGCCGCCGTGGCTTCCTTCGGCGCGTGGTCCGCGGAGACGACCAGCACGGCCAGGGCCGTGGTCACCGGCACCGAGGCGACCAGCCCGATGCTGCCCACCAGCGTGCGGACGATCTCCTGCGCGACGATCTCGCTCGTCGCCACCGTTCCCACCCCGCTGTCCGCGATCGAGAAGAGGAGCAGCAGCGGCAGCGAGGCGCCCGCGTACGCCAGCACCAGGGTGTTCACGACGGACGCGATGTGGTCCCGCCCGATGCGCATCGCGGCCGCGTAGAGCCCCCGTCGACTCGTGGTGGGGTCCGCTTCCCGCAGCTCCCACACCGCCGAGGTCTGGGTGACCGTCACATCGTCCAGCACCCCGAGCGAACCGATGATGACCCCTGCCAGCAGCAGTCCCTTGATCTCGATATCGGGATAGAGGCCGTGCACCAGACCGGTCTGGTCGTCGGTGTTGCCGGTCAGCGACGCCCAGCCGATGAACAGCGAGCCGAGCACGCCGATCAGCAGCAGCGAGACCAGGGTGCCGACCACCGCGACCGACGTCCGGGCGCTCAGCCCGTGGCACATATAGAGCGCCAGCAGCATGATCGCGCTGCCCCCGACGACCGCGACCACCAGCGGATTCGAACCCTGGAGTATCGCCGGGAGGATGAACAGCGTCAGCACCCCGAAGCTGATGGCCAGCGCCACCAGCGCGAAGACCCCGCGCAGCCGCCCGACGGCCACGACCACGAGCGCGAACAGCCCGGCGAGCAGCGCCATCGGGAACGAGCGGTTGATGTCCGAGACCGAGTACTGGAGGTTCTTGGGCGCCTTGGGCGCGTACGACAGCTTCAGCTCCTGCCCGGCGCTGAACTGCCGTGAGGCGTTCGGCTGGACGATCTCGGGGAACGTACGGCCCTTGTCCTTGCCCGAGGTGACCTCGATGGTGGCCCTCTCGCAGACGGTCTTCCCGCCGCCGGAGCCGCCCTCGGTTCCGCCCCCGGTTCCGCCGCCGGGGTTCGGGGCGGAGCCGCCCTGCTGACCCGGTTCGGTGGGTGCCTGCGGCTGCGCGTTGACGTCGGCGCAGTTGACCTCCTCGACCTTCACCACCCGCCCGGAGACCGTCTCCTGGTCGAAGCCGAGCCCGCTGCGGCCCTGCGTGGTGTGTTCGGGGCCGCCCGGCCACAGCGCGATCAGCCCGGCGACGACGGCGACGGCGAAGGGGATGAGCACCGCCGCGATGACCTTGCGGAGGCGTGCGGAGACGGGTGCGGCCGGGCCGTGGGAGTGGGCGTGGCTGTGGCCGTGTCCGTGGGCCTGGCTGTGGGCCTGGCCGGACGGGTGGGACTGCTCGGGCGGGTGGTCCTGCTGTGTCGCGGTCACCGTCGCATCATCGCAAGAGTGGATGGCCCCCTGTTCAGGGATGCCGGGAAACCGTTAGCGTAGGGGCACCTTTGCAATCGCGGGAGCTCGGAGCACCGGGCTGAGAGGGCGCTGACGCCAGAGAGCTGCGCCGACCGCTGAACCTGTTACCGGGTAATGCCGGCGTAGGGAGTGGGTCTCATGACTCAGCAGGATGCACACATGCGCGAAAACGCTGCCGATTTCGGCTGGCACAAGGGATATGTCACGGGTTCCCGCCCTGACCTCCAGGTCCCGGTTCGCCGCGTGCACCTCACCAATGGCCAGGACGTGACGCTGTACGACACGTCCGGCCCGTACACCGACCCCCACATCGAAACCGACGTCCGCCGTGGCCTCGCGCCACTGCGGCAGAACTGGATCATCTCCCGCGACGACACCGAGGAGTACTCCGGCCGTCCGGCCCGTCCCGAGGACGACGGGCTCAAACCCACCGCGCCCCGCGACGGCCTGCGCAACCTCGACGCGGTCTTCCCCGGACGGCCGCGCCAGCCCCGCCGGGCCCGCGACGGCGCCGCCGTCACCCAACTCAGCTACGCCCGCCGGGGCGAGGTCACGGCGGAGATGGAGTACGTGGCGCTCCGCGAGAACGTCTCCCCCGAGGTGGTCCGCGAGGAGATCGCGGCGGGGCGGGCCGTGCTGCCCGTCAACGTCAACCACCCGGAGATCGAGCCGATGATCATCGGCAAGCGGTTCCTGGTGAAGGTCAACGCCAACATCGGCAACTCCGCCGTCACCTCGTCCATCGAGGAAGAGGTCGACAAGATGACCTGGGCGACCCACTGGGGCGCCGACACGGTCATGGACCTCTCGACCGGACGCAACATCCACACCACCCGCGAGTGGCTGCTGCGCAACTCTCCGGTGCCCATCGGCACCGTGCCGCTCTACCAGGCGCTGGAGAAGGTCGACGGCAAGGCCGAGGAGCTGTCCTGGGAGGTCTACAAGGACACCATCATCGAACAGGCCGAGCAGGGCGTCGACTACATGACGGTCCACGCGGGCGTACGGCTGCCGTACGTCCCCCTGACCGCCCGCCGCAAGACCGGCATCGTCTCCCGGGGCGGTTCGATCATGGCCGCCTGGTGCCTGGCCCACCATCAGGAGTCCTTCCTCTACACCCACTTCGAGGAGCTGTGCGAGATCCTCGCGGCGTACGACGTCACCTACTCGCTCGGTGACGGACTGCGCCCCGGATCGATCGCCGACGCCAACGACGAGGCGCAGTTCGCGGAGCTGCGCACGCTCGGCGAACTCAACCGGATCGCCAAGGAGCACGGCGTCCAGACGATGATCGAGGGCCCGGGCCATGTCCCGATGCACAAGATCAAGGAGAACGTCGACCTCCAGCAGGAGATCTGCGAGGAGGCCCCCTTCTACACCCTGGGCCCCCTCACCACGGATATCGCGCCCGCCTACGACCACATCACCTCAGGCATCGGCGCCGCGATGATCGCCTGGTGGGGCACGGCGATGCTCTGCTACGTCACCCCCAAGGAGCACCTGGGGCTGCCGGACCGTGACGACGTGAAGACCGGCGTGATCACCTACAAGATCGCCGCCCACGCCGCCGACCTGGCCAAGGGCCACCCCGACGCCCAGGCCTGGGACGACGCGCTCTCCGACGCCCGCTTCGAGTTCCGGTGGGAGGACCAGTTCAACCTGGCCCTCGACCCGGACACGGCGCGCTCCTTCCACGACGAGACGCTCCCGGCGGAACCGGCCAAGACGGCGCACTTCTGCTCCATGTGCGGGCCCAAGTTCTGCTCCATGAAGATCAGCCACGACATCCGGCGCGAGCACGGCGCCGCGATGGACGAGGCGGAAGCGGAGGCCGGAATGGCAGAGAAGTCCCGCGAGTTCGCGGCCGCGGGCAACCGCGTCTACCTCCCCCTCGCGGACTGAGCCACGGCTCACGGTCTACGGCCGCCGGGCTCCCCGAAACACGTTTCCGGGAGCCCGGCGGCGCGATCATCGTCGGGCCACCACCGGCTAGTCCGGCTGGTTTTCCGGGCCGCCGTATTCGGGGCTGGTGTAGTCCGGGCTGGTGTAGCGGGGGCGGGCTCTGGGGGCCTCGTCGTCGGTGCTGAAGCCCGGGCGGCTGTAGCCGAGGTGGGGGGTGCGGCCCGCCGCTTCGGAGCGGCCGGGGACGTAGGCCGTCGGGGCCCATGGGGCGGGGGCCGAGGGGTTGGCCAGGGCCTCGTGGAGGAAGGGCAGCACGCCCCGCTCCAGCAGGGCCAGGCGCCAGGCCTCTCTGGCCCGGTCCACCTCTTCCAGCTGCTCGGCCAGGGCCTCGCCGCGGATCGCGCTGGAGCCGTTGCGCAGCGCGGTGATGAGGAGGCCGACGCCGGCGAGGAGGATGCCCGCGGCGGTGAGCGCGGCGAAGAACCAGCCCGCGGTGATCATCGGCTGGGCGATGGACGGCGAGGGGTCCAGGACGTGCAGTACATAGCCGACGAGCAGGAAGATGATCGCGGCGGTCCCGGCCAGGACCGGGGCCAGGACGGCGAGCATGGGGACCAGCCCGGCTCCTGAGGCGTCCAGGAGGGTGCCCCCGAACCCGGCGGAGTGCGCGTGCTCGTCGTCGTCCCGCGGGTCCCCGGTCATGGGGAGGGGCGGGGCGGGCTCCCGCAGTCTGGTGCGGGCGACGACGTAATCCTGGTATTCGGCGGCCGCGCACGCGGTGATGGCGGCCGAGGCGCTGAGCGCCATGGTGCGCAGCTGCTCGGCGGTGAGCCGCTGTCCTATGCCCTTCAGATCCGGTTGGCGGTCCGCGGTACGCAGCACCTCGTCGAGAACTCGCTCGAACTCCGGGCGGTCCTCGGCGAACAGGTGCGGAGCGCTTTTCATGGTGCATCCCCCGATACTCCGTAGGGCCTTCGTGTCCGGCTTTCACCGGCAGTCGGGCGGAAACGGAGGAGAGCCTGCGACGGATAAACCGATGGTAGAGCCGATCCGGCGCGAGGTGACAGCAAGTTTCGTGATTTGCTCAGCCCCGGTGGTGCCGTCCGGCTCTTCCCGTGTGCGTCCGCCTCACCCTCAGCTGTCGAGCGGCAGTTGTACGACCAGCAGTTTTCCGGCCATGGTGACGCCGCCGTCCATCGCGACCGCGAGATTGTCCGCGTAGAGGTGCGGGCCGTCGACCGCGGGCGGGCCATCGTCCTCGCCGTCCTCCGAGCCGACTTCGCCCAGCAGATACGGGATCGGGCTGTGCCCGTGGACGATGCGCTCCCCGCCGTAGGCGCCGAGCAATTCGCGCACGGCCATCGGTCCGGCGTCTTCGTCGCGGAAGGCGAAGCGCTTGGTGAATTTGCGGAACAGGTCCCAGCACTCGTCGGCGTCACTGCGCTGCAGCGTCTCGGTGACGGTGTCGTTGACCGCCTCGATCGAGTCGCCGTAGTCCAGATAGGCGGTGGTGTCGGAGTGCACGAGCAGATGCCCGTCCGCCTTGGCCATCGCGTCCAGCCGGGACATCCACTGGAGGTGATGGTCCTCCAGCCGCTCCATGTCGGTGCGCTGGCCGCCGTTGAGCAGCCAGGCGGCCTGGAAGGAGGCGGTACCGGCCCCGGAATGGACGGGGGTGTCGCCGAACCGCTTGGCGCCGATGAGGAGCAGTTCGTGATTGCCCATCAGCGCCTTGCAGTAGCCGCCCGCGGCCGCGGCCTCGGCGGAGAGCTGCATCACCAGGTCGATGACGCCGATGCCGTCCGGGCCGCGGTCGGTGAAGTCGCCGAGGAACCACAGCCGCGCTTTCCCGGCGGCCCAGCTGCCCTTGTCGTCGATCAGACCCTGGGCGGCGAGCGCCTCGCGCAGCTCGTCGTAATAGCCGTGGACGTCGCCCACGACGAACAGCGGGCCCGGGCCCTCGCCGTCGTCCTCCGGGTCGGCCTCGGGGTCGGTCACCGAGGCGAGCGCGATCGTCGGCCGGTCCTGCGGAGGCACCAGCCGGGTGTCCGCGATGGTGTGCCCCGGGCCGATGACCGGCAACTTCTCGGTCGGTGTGTACCCGTCGGGCATCGGGGCGGGCGCGGGTTCCGGAGGCACCGGACCGGGCGGCGTGGACGCCCCGTACGCGGGCACGGGCGGAGGTGCCGCCATGGTCCCTGCCGTGGCTTCCAGACCGGCCCCCTGAGTCATCGACCCCTCCACCATCGCGCCGCCGTGCCACCTTGTGGACCTTGCCTGGTCGACGGCGGTCCACGGTGTCGTCCGCCCATCATAGGAATGACCGTGAGGGCTTGTGACGCACCAGGGTGCCGTCAATCGGTACTCGGTCCCGCTTGGACGGTCTTTTATCCCGGATTGGCCCGGTAGGGGAAGCCCATGGGCGTCGGGTTCTCCTCCGGTCATTTTTGAGTCGCTCTCAGATCATCCTCGATCATCCTCCGGCGCGGCTGCGCGGCGGGCTGACCGTCGTACGCGGCGGACGCCTCTGGGACGAGGTCCGCACGATCAGTTCGGTGGGTATCACCTGCTCGACTGGGCGGTCGCTGTCGAGCCCCTCGATGGCGTCGATGAGCAGTTGCACGACGGCGGTGCCGATCCGGCGCGGTTTGAGCGAAAGCGTCGTGATGGGCGGTTCGGTGGTGCGGTAGACCGTGGATTCACTGCAGCAGACCAGCAGCAGATCCTCCGGGACGCGCAGCCCGTAGCGGCGCGCGGCGGCGAGCAGATCCGTGCCGTTGGGGTCGAAGAGCCCGTAGACCGCGTCGGGGCGGTCCGGCCGGGCGAGCAGCCGGTCGGCGGCGACGGCCCCGGCACAGGGGTCGTGGGCCGGGTACGCCTCGTAGACGGGGTCCTGGCCCACCCGCTCGCACCAGTGCAGATACGCCTCGGTCGACAGCCGGGTGTAGGTGTCGGTGGTGGTACCGGTGAGCAGTCCGATGCGGCGGGCGCCGGCCTCGGCGAGGTGGTCCAGGAGGCCGAGCACGGCCGCCTCGTGGTCGTTGTCGACCCAGGCGGTCACCGGGAGCGTCCCGGCCGGGCGGCCGTCGCTGACCACGGGGAGGCCCTGGCGGAGCAGTTCGGCGACCACCGGATCGTGGTCGGACGGGTCGACCACGATGGTGCCGTCGAGCGCGACGTTGGACCACACGTCGTGGCGGGAGGTGGCCGGGAGGATGACCAGGGCGTAGCCGCGGGCCAGCGCGGCGGAGGTCGCGGCCCGTGCCATCTCGGCGAAGTAGGCGAACTCGGTGAAGGTGAAAGGTTCATCCCCGTACGTGGTCACGGTCAGGCCGAGGAGGCCGGACTTGCCGGTACGGAGGGTACGAGCCGCGGCGGACGGGCGATAGCCCAGCCGCTCGGCGACCTCGCGGACGTGGCGGCGGGTGGCATCCGGGAGCCGTCCCTTGCCGTTGAGCGCGTCGGAGACGGTCGTGATCGAGACCCCGGCGGCGGCGGCTACATCCCGGATGCCCGCCCTGCCTAACCGGCGGCCGGCCGACCGGCTCACCTGGTGCTTCCCTGCTGCTGTCATGGCCAGCCGATAGTAGGGCCCGAGTGCCCGGTCTGCGCGATTCCGCCATCGGTATTCGGAAGGCACGTTTCTGCATGAGTGCTCCGCCCAATTCCCTTGGAAGTGAAGCCAGTTGGGGTGTCGGGGAGGGGTCTGGTCGCCTCTGGCATATCCACGCCTGGCGATTGCTCGATGTCTCGAAGAGGTCTCAACTCACCTGCACGAGGGATGCGCGCCACGGCGCTCGCCACCGGCGCGCGCGAAAGCGCGGAGCGCTCCCCCCGGCGGATACGCGGGCGCCCCCGCCCGGTACGCGGGCGCCCCGGCGGGTACGCGGGGCGGGTAATCCTCATAAGGTGTGCGGTATTGCCGTGTGCGAAGCCTGCGCACGGAGCCGAAGGGACGGGTCGAGGAGGACTGCCGGTGAGTGAGAAGAACCCCAAGCTGCGCGCCGCGCTGGACGGGATTCCGACGTACAAGCCCGGTAAGCCGGCCGCCGGGGACGGACCGCGGTCCTTCAAGCTGTCCTCCAACGAGAATCCGTATCCGCCGCTGGCCGGGGTGCTGGAGACGGTCGCGAACGCGGCCGCGTCCTTCAACCGCTACCCCGACCTCGCCTGCACCGCGCTGATCGCCGAGCTGGCGAGCCGCTTCGACGTACCGCTGGAGCACCTGGCCACCGGGACCGGCTCGATCGGCCTGGCCCAGCAGATCGTCCAGTCGACGGCCGGGCCGGGCGACGAGGTGATCTACGCCTGGCGGTCCTTCGAGGGATATCCGATCATCACTCAGATCGCGGGCGCGACCTCGGTGCGGGTCCCGCTGACCGACGCGGAGGTCCACGACCTGGACGCGATGGCGGATGCGATCACCGACCGCACCCGGCTGATTTTCGTCTGTAACCCCAACAATCCGACCAGCACCGTGGTGCGCCGGGCGGAGCTGGAGCGGTTCCTGGACCGGGTGCCGTCCGATGTGCTGGTGGTGCTGGACGAGGCGTACATCGAGTTCATCCGGGACGACCGGGTCCCCAACGGCATCGACCTCTACCGGGACCGGCCGAACGTCTGCGTCCTGCGCACCTTCTCCAAGGCGTACGGCCTGGCCGGGCTGCGGGTCGGCTTCGCGATCGCCCATGAGCCGGTCGCCGCGGCGCTGCGCAAGACCGCGGTCCCCTTCGGCGTGAGCCAGCTCGCCCAGGACGCCGCGGTCGCCTCGCTGCACAGCGAGGACGCGCTGCGCGAGCGGGTGGAGGCGCTGGTCGCCGAGCGGGCGCGGGTGGCCGGGGCGCTGACCGGACAGGGCTGGACGGTGCCGGACTCGCACGCCAACTTCGTCTGGCTGCGGCTGGGGGAGCGTACGGCCGACTTCGCGGCGGCGTGCGAGGCGGCGGGCGTGGTCGTGCGGCCGTTCCCGGGTGAGGGGACGCGCGTGACGATCGGCGAGCGGGAGGCGAACGACCTCTTCCTGCGGGCCGCCGAGGAGTTCCGCAAGGAGCTGTGAGCGCGGTGCCTTCCTGAACGGCGAAGGATACCCAGGCGTGACCCATTCGCCCCCTCCCACCCCCAGGTGGGAGGGGGCGAAGGCATGTGCGTATTATTGCTTGTGAATGTGAATACGTTCACAAGCTCGCTTCGGGGAGCAGCACGGCACGACCGTGCGGCACGGCAAGACCGTAAGGAGAGATTCACGTGGAGCTGGCTCTGGCGCCGGAGACCCTGGCGCGATGGCAGTTCGGGATCACGACCGTCTACCACTTCCTCTTCGTTCCGCTGACGATCTCTCTCGCGGCGATCACCGCCGGGCTGGAAACCGCCTGGGTGCGCACGGGCAAGGAGAAGTACTTCCACGCCACCAAGTTCTGGGGCAAGCTCTTCCTGATCAACATCGCGATGGGTGTCGTCACCGGCATCGTCCAGGAGTTCCAGTTCGGCATGAACTGGTCCGACTACTCGCGCTTCGTCGGTGACGTCTTCGGCGCCCCGCTCGCGATGGAGGCGCTGCTCGCCTTCTTCTTCGAGTCCACCTTCATCGGCCTGTGGATCTTCGGCTGGGACAAGCTGCCGAAGAAGATCCACTGCGCCTGCATCTGGATCGTCTCGCTCGGCACCGTCCTGTCGTCGTACTTCATCCTCGCCGCCAACTCCTGGATGCAGCACCCGACCGGCTACGCCATCGACAAGGCCACCGGCAAGGCCCGGCTGACCGACATCTGGGCGGTGCTGACCCAGGACACCACCCTGGTCGTGGTCTTCCACACGCTCACCGCCGCCTTCCTCACCGGTGGCGCGTTCGTGGTCGGCATCGCCTCTCTGCACCTGTGGCGGGCCAAGCGCGCGCAGCTGCGCGGCGAGGAGCCGGGCGAGAAGGAGAAGAAGCAGATCGGGGCGATGCGGGCCAGCCTGCGGGTCGGTCTGATCGTGGCCGTCGTCGCCGGACTGGGTACGGCGATCAGCGGCGACTCGCTCGGCAAGGTGATGTTCGAGCAGCAGCCGATGAAGATGGCCTCGGCGGAGGCGCTGTGGGACACCAAGGCGCCCGCGCCCTTCTCCGTCTTCGCGGTGGGCGACGTCAGCGAGGGGCACAACAGCGTCGAGCTGGAGGTTCCCGCGGCGCTGTCCTTCCTCGCGCACAGCAACTTCACCGACGCCGTCCCCGGCATCAACGACGTCGCGCAGAAGGAGGCCGCCGCCTACGGTGGCCAGCCCGAGGACTACATCCCCAGCATCTTCATGACCTTCTGGGGCTTCCGGCTGATGATCGGCTTCGGCATGACCTCGTTCGCCGCCGGTGTCATCGGGCTGTGGACGACCCGGAAGAAGCGCTGGCTCGACCCCGCCTTCCGCACCGCCGACGACGAGATCCCGCGGCTCATGCTCACCAAGAGGCGCGAGATGAGCCCGCTGCTGACCAAGTGGTCCTGGCGGATCGGCATCCTCACCATGGGCTTCCCGCTGATCGCCAACTCCTTCGGCTGGATCTTCACCGAGATGGGGCGCCAGCCCTGGGCGGTGTACGGGCTGATGAAGACCTCCGACGCGGTCTCCCCCGGCGTCAGCCAGACCGAGGTCCTCATCTCCCTCGGCGTCTTCACCCTGCTGTACGGCGTGCTCGCCGTCATCGAGGTGCGGCTGCTGGCCAAGTACGCCAAGGCCGGGCCGGACACCGACGAGAAGCCGCCCGCCGAGGACCCGAAGCTGCGGCTGCCCTCGGGCGGCCCGGGCGGTCCCGGCGGTGGTCCGGGCGGCGGGTCCGCCGCGGAGGACGACGCCGACAAGCCGCTGACCTTCGCGTACTGACGCGTCACGACGGCCGGAGAGACTCATGCACCTTCACGACTTCTGGTTCCTGCTGATCGCCTTCCTGTGGACCGGCTACTTCTTCCTCGAAGGCTTCGACTTCGGTATCGGAGTGCTGACCAAGCTGCTCGCCCGGGACCGCACCGAGCGCCGTGTGCTGATCAACACCATCGGGCCGGTCTGGGACGGCAACGAGGTCTGGCTGATCACCGCCGCGGGCGCCACCTTCGCCGCCTTCCCGGACTGGTACGCGACCCTCTTCAGCGGCTTCTACCTGCCGCTGCTGGCCATCCTGGTCTGTCTGATCCTGCGCGGTGTCGCCTTCGAGTACCGGCATAAGCGCGGCGAGGACCGCTGGCAGCGCAACTGGGAGCACACGATCTTCTGGTGCTCGCTGCTCCCCGCGTTCCTGTGGGGCGCGATCTTCGCCAACCTGGTGCACGGGGTGCCGATCGGCCCGGACAAGAATTACGCGGGCGGCCTGGGTGACCTGATCACCCCGTACGCCCTGCTCGGCGGCGTCGTCACGCTCGTGCTGTTCACCTTCCACGGCGCGGTCTTCGCCGCGCTCAAGACGGCCGGGGACATCCGGGCGCGGTCGCGCCGGTACGCGGCCTGGCTCGGCCCCGTCGCGGCCGTGGCCGCGATCGCGTTCCTCGGCTGGACCCAGGCCGACAGCGGCAACGGGCGCAGCCTGGTGGCGGCGGTCCTCGTGGTGGCGGCTCTGGCCGCGGCCCTGGTGATGAACGCGCGGGGGCGTGAGGGCTGGGCGTTCGGTCTGTCCGGGGTGGCCATCGCGGCGGCGGTCGCGATGCTCTTCCTGGCGCTCTTCCCGGACGTCATGCCGTCCTCGCTGGACCCGAAGTGGAGCCTGACGGCGGCGAACGCGGCCGCCAGCGCCTATCCGCTGAAGATCATGACGTGGGTCGCGGTCATCATGATGCCGCTGATCATGGCCTACCAGGCGTGGACATACTGGGTCTTCCGCAAGCGCATCGGCACCCAGCACATCCCCGCCGCCCACTGATACGGCTACTGCCTCAGGTGGTGTGTTTCACGTGAAACCAATCGACCCCCGGCTGCTCCGGTACGCGCGGGCGACCCGGTTCTTCCTGGCCGCCTCCGTGGCGCTGGGGCTCGCCGGAGCCGGGCTCGTCATCGCGCAGGCGATGCTGATCGCCGAGATCGTGGTGGGCGCGTTCCAGCGGGGCGAGGCGACCGGCGCCCTGACCGCGCCGCTGATCTGGCTGGCGCTGGTCGCCGGGGGCCGGGCCGCCGTCTCCTGGCTGACCGAGCTGGCCGCGCACCGGGCGAGCGCCGCGGTCAAGTCGGAGCTGCGGCTGAGGCTGCTGGAGCGGGCGGTGCGGCTGGGGCCCGGCTGGCTGGACTCCCAGCGCACCGGGGAGCTCACCACCCTCGCCACCCGGGGCGTCGACGCGCTGGACGACTACTTCGCCCGCTATCTGCCCCAGCTGGGGCTGGCCGTGGTGGTCCCGGCGGCGGTGCTCGCCCGTATCGTCACCGCCGACTGGGTCTCGGCGGTGGTCATCGTCGCCACCCTGCCGCTGATCCCGCTCTTCATGGTGCTCATCGGCTGGGCCACTCAGTCCCAAATGGACCGTCAGTGGCGGCTGCTGTCCCGGCTGTCCGGCCACTTCCTCGACGTCGTCGCCGGATTGCCGACCCTCAAGGTCTTCGGCCGCGCCAAGGCCCAGGCCACCGCGATCCGGTCCATCACCGCCGACTACCGGCGGGCCACGCTGAAGACGCTGCGGCTGGCCTTCCTGTCCTCCTTCGCCCTGGAGCTGCTGTCCACGCTGTCCGTCGCGCTGGTCGCGGTCGGCATCGGCATGCGGCTCGTCCACGGCGAACTGGACCTGTACACCGGGCTGATGGTGCTCGTCCTCGCGCCCGAGGCGTATCTGCCGCTGCGGCAGGTGGGCGCGCAGTACCACGCGGCGGCGGAAGGGCTCGCGGCGGCGGACGAGGCGTTCGCCGTGCTGGAGCGGGAACCGGCCGCCGCCGGTATGGCGTCCGCCGGTATGGCGCTCGCGCCCGATGCCCGGAACGCCGGGCTCACGATCGACGGGCTGGTCGTCCGTCACCCCGGGCGCGCGGCCCCCTCCCTGGCCCCGGCCTCGTTCGAGGTCCGCCCCGGCGAGACCGTGGCGATCACCGGGCCCAGCGGCGCGGGCAAGACGACCCTGCTCAACGCCGTGCTGGGCTTCGCGGAACCGTCCGAGGGCCGGGTGCTGGTGGGCGGCCGCGACCTGGCGTCGCTCGACCCCGAGAGCTGGCGCCGCCAGATCGCCTGGGTGCCGCAGCGCCCGTACCTCTTCGCCGACACCATCGCCGAGAACGTACGGCTGGCGCGCCCCGACGCCGACGACGCCGCGGTGCACGACGCCCTGCGGCAGGCCGACGCCCTCGGCTTCGTCTCCGCCCTGCCGGAGGGTGCCGGGACCCGGCTCGGGGAGATGGGCGCGGGCCTGTCCGCCGGCCAGCGCCAGCGCATCGCCCTGGCCCGCGCCTTCCTGGCCGACCGCCCGGTGCTGCTGCTCGACGAGCCCACCGCGAACCTGGACGGCGCGACGGAGGCGGCGGTCGTCGACGCGGTACGGCGGCTCGCCGAGGGCCGCACGGTCCTCCTGGTCATCCACCGCCCGGCGCTGCTTCCCCTGGCCGACCGGACCGTCGAACTGCCGGGCCCCGCGGCCGCTCCCGCTGCGCGCGTGGCGGCGGACGGTGCGGCGGCGGACGCCGGGGCGTCGGCTGACCCGGGCGCGGGCCCGGTACGGGGCACTCCGCCCGCCGAGTCGGCGGTGTCGTGCGCGGAAGCCACGAGCACCGGGCTCGCGGGGGCGGATGCGGGCGCGTCCGCCGTGTCGTACCAGCCGGAGGCGGGCCGCCCGGGCGCCAGGGGCGAACGGACCGACGCGGGCCGGGCCGGGTCCGGTGACGCGGCGGGTGGCGAGAGCGAGGCTGCCGGGGGCGGCGGGCTCGGGCGAACCGGGGGCGGTGTCGGTGGCGCCGCAGCCGCCGCTCGGACGACCGCGCCTGCGCGCGCCGAGGCGCGCGTCGTGACGCACGATGCGGCGGTGGACGCCTGGGCATCGGCTGACCCGGCGGCGGACGGTGACCGCGACGGCGTTACGGGCGCCGGGCCCGTGGCGCGAACCGGGGGATCGGGCGTGCCCGGTGTGCTGCGGCGGGTTCGGGCGGGTGCGCGGGGGGCGTGGGGGCGGTTTTCGCTGGCGCTGGGGCTCGGGAGTCTCGCGCTCATGAGCGCCGTCGGGCTGATGGCCGTGTCCGGGTGGCTGATCTCGCGGGCGTCGCAGGAGCCGCCGGTGCTGTACCTGATGGTGGCGGTCACCGCGACCCGGGCGTTCGGGATCGGCCGGGCCGTCTTCCGCTACGCGGAGCGGCTGGTCAGCCACGACGCGGTGCTCCGGGTGCTGGCCGAGCTGCGGGTCGCCGTCTACCGGCGGCTGGAGCGGCTGGCGCCCGCGGGGCTCAAGGAGACCCGGCGGGGGGATCTGCTCTCCCGGCTGGTGGCGGACGTGGACGCCGTCCAGGACTACTTTCTGCGCTGGCTGCTACCGGTCGGCGCGGCGCTGGTGGTGAGCGCCGCCTCGGTCGGGTTCACCGCGTGGGTGCTGCCCGAGGCGGGGGCCGTGCTCGCGGTGGGGCTGCTGGTGGCCGGGGCCGGGGTGCCCGCCGTGTCGGGGGCGCTCGCCCGGCGTGCGGAGCGCCGGTTGTCGCCCGCGCGCGGCGCGCTGTCGGCGCAGGTGGTGGATCTGCTGGCCGGAACCGCCGAGCTGACGGTGGCGGGCGCGCTGCCGCGTCGGCTGGACGCGGTGCGCCGGGCCGACGGGGTGCTCACCCGGATCGCCCGGCGGGGCGCCGCCGCCACCGGCGCGGGCGCCGGGCTGTCCGCCCTGGTGTGCGGGCTGACCGTGGCCGTCGCGGCGTGGGCCGGGGTCGGGGCGGTGGCCGAGGGGCGTATTCACGGGGTGTGGCTGGCCGTCGTCGTGCTGACGCCACTGGCCGCCTTCGAGGCGGTCGCCGGGCTGCCGCTCGCGGTGCAGCACCGGCAGCGGGTGCGGCGGGCCGCCGAGCGGCTGTACGAGGTGATCGACGCGCCGCTTCCGGTCCGGGACGGCGGCGCCGAGGAGCCGCCCTCGTCGGCCTTTCCGCTGGTGGTGCGCGGGCTGTCGGCGCGCCACGCGGGGCAGCGCACCCGTGCGCTGGACGGGTTCGACCTGGAGCTGCGTCCGGGCCGCCGGGTCGCGGTCGTCGGCCCGTCCGGGTCCGGCAAGACCACGCTGGCCCAGGTGCTGCTGCGTTTCCTGGACGCCGAGGACGGTACGTACACCCTGGCGGGCCGGGACGCGGCGGCCGTGGACGGGGACGCGGTGCGGCGGCTGGTCGGGCTGTGCGCCCAGGACGCGCACATCTTCGACAGCTCGCTGCGGGAGAACCTGCGGCTCGCACGCCCCGGCGCGGGCGACGACGAGCTGCGCGCGGCGCTGGCCGCCGCCCGGCTGCTGGCGTGGGTGGACGGGCTGCCGGACGGTCTCGACACCCACGTCGGCGAGCTGGGCGCCCGGCTCTCCGGCGGCCAGCGGCAGCGGCTCGCGCTGGCCCGCGCGCTGCTGGCGGACTTCCCGGTGCTGGTGCTGGACGAGCCAGCCGAGCACCTGGACCTGCCGACGGCCGACGCCCTGACCGCCGATCTGCTGACGGCGACCCGGGGCCGCACCACCGTGCTGATCACCCACCGCCTCGCGGGCCTGGAGGCGGTCGACGAAGTGATCGTGCTCGACGGCGGCCGGGCCGTGCAGCGCGGCACGTACGGCGAACTGGCCGCTGGGGACGGGCCGTTCCGCCGGATGCTGGAGCGGGAGGCGGCGGAGGCCGGTCCGCGGAGTGTCGAGGAGGGGGTCCCGGCGCGCTCCGGAGTCCCCGGCTGACCGTCCCCCGGGACCTCCCGGCGGTAAAACCTCCGCTTTCCCGGGCAAAAGCCATTCATTACGCTCGGACCATGGCCGCCTCGGCACCCTCACCGGACCCCCTGGACGTCGCCGCGGAGGCGACCCGCGGGCTCCAGGGGCTGTCCACCGAGCTGACCGCGCGCGTACCGCGGCTGCTGGAGGCGATGCGCTCCATCGGCACCGGCCTGGAGCTGCGCGTGGTCCTCGACCGCATCGCCGAGACCGCGGCCGAGCTGGCGGGCGCCCGGTGCGCGGCGATCGGCGTGATCGACGCGGCGGGCCAGGGGCTCGCCGACGTCGTCACGTACGGGGCGACCGAGGCGGACCGGGCGCGGTGCGGCGAGCTGCTCGCCGGGCGTCGGTCCGCCGGGGAGGGGCTGCTGCCGGCCGAACCGCTGCCGCGGTCCTTCCTGGGGGTGCCGATCCGGGTCGGGGAGGAGGTCTTCGGCCATCTGTGCCTCGCCGAGAAGCGGGACGGCGGGGAGTTCAGCGTGCCCGATCTGCACTTGGTCAAGGTGCTGGCGACGGAGGCCGGGATCGCCATCGGCAACGCCCGCTTCCACGAGGCGACCCGGCAGCGCGAGCGGTGGATCGACGGTTCGGTGGCCGTCACCCACTCCCTGCTGTCCGGCGACGCCGAGGACGCCCTGGTGGTCGTCGCGGAGAAGGCCCGTCATCTGGCCGGTTCGGCGGCGGGCATCGTGCTGGTGCCGGAGGAGGGCGGCGGGCTGGAGATCGTGGCGGTGGACGCCGCGAACCGTCCGGAGGGGGCCGCGCTGCTCGGCGCGGTCGTCCCGGCCCGCTCCCCCGCCGTGCCGCGGCTGCTGGCCGGGGAGCCCCTCTTCGGCGACGACCCGGCCGCCGAACCCCGGCTGGCCGCCGGTGTCCTGGGCCGTTACGGGCCGAACATGATGCTTCCGCTGAGCAGCGGCGACCGGGTGCTGGGCGTGCTGGCCACCCCGCGCGGCCCCGGTGCCCGGCCGTTCACCGCCACCGAGCGCAGGCTCGCCACCCAGTTCGCGGCGCAGGCGGCGGTCGCGCTGGTGCTCGCCGAGGCGCAGCGTGACCGGGAGCGGCTGGCGGTGCTGGAGGAGCGGGACCGGATCGCCCGCGATCTGCACGATCTGGTCATCCAGCGGCTGTTCGCGACGGGGTTGCTGCTGGAGAGCGTGCGGCGGCACACGGAGGCGCCGGAGGTGGGGGACCAGGTCGAGCGGGCCGCCGGCGAACTGGGCGCCACCATCCGGGAGATACGGACGGCGATCTTCGCGCTGCAGCGGGGCCCGGAGGGGGCGCCGTCCGGGCTGCGCACCAGGGTGCTGCGGGAGGTCGGGGCGGCCGCGGTGCCGCTCGGTTTCCAGCCGTCGCTCAGCTTCGTCGGCCCGGTCGACACGCGGGTCGGCGAACCGGCCGGAAGCAGCCTCGTCGCGGCGCTGCGCGAGGCGTTGTCGAACGCCTTCCGGCACGCCAGGGCGGCGCGCATCGAGGTGGTCGTGGACGTGACGGCGCGGCTCGCCGACGGGCGGCCCGCGCTGCGGCTGACGGTCGCGGACGACGGGGTGGGCGTCGCGGCGGGCGGGCGGCGCAGCGGGCTGGCGAACCTGGCCCGGCGGGCCGAGGCACTGGGCGGGTCGAGCACCTACGGGCCGGGGCTCGGACTGCGGAACACAGCGGACGACGGGCTGGGCGGCGGGCCGGGCGGGGGCGGCACGACGGTGCTCTGGCAGGTGCCGTTGTAGCGGCGTGCGTAGCCCGGGCGGCCCAACTCCTCACCTACGCGGTCCAACTATCAGCCCGTCAGAATGCGCGGCGCCGAACCCGCGGGTGGGATGAGCCTCGCGGGCCGCCCGGCCCTTTGTATCCCTTCACACTCCGCGACAGCTTCTTGCGGGGAAGGAAGTCATGACGTGAACAGCCAGAGCCCTACTCCTCAGCGATCCCGGACGCGCCGCCGGGTCTTCTTCGCCTCCGTCGCGGCAGCGGCGGCCATTTCCAGCCAGCTGCTGACCATGGCGCCTGTCCAGGCGGATGACCTGACGCTGACCGGGGGCGGTGGCCACCCCAAGCCTCCGAAGCCGCCGACCATCATCCACGGGGTGCAGGAGTTCACCGCAGACGGCACCTTCACGCCGCCCCCGGGAGTCACCTCGGTGCACATCCAGGCATGGGGCGCGGGCGGCGGTGGCGGCGGCGGTGGCGGCGGGAGCAGCGCCGCCGCGGGCGGCCCCGGCGGTGGCGGTGGGGCCGGCGGCTTCACCTGGTGCGTCATTCCGGTCACGCCGTTCGCCACCTACACGGTGGACCTGGGCACCGGCGGCACCGCCGGCCCCGGTGGTCCCGGTGGCACCACGAACGGCACCGCGGGTACGGCCGGTGGTAACGGCGGCTCGACGAGCCTGGCCTCCATCCTCGGTCCCCAGCTCATCGCCGGCGGCGGTCTCGGTGGAGCCGGCGGCGGTGGAGCGACCGGTGCGACCCAGGGCACGTCGGGCGCCGGAGGCACCGGAGGCACCGGTGCTTGCAACAGCATCTACGTGGTCAACCGGACCGGCGAGAACGGTGAGAACGGCGTCGACGGCGGTGAGGGCGGCGACGCGGTCGACGGCATCGTGGAGCTTCCCCCGACCAACACCAGCCAGGGCGGCAACGGCGGCGCCGGCGGCGGCGCCGGCGGCGGCACCGCCCCGGGTGCCACGGGCACCAACGGCACCGCGGGCGGCAACGGGTACGCCGTCGTCTTCTGGTAAACCGACCCCGGTCGGACACGACCGCCCCCGGCACACTGTGCCGGGGGCGGTTCCGTGTCGTCGTCCGGCTATCCGGCGAGAATCCGCTCGATGACGGCGGCGACGCCGTCCTCGGTGTTGGCGCCGGCGCGGTGCGTCGTCGCGGCGAGCACATCCGGGTGGGCGTTGGCCATCGCGTACGAGGTGCCCGCCCAGGTCAGCATCTCCAGGTCGTTGGGCATGTCGCCGAACGCCACGACCTCGTCCGCTGCGATGCCGCGCTCGGCGCAGCACCGGGCCAGGGTGGACGCCTTGCTGACCCCGAGCCCGCTGACCTCCAGCAGGGCGGACGGGCTGGAGCGGGTGAAGTCGCCGTGGTCGCCCGCGACGGTGCGCGCGAGCCGGAGGAAGGCGTCCGGCGCCAGCTCCTTGTGGTGGGCGAGCAGCTTGAGGACCGGGGTGTCGGCGTGCGGGAAACCGCCGTCGAGCAGCTTCTCGGCGGGGGCGATGACCGCACCCGGGTCGAGGTGGAACGGCGGGTACTCCGGTTCGTAGAAGATGCCGCCGCTGCGCTCGACCGCGAACGACGTACCGGGGGCGGCCTGCCGCAGCGCCTCCACGACGGACAGCGCCCGGTCGGCGGCCAGCGGGCGGACGTCGACCAGCAGGCCGCCCTGGTGCAGGTCGACCACGGCGGCGCCGTTCGCGCAGATCGCCAGGCCGTGACCGTGCACATGGGCGCTGACGACGTCCATCCAGCGGGCCGGGCGGCCGGTGACGAAGAACACCTCGATGCCCGCCCGCTCGGCCGCGGCGAGGGCCGCGACGGTGCGGTCCGAGACCGTCTTGTCGTCCCGCAGCAGGGTGCCGTCGAGGTCGGTGGCGATCAGCCGGGGCCGGGGTGTGGCGGCGGCGGAACGGTCAGGGGCCGGGTTCTCGGGCTGCTCGATCGCTGGGGTCACGGCAACCATCCTCCCGCATGGGCCGCTCATCGGTGCGGGAAGGGCGCTCGACTGCGTTCCGTACGGGCCTCGCGACGCCGCTGTCGGTGGCACCGCTTAGGCTCGACGCCATGCGAGTGAGCACCGTGATCCTGCCCGTCCACCGCTGGGCCGACGGCGGCAGGGAGCTATGGCAGCGCGCCGAGGAGCTGGGTTTCCACGCGGCGTACACCTATGACCACCTGTCCTGGCGCAGCTTCCGCGACGGGCCCTGGTTCGGGGCGGTGCCGACGCTGACGGCGGCCGCCGCGGCGACGTCCCGGCTGCGGCTGGGCACGCTGGTCACCTCCCCCAACTTCCGGCACCCGGTGACGCTCGCCAAGGAGCTGATCTCGCTGGACGACATCTCCGGCGGGCGCGTCACGCTCGGCATCGGCGCGGGCGGCTCCGGCTTCGACGCGACGGCGCTGCTGCGCGGCGCGGAGGAGCCGTGGACGCCGCGGGAGCGGGCGGACCGGTTCGGCGAGTTCACCGAGCTGCTCGACCGGCTGCTGACGCACGACGTGGTGACGTACGAGGGCGAGCACTACAGCGCGCGCGAGGTGCGCAACATCCCCGGCTGCGCGCAGCGCCCCCGGCTGCCGTTCGCGGTCGCGGCCACCGGCCCGCGCGGCATGCGGCTCGCGGCGCGGTACGGGCAGGCGTGGGTGACCACGGGCGATCCGAAGCTCTTCGCGACGGGCACGCCCGCCGATTCGCTGGCCGCCATCGGCCGCCAGGTCGAGCGGCTCGGCAAGGCGTGCGCCGACGCCGGGCGGGAGGCGGACGCGCCGGACAAGATCCTGCTCACCGGCTTCACCCCGGACGGGACCCGTCCGCTCAGCTCGGTGGAGGCGTTCGTCGACTTCGCGGGCGAGCACGCGCGGCTGGGCATCGACGAGATCGTGCTGCACTGGCCGATCGCCGACTCGGTCTTCGCGGCCGACCCGGGTGTCTTCGAGGAGATCGCCACGGAGGGTGCGGAGCGGGTCGCCGATCTCTGAGCCCACCCTCCGAGCGCAGCCCTGACCCCGTCTTCCGGTATGTGCCGATGTATCCCGTGGGCGCCGCGGATGCCCCGAAGGCCGGAATGAGGAGCAGAATCGGGTAGAGAGGCTCCCGCTGCCGCAGTGACTGTGGAGGCACCCATGCCGCGTACCCGCTATGCCCCCGACCGAGGGCTGACCACCCGCATGGTCGTGACCATGTTCTTCATCGGCCTGCTCTACGTGGTCTTCGTCGGTGTGCTGATCGCGCTGCTGCGCGGTGCCTGGCCGCTGATCCTGCTCATCGCGGGCGGGCTGTTCATCGCGCAGTTCTGGTTCAGCGACAAGATCGCGGCGTTCAGCATGGGCGCCCGGGAGGTCACCCCGCAGCAGGCGCCCGAGCTGCACGGGGCGGTGGACCGGCTGTGCGCGCTGGCCGATATGCCGAAGCCGCGGGTGGCGATCGCCGACACCGATGTGCCGAACGCGTTCGCGACCGGCCGCAGCCAGAAGAACGCGCTGGTGTGCGCGACGACGGGGCTGCTGCGGCGGCTGGAGCCGGACGAGCTGGAGGGCGTCCTCGCCCATGAGCTGTCCCATGTCGCGCACCGCGACGTGGCGGTCATGACCATCGCCTCGTTCCTCGGCGTCCTGGCGGGCATCATGACCCGGGCCGCCCTGTGGGGCGGGCTGTCCCGCAGCAGCCGCAACAACAACGTCGGCATCGCGGTCCTGCTGATCCCACTGATCAGCGCCGTGGTGTACGCGATCAGCTTTCTGCTGACCCGGCTGCTGTCCCGCTACCGCGAGCTGTCCGCCGACCGGGCCGGTGCCCTGCTGACCGGCCGTCCCTCGGCGCTCGCCGCCGCCCTCACCAAGGTGACGGGCCAGATGGCCCGCATTCCGACCCGCGATCTGCGCAAGGTCGAGCCGTTCAACGCCTTCTTCTTCGCCCCGGCGCTCTCCGGACAGAGCCTCGGCACGCTGCTGTCCTCGCATCCGACACTGGAGCGGCGGCTCGACCAGCTCGGGCGCATCTCCGCCCAGCTGGGCCAGGCGGGGAGGGGCTGAGGGCCGATGGGATTCCTCGACGTCATCCTGGGCCGCAGCAAGCCCGTACGGCCCGACCTCGACCAGCTCTTCGGGCTGCCGTCCGCCGCCGTCACCCTGGAGGCGGGCGCGGGGTTCACCCCGACGGGGCTCGGGTCGGTCTGCTTCGCCAGCGTCGAGGGCGGCGCCTTCGGCCGCCTCCAGCAGGACGTCACGGAACTGCTGGACGCGGACACCGACCGGGGCGGGGTGCCCGTGGAGTTCAGCCGGGACGGATACGGCTACACCTGGCTGCTGGCCCAGCAGCCGCCGGACGACGTGGCGGGCCTGGTGAACGACCTGCACGCGGTCAACACGCTGCTCCAGGACGGGGGGTTCGGCCCGCAGCTGCTGTGCTCGCTGCTCGGATTCCAGGAGGCGGCGGGGCGTTCGCTCGCGCTCGTCTACCTCTACAAGCGCGGGACGTTCTATCCCTTCGCACCGCTGCCGGGCGCCACCGAGAAGCGGGACAACGCGCTGGAACTCCAGGTGCGGGCGCTGCTCGGGGACGATCTGCGGATCGAGCAGGACCTGAGCCGCTGGTTCCCGGTCTGGGGCGCGCCCGGGCTCCACTGACGCCCGGGGCCCACGGCAGGGGTTTTTCCGTGCCGGTCAGGGGCACGCCCTGATCCTGGAGGCCAGCACGGTGCTGTTCTTCGCGGTGCTGACCGCGTACGCCTTCGTCCGCCCCGACAGCGGCCTCAAGGAGTACGGCGGCGCTCTGTCGATGGGCTGGCTGGCCGTCACCGCCTGGGCGACGCTCGCGGCCGGGCACCCGTTCACCACCGGTATCGCCCGGCGGCAGGCGCCGCGCGAGGTGTGGCACACCACGGTGTTCCGGAAGATCAACGTGGTGATCACCTCGGTCTGGGCGGTCGCCTTCACCCTGACCGCCGCGGCGCTGGCCGCCTCGGTGGCGGCCGGTCTGGACACCTGGGTGCCGCTGGCGGTGCAGGCCGCCGGGTTCGTGCTGCCCGTCCTGTTCACCGCCCGCTACCCCGAGCGCGCCCGGGCCCGTCTCGCCCCGGACGCCGCGCGGGCGTGACGGCCCCGGACGCCGCGCGGGCGTGACGGCCCGGGACGCACCCCCTCCCCCCCTACGGGCGTGTCAGACCCGAGGAGTAGGGAGATCCAGCCGTCTGGGGTGACGTGGACTATGGCTCACACCACTACCGTCGAACACGTGACTGTGATCGCCACCGAAAGCCTGAGCAAGCGGTTCCCCAGGGTTACCGCGCTCGACCGGCTGTCCGTCGACATCACACCGGGCGTCACAGGCCTGGTGGGTGCGAACGGCGCCGGCAAGTCGACTCTGATCAAGATCCTGCTCGGGCTGTCCCCCGCCAGCGAGGGCCGTGCCGCCGTCCTCGGCCTCGACGTGGCCACCGACGGCAGCGCCATCCGCGAGAGCGTGGGCTACATGCCGGAGCACGACTGCCTGCCGCCCGATGTGTCGGCGACGGAGTTCGTCGTCCACATGGCGCGCATGTCCGGTCTGCCGCCGTCGGCCGCCCGCGAGCGCACCGCCGACACCCTGCGCCATGTCGGGCTGTACGAGGAGCGATATCGCCCCATCGGCGGCTATTCGACCGGTATGAAGCAGCGCGTCAAGCTCGCCCAGGCGCTGGTGCACGACCCGAAGCTGGTCCTGCTGGACGAGCCGACGAACGGCCTCGACCCGGTCGGCCGCGACGACATGCTGGGTCTGATCCGCCGCATCCACACCGACTTCGGCATCTCGGTCCTGGTCACCTCGCATCTGCTCGGTGAACTGGAGCGCACCTGCGACCACGTGGTCGTCATCGACGGCGGCAAGCTGCTGCGCTCCAGCTCCACCAGCGACTTCACCCAGATGACGGCCTCCCTCGCGGTCGAGGTCACCGACACCGACACCCACCCGGACGGCACCGCCGCGCTGCGCGCCGCCCTCGACCGGGCCGGGCTCACCGCCTCGCCCGCGCGCCGCGGTCTGGACGGCGCGCCCGCCTCCGAGCATCTGCTGCTCGTGGACGTCGCGGGCGAGGAGACGTACGACACGGTCCGGGACGCCATCGCCGGTCTCGGCCTCGGCCTGGTCCGCATGGAACAGCGCCGCCACCGCATCGCGGAGATCTTCAGCTCCGACAGTGAAAGCGGCAGCGAAAGCCGCAGCGACAGCGAAAGCGGCAGCGACAGCGAAAGCGGCAGCGACAGTGAAGGCAAGGGAAACGGAGGTGCCGTCGATGCCGTCTGAGACCGTGCCCCAGCAGCGTGCCGACGTCATTCACAACATCGGCTACCGCCACTACGACGGCCCCCGGCTGGGCCGTGCGTACGCCCGCCGCTCGCTCTTCGTCCAGACCCTGCGCGGCGCCTACGGCCTCGGCCGCTCCGCGAAGTCCAAGGTCGCGCCGATGCTGCTGTTCGCCGTCATGTGCGCGCCGGCCGCGATCATCGTCTCGGTCGCCATCGCCACCGACCTCAAGGACCTCCCGGTCAAGTACACCCGTTACGCGGTCATGCTCCAGGCGGTCATCGGCCTGTACATCGCCGCCCAGGCGCCGCAGGCCGTCTCCCGCGATCTGCGCTTCAAGACGATCCCGCTGTACTTCTCGCGCCCCATCGAAACGGTGGACTACGTGGTGGCCAAGTTCGGCGCCATGGCCTCCGCGCTCTTCCTGCTCACCGCCTCGCCCCTGGTGATCCTCTACGCCGGGGCCCTGCTCGCCAAGCTCGACTTCGCCGACCAGACGAAGGGCTTCGCGCAAGGACTGGTCTCCGTGGGTCTGCTCTCGCTCCTCTTCGCCGGCATCAGCCTGGTCATCGCCGCGGCCACGCCGCGGCGCGGCTTCGGTGTCGCCGCCGTCATCGCCGTCCTGACCATCTCCTACGGCGCGGTGTCCACCGTCCAGGCCATCGCGTTCGCCCAGGACTCCACCGGCGCGGTGCGCTGGCTCGGGCTGTTCTCGCCGATCACGATCATCGACGGGGTGCAGACGGCGTTCCTCGGCTCCAGTTCCTCGTTCCCCGGCGGCTTCGGCCCGGGGGCCGGGCCCGGCGCCGTCTACGTCCTCGTCCTCCTCGGCCTGATCGCCGGCTCGTTCGGGCTGCTGCTGCGCCGCTACCGAAAGGTCGGGCTGTGACCACGATCGCCATCGACAACGTCTCGCGCTGGTTCGGGAACGTCGTGGCCGTCAACGACGTGACCATGACCATCGGCCCCGGGGTCACCGGCCTTCTCGGCCCCAACGGCGCGGGAAAGTCCACCCTCATCAACATGATGGGCGGCTTCCTGGCCCCCTCCACCGGGAGCGTCACTCTCGACGGCGCCACGATCTGGCGCAACGAGCAGGCCTACCGCCACATCGGCATCGTTCCCGAGCGCGAGGGGATGTACGACTTCCTCACCGGCCGCGAGTTCGTCATCGCCAACGCCGAACTGCACGGGCTGCCCGACCCCCGTGCCGCCGCCCGCAAGGCGCTCGACACCGTCGAGATGGACTACGCCGGGGCGCGCAAGATCTCCACGTACAGCAAGGGCATGCGCCAGCGCGTGAAGATGGCCTCCGCCCTGGTCCACGAGCCGTCGGTGCTGCTCCTCGACGAGCCGTTCAACGGTATGGACCCGCGCCAGCGGATGCAGCTGATGGAGCTGCTGCGGCGGATGGGCGCGGAGGGCCGTACGGTGCTGTTCTCCTCGCACATCCTGGAGGAGGTCGAGCAACTGGCCGCGCACATCGAGGTGATCGTCGCGGGACGGCACGCCGCCTCCGGCGACTTCCGCAAGATCCGCCGGTTGATGACGGACCGTCCGCACCGCTATCTCGTACGGTCCAGCGACGACCGCGCGCTCGCCGCCGCCCTCATCGCCGACCCGTCGACCACCGGCATCCAGGTGGACGCGAGCGGCGGCGCGGACGGCGGACTGCATATCCAGGCCGTCGACTTCACGCGCTTCACCGAACTGCTGCCCCGTGTCGCCCGTGAACAGGGCATCCGGCTCCTCACGGTCTCGCCCTCCGACGAGTCCCTGGAGAGCGTGTTCTCCTACCTCGTCGCGGCCTGAAAGGAGTCCCTGCGATGCCCGCGCTCTACCACCCCACCGTCGCCCGGCTCACCTACCGAGCCCTGCTCGGCCGCCGCCGCGCGTTGATCCTCTTCCTGCTGCCCGCGCTGCTGGTGGCCATCTCGCTCGCCGTACGGCTGCTGACCGGCGTCGACGATTCCACCGCCAACGCCATCCTGGGCGACTTCGCGATCGCCACCATGGTCCCGCTGATCGGCGTGATCGCCGGAACCGGGGCGATCGGCCCGGAGATCGACGACGGCTCGGTCATCTATCTGCTGGCCAAGCCGGTGAAGCGGCCTACGATCATCGTCACCAAGCTGATCGTCGCGATCGGCGTCACGGCCGCCTTCTCCGCCGTTCCCACACTGCTGGCGGGCTACATCCTCAGCGGCGGCGCGCACAATCTGGCGGTCGGCTACGCCGTGGCCGCCGCCGTGGCGTCCGTCGCGTACAGCGCCATCTTCCTGCTGCTGGGCACCATCACCCGGCACGCGGTGGTGTTCGGCCTGGTCTACGCCCTGGTCTGGGAGGCGTTCTTCGGCAGCCTGGTGGCCGGGGCCCGGGCCCTCAGCGTCCAGCAGTGGTCGCTGGCGATCGCCCAGAAGATCACGGACGAGGCGGTCACCTCGGACGTGGGCCTGACCACCTCCGTCATCCTGCTGATCGCCGTGACCGGCGCCGCCACCTGGTACGCCGGGCACAAGATGCGCTCCCTCACTCTCGCCGGGGAGGAGTGAGCGCCGGGGGTACGGCGATCACGGCCGCCAGCGATTGACGAAGCGGCCGGTCCCATCTGTGGCGGCGGTCGGCGTGACGACCGCCGCCACGGTGTGTCCGGGGGCGGCGTTGGCCTGGTCGAGGGCGGAGGCCACGGTCGCGGACGAGCCGAGCAGTACCGTCGCGACCGCACCGGCCACGATCCACGGCGCCCGCAGCACCCGCCGCCACGACCGCGCGGCTGTCACTTTCCCGCCGTTCATCTCGTCCTCCGATCCTCGTCGGTGTCTGATGACAGCGAGCGTGACGGCCGGAGTTGTCGGTTTCCCCTCCGCCGCCTGCGGACGAGCTGTGAACGAGGTGCTCGGGTCCCGCGTCGGGTCTCGCGTTGGTCGGGCCCCGCGTCAGTCGGGCCCCGCGTCAGGAAGCGATCTTGCGGTCGCGCCCGGCGCCCAGCCCCAGCAGCGCCAGCGCCGCGCACACCGCGAGCATCAGCGTGATCGGCAGCGTCCAGCCGCCGGTGGCCTGGTGCACCGCGCCGAGCGTCAGCGGGCCCACAGCGGCCAGCAGATAACCCCAGGTCTGCGCCATCCCCGAGAGCCGCGCCGAGGTGTGGGCATCCCCGGTCCGCAGCACCATCATGGTGAGCGCGAGCCCTACCGAGCCGCCCTGCCCCACACCGAGCAGCGCCGCCCAGACCCAGGCCCCGGGCACCGGGGCCACCAGCAGCCCGGCGATCCCGGCCGCCATCAGCCCGGCCACCGTGACCGCGAGCAGCCGCTGCGCGCGCATCCGCCCGGCCAGCAGCGGCACCACGAACGAACCGGACATCTGCACCAGCGTGCTGAAGGCGAAGACCAGACCGGCGGTGGCCTTGTCCATGCCGTGGTCGGTGAGGATCGTCGGCATCCAGGCGACGGTGACGTACGCGATCAGCGACTGCAGCCCCATGAACAGCGTCACCTGCCAGGCCAGCGGCGAACGGGACAGCGCCCGGCCGCCCCCGGTCGCGTTTCCGTTCCCTGTCCCGCTCCCGTTTCCGGTGCGGGCCGGGGTCGCCGCGGCCTGGCCGTGGTGGGTACCGCGCCGGGCGAGCACCGCCTGCGGTATCCACAGCAGCGCCGCGACCGCGGCCAGCAGCGACCAGGAGGCGAGCGAGCCGCGCCAGCCGCCGAGCGCGTTCTCCAGCGGGACGGCGGCCGCGGCGGAGGTGGTCGCTCCGGCGATCATCGCGGTCGTGTAGAGGGCGGTCATCGCCGCCGCCCGGTCCGGGAAGTCCCGCTTGATCAGGCCCGGCATCAGCACGTTGAGCAGCGCGATCCCGCTGCCGACCAGGGCGCTGCCGGCGAACAGAGCGACCAGCGGCGGAGCGACGCGCAGCAGTACCCCGCCGCCCAGCAGCACCAGCGCCGCCAGCAGCACGGTCTCGGTGCCCCAGCGCCGGGCCAGCCGTGGCGCGAGCGGCGAGGCCAGGCCCATGAAGACCAGCGGAATGGTGGTCACCAGGCTGCCCGTGGTCGCGCTCAGCCCGAAGTCGCCGCTGATCTCGCCGAGCAGCGGGGAGACCCCGGCGAGCGAGGCGCGCATGTTGAGGGACGCCAGCACGATGCCGACCAGGACGAGCGCCGGACGGGCGCGCAGCCCGCGCCGGGCGGCGGTCACCTCCGGGGTCGGCCGCAGATCCGTCTCGGCGTCGACGAGCAGCGGCTCGGCCTCGGGGCCGGGGGTGGGCGGACCGGACAAGGACAACTCCGTTCGGTGGTACAGGGTGTGGGGGCGGATCAGTTCGCGCCGAGCAGCAGCTCGACGGCGCGCTTCGGCGTCTCCAGCAGCGCCCGCGCCGCGTCCTCGGCGGCCGCGGGGTCGCCCGACGCGATGGCGTCGATGACGGCGTGGTGGTCGCTGGGCACGACGCGCGGCATCTCGCGGTCGCCGAGCGAGGCCACCAGCGCCTCGCGCACCGAGCTGCTGAACCAGCCGTACGTGGCGCTCAGCGCGGCGTTGTGCGCGGCGTCGACCACGGCGGTGTGGAACGCGACGTCATGCGCCGCGTACAGCTCATGGCTGCCGGACTCCGGCTGCCCCTCGGCGTCCCCGAAGGCCGCCTGCGAGGCCAGCGCCGCACGCATCCGCTCCAGGTCGGCGGGGCGATGCCGCAGCGCGGCGAGCCGGGCGCCCTCGGCCTCCAGCGCGATGCGCAGCTCCAGCACGTCCCGGATACCGGCGCGCCGTACGTCCCGCATGACCTCGGCCGGGTCGGTGGTGGAGACCACGAAGGTGCCCTCGCCCTGCCTGGACTGAAGCATTCCGGCGTGCGCGAGGACGCGCACCGCCTCGCGGACCGTGTTCCGGCCGACCTGGAGCTGCTCGGCGAGCGCGTGCTCGGTCGGGACGCGGTCGCCGACCCTCCACTCGCCCTCGGTGAGCTGCGCGCGCAGCTGCTCCACGACGGTGTCGACGAGCGACTGCCGTCCGGCGGCACGCAAGGCCATGTGCTGTGGCTCCCCTCAAGTCAACCGGTTGCCCAGTCATCCTACAACTTAGATGCCTATGCCACCTAAATCTTGCGGGCCCGAAGCGGCAACCCGCCCGCGGACGCGTCGTACGCGTCCCGCGGGCGGGTGCCGACCCGCCGATCAGACGGCTACCGCCGACGCCGCCCCTTGCCCCGCGCCGGACGCCCCGGTTCCGCCGCGGCCTTGAGCCGGGCGACATCGCGGCGGACCTCCTTCATGTCCTCGCCGAGGTCGCAGAGCCGCTCGCTCATGGCGCAGATCACCCGGCCGTGCGCGTCGAGCCGCTGGTCCATACCGTCCAGCCGGGCCGACATCCTGGCCAGCCACGGGGTCAGCTCCCGCAGCGCGGAGCCGACATCGGCCAGACGCGATTCGACGGCACCGAGCCGGGCACCGATCGGCCCCTCCAGCAGCCGCTCGGTGAGGATCTGTTCGAGCGGAAGCCGCCCCGACCCGGATTCCTGCCCCGCCCGGGTGCGCTCCTCGACGTCGAGCAGATACGTCCGTACCCGCCTGGCGATATCACTGTCCCGCAGCAGCATGGCCACGTTGAGCACCGCGCGCCGGGGGTAGAGGGTGAGGTGGGCGCGCCCCTGTGGATAACTCGAATCTGAAAGGTCCAAGTTGGACCTTTCAAAGATTTGCAGGTCAGAGCCTCGGAGTGTGTGCATCCCGTTGCTGTGGAACTCCTCCCGGTGTCGCTTGGCCAGGCTTTTGATGGCTTCTTCCCCAACCTCGAAGTACATCGCGACGATGCGCGTGGTGACGTGAACCCCGTCGGGGAGCATGGCCAGGATCTTGACCATGTCGAGGACGTCGGTCCGTTCGATCACGCTGTCGCGCAGCGTGCGCGACTCCAGCAGTGCGGTCTCGGGTGGCATGGGTGTGCCTTCCGGTGTGGATACGGGTGATGGCGTGCCCCACAAGCCAGGGGCGATTGGCCGCCCGTATCCAGGGACCAGGAGCGGAGGCTGCCTACCTCATTCGGACCCAACCGCCGTGACATCGCTGTCCGTCGATCCGTCGCCCGGCCGAAGCTTCAAGCCCGCGTTGCCTCCGCGCATCACGCGTCATCTAGAACAACGATCCGACCGCAGGACGGTTACGCGACTCCGCCGTGTTGACGGACGGAGTCGGTCCCGGAAGTACGAGCCGCCCTGCCCTGCCCTCCCTCCCTCCTGAACTGGCCGTTCTCCTCGCCCACTTGGAGGAAGCTCCGAACCTCCGTTGGTTGAAGTCTGTTCATCCATACGCCCGTCTAGATCTTGACGCTTGTCAGGAACCTGCCGAACTCTGGATGTGCGCCACCTCACACCGCCCCGCAACCCGCGCCTCGCGCGGGCGGTTTGAGCTGCCGTCAGCAACCAACGGAGGGAACCGAAATGCGTCGTCTTGCCACGAGTCTTGCCGCCACCGCCGTCACCGCGGCCGCCACCGTCGCCCTGGCCGCCCCCGCCCAGGCCGCCCCCGCCGACAAGGCGCAGGTGCTCGCGAACTGGACCCAGACCAGCTCCGGCAGCTACAACGCCTGGCTCGCGGCCCGTAACAACCAGGCCGCGTGGGCCGCGTACGGGTTCGACTGGTCCACCGACTACTGCAGCAGCTCGCCCGACAACCCCTTCGGCTTCCCCTTCCAGACCTCGTGCGCCCGGCATGACTTCGGGTACCGCAACCACAAGGCGCTCGGCATTTTCGACGCCAACAAGGCCCGTATCGACAGCGCCTTCTACGAGGACCTCAAGCGGGTGTGCACCGCCTACACCGGTGCGAAGAAGACCACCTGCGACGGCACCGCGTGGACGTACTACCAGGCCGTGAAGAACCTGGGCTGACCCCGCACGACGACGGGGCGGCCCGCCGTGGGCCGCCCCGTCGTCGTGTCGTCCGTGTCGTCCGGCGTCATCCGCTCACCGGCTTCAGCCGAGGAGCCGCTCCAGCACCACCGCGATGCCGTCCTCCTCGTTGGAGGCGGTGATCTCGTCGGCGGCGGCCTTCAGGTCGTCGTGCGCGTTGGCCATCGCGACCCCGTGCTTCGCCCAGCCGAACATCGGGATGTCGTTGGGCATGTCGCCGAACGCGATGGTGTCCGCGGCCGTCATCTTCAGCCTGCGGGCGGCCAGCGAGAGCCCCGTGGCCTTGGTCAGCCCCAGCGGCAGCAGTTCCACCAGCCCCGCGCCCGCCATCGTCACCCCGACCAGACCCCCGGCGGCGTTCCGCGCGGCGTCCGCGAGGGCGTCGTCGCCCAGCTCGGCGTGCTGGATGTAGAGCTTGCTGATGGGCGCGGACCACACCTCGTCCGGGTCGCTGAAGGAGCTGACCGGCAGCTCCCCGTGCCCCACCCGGTACCCCGGGCCGAACAGCACCTCGCCGTCGAGGCCGTCGCGGGCCGCGGCCAGCAGCAGCGGACCCGTCTCGGCCTCGATCTTCTCCAGCGCCAGCATGGCCACCTTGCGGTCCAGCGTGACGGAGGTCAGCAGCCGGTGCTCGCCCGCGTGGTAGAGCTGCGCGCCCTGGCCGCACACCGCGAGCCCCTCGTAGCCGAGGTCGTCCAGTATGTGCCGGGCCACCGGGACGGTGCGCCCGGTGACGACGATATGGGCGGCACCGGCCGCGGTGGCCGCGGCGAGCGCGGCGCGGGTACGGGCCGAGACGGTGTGGTCGGGACGGAGCAGGGTGCCGTCGAGATCCGTCGCGACCAGGCGATACGGAAGGGTGCCGGCGCTCACCGGGCGACCGGTGCCAGGACCTCGCGGCCGCCCAGGAACGGCCGCAGCACCTCGGGCACCCGCACCGAACCGTCGGCCTGCTGGTGGTTCTCCAGGATCGCGACGATGGTCCGGGTGACCGCGCACAGCGTGCCGTTCAGCGTGGCCAGCGGACGGACCTTCTTGCCCTCGCGCATCCGGATCGACAGCCGCCGCGACTGGAACTCGGTGGTGTTGGACGTCGAGGTCAGCTCGCGGTACTTCCCCTGGGTCGGAATCCACGCCTCGCAGTCGAACTTCCGCGTCGCGGACGAGCCCAGGTCACCCGAGGCCAGGTCGACCACCCGGAACGGCAGCTCCAGCGAGGTCAGCCACTGCTTCTCCCACTCCAGCAGCCGCTGGTGCTCGGCCTCGGCCTCCTCCGGCGTCGTGTAGACGAACATCTCGACCTTGTCGAACTGGTGCACCCGGAAGATGCCCCGGGTGTCCTTGCCGTACGACCCGGCCTCGCGGCGGAAGCAGGAGGAGAAGCCCGCGTAGCGCCGGGGCAGCTGCTCCGCGTCCAGGATCTCGTCCATGTGGTACGCGGCCAGCGGGACCTCGGAGGTGCCGACCAGGTAGAGGTCGTCCTTGTCCAGGTGGTAGACGTCCTCCGCGGCCTGGCCCAGGAAGCCGGTGCCCTCCATGGCCTTCGGCTTGACCAGCGCCGGGGTGAGCACCGGGGTGAAGCCCGCCGCGCCGGCCTGCGCCATCGCCGCGTTCACCAGCGCGAGCTCCAGCAGCGCGCCGACGCCCGTCAGGTAGTAGAAGCGCGAGCCGGAGACCTTGGCGCCGCGCTCGGTGTCGATCGCGCCGAGCAGCTCGCCCAGCTCCAGGTGGTCCTTGGGGGTGAGGCCCTCGGCCGCGAAGTCGCGCGGGGTGCCGACCGTCTCCAGGACGGTGAAGTCGTCCTCGCCGCCGATGGGGACGTCCGGGTGGACCAGGTTGCCCAGCCGGCGCAGCAGGTCCTGGGTCTCGTCGGCCGCCGCGTGCTGCTCGGCGTCGGCCGCCTTGACCGCGGCGGAGAGCTCACCGGCCTTCTTCAGCAGCTCGGCCTTCTCGTCCCCGGATGCCTTGGGGATGAGCTTGCCGAGCCCCTTCTGTTCGGCGCGGAGTTCGTCGAAGCGGACGCTGGAGGACCTGCGCCGCTCGTCGGCTGCCAGGAGCGCGTCGACGAGGTCGACGTCTTCTCCACGGGCGCGCTGGGAGGCGCGCACACGGTCGGGGTCCTCACGGAGCAGGCGAAGGTCAATCACCCCCCCAGGTTACCGGTGTGACCTCGGGGGCTCGACGCGATATTCCGGTGTGCCCCTATTTGCCCCTGTTTATGGCTGTGGGAAAACCGGGGAATTCCTGTGTGGACCGCCGTCAAGGAATGTGTGCGCATTCCCCGAAAAGGGGCAAAGAGATGACCGGCTTCCCCTGTGTGTGGGGCGAGTTGGCGGTTGGTTGTCCACAGGGCTGTTGGGATACTCGCGAGTTATCCACAGCCTGTGTGTGAGATCTGTGGATGTCGCGGTGATCGTTTAGTCCGCCGAGTGCTCGGCGATAGATCCCCCTATCGAACCGCGTTCACACACTCTTTGGGAGAAGAATCCCTCACTCCAAAGAGCGGATCATTGGAATTGCGGTGACGAATGTGCAATGTCCGGTGATGTGAGCCGATGAGGTGACTGTGGTGATGTGTCGACATTGCCGGGTTGGCGTTGTCGACTTGTCCCCAGCGTGGAGCCGAGCCTGTGGATAACTTTCCGCGGCGGCCGCCCGGGCCCGTGGTTGACGGGCCCGGTGTCTCCGCTCAGCCGCGCCCGTCCTGGCAGCGGGCCAGCCACTCCGCCGCCTCCGCGAACGCCTCGTCCGAGGTGCCGTCGCGCAGCGGGGCCAGGTCCGCCGCGTCCACGCCCGCGCGCGGGTACGAACCCAGGAAACGCACCTTCGGACAGACCCGCTTCAGCCCCATCAGGGCCGACCCCACCCGCCGGTCGGTGATGTGCCCCTCGCAGTCGATCGAGAAGCAGTAGCGGCCGATGCCCTCGCCGGTCGGGCGCGACTCGATCCGCATCAGGTTGACGCCGCGCGCCGAGAACTCCTGCAGCAGCTCCAGCAGCGCGCCCGGGTGGTCGTCGCCGAGCCAGATCACCACGGACGTCTTGTCCGCGCCGGTCCGGGCGGCGGGCCGGGCCGGGCGGCCCGCCAGTACGAAGCGGGTCATCGCGTTGGGCGCGTCGTGGATGTCGGTGACCAGCGGCTCCAGCCCGTACTTCGGCCCCGCGAACACGCCCGCGAACGCCGCGTCGTAGCGCCCCTCCTGCACCAGCCGCGCACCGTCCGCGTTCGAGGCGGCCGACTCCCACAGGGCGTCCGGCAGGTTCGCCGCGAGCCAGTTGCGGACCTGCGGCTGGGACACCGGGTGCCCGGTCACCGTCTTGACGTCCGCGATCGTGGTGTCCGGCCGCGCCAGCAGCGCGAAGCTGATCGGGAGCAGCACCTCGCGGTAGATCGTCAGCGGTTCGCCGGTGGCCAGCTCGTCGAGGGTCGCGGTGACCCCGCCCTCGACCGAGTTCTCGATGGGCACCAGCGCGGCAGCCGCCGTACCGCCGCGCACGGAGTCCAGCGCCGCGGGCACCGAGACCATCGGGACCAGCTCGCGGGTGGCAGCCTCCGGCAAGGACCGCAGCGCGGCCTCGGTGAAGGTGCCCTCGGGGCCGAGGTAGGCATAGTGGCTGGCCGACATCACGGTGGCTCCCTGTAATCGTATGAGAGCCGCCACGATACCCAGCGGCGGCCGGGGGCGAGGAGGTTCATCCCGTGCTCACCCTTCCAAGAGTGCCTGACCCACGTAACCGTCCGGGGCGCAGCCGCCCGGCACCGCGAAGAGTGCGCTCGCCTCGTGCCGCAGGAACCGGGACAGATCGTCCCCGAGGTCCAGCTTCCGCTGTACCGGGACGAACCCCTTCATCGGGTCCGCCTGCCAGGCGATGAACAGCAGTCCCGCGTCCGGCGCCCCGTCCTCGCGGAAGCCGTCGTGGTACGAGAACGGGCGGCGCAGCATGGCCGCGCCCTGGTTCGACTCGGGGGCCGCGACCCGTACGTGGGCGGCGCCCCCGATGGCCAGGCCGCCGTCCGGGCCCAGCTTGTCGAGCCGCACCGGGGTCGTCTCGGTGCCGCCGGACAGCGGGGCCCCGTCCGACTTGCGGCGGCCGACGACCTTCTCCTGCCGCTCCAGGGACAGGTTGTCCCAGGAGTCGAGCAGCATCCGGATACGGCGCACCACGGCGTACGAACCGCCCGCCATCCAGGCCGGTTCCCCCTTGTCCGGTACGAAGATCCGCCGGTTGAAGTCCGACTCCTCCGGCTTGGGGTTGTTCGTCCCGTCGACCTGGCCCATCAGATTGCGCACGGTCATGGGGTGGCCGGTGGCTCCGGGGGTGCGGTTGAAGCCGTTCATCTGCCAGCGCAGCCGGGCGGTGTCCCCGGCCTCCCGCTGGAGCGCGCGCAGCGCGTGGAAGGCGACGAGTCCGTCGTCGGCGCCGATCTGGACCCACAGATCGCCGTTGCTGCGCTTCGCGTCGAGTGCGTCCGAGGCGAAGTCGGGGAGCGGGGCGAGAGCCTCCGGGAGCTGGTCCGCCAGGCCCGCCTTGGCGAAGAAGGAGCGGCCGAAGCCGAAGGTGACCGTGAGGGACGACGGTCCGGCGTCGAGCGCGATGCCGGTGTCGTCCGGCGGCGCCTTGCCCTCGGTCAGCTCGCGCGCCGTCCTCGACCACCGGCGCAGCAGCGCGGCGGCCTTCTTACGGTTCGCACCGGGCGCCAGATCGAAGGCGACGAGCTGGCCGTGGGCCTGCAGCGGGGTGGTGATCCCCGCCTGGCGCTTGCCATAGAAGGAGACGGCCGTCGAACCGACCGAGCTGAGCGGCCGGGGCGTGTCACGCGTCGCCTCCGCGGCGTACGCGCCCGCCGCCCCGCCGGCGACGAGCCCGGCGGCGCCCGCGGCGCCGGCCGAGCCCAGCAGACGGCGCCGGGACACCCCGGACGAGGGGCTCTGCTGATCCTGAGTGGTTTCGGGGGCTTTCGGGACTTGCGATGTGCTCATTGCGCGATCTTCACGTTCCTGGTCTCCGTCACCTGGTCGATGTCGGAGGTCCGTACGGTCAGGGAGAGCAGCCACTTCCCGGCCATGGGGAGCTGCACGCTCTGGGCGCTCCAGTGTCCGGTGGAGCGGTGCTTGAGGGGGATCGACAGCGGGCCCAGGCCCTTCTGCTTGAGGGTCAGGGAGACCTTCACCTCGGGCACGTCGATCGGGCGGTCGGCGAAGTCGCTGATGAAGACGTTGAGGGCGTTGTCGCCGGGCAGCGCCGGGTCGAGCATGACGATGGCCTTGCCGCGGCCGCTCTTGGGACCGGTGTCGTACGGGATCGCCACGCTCACCGGATCGACGTTCAGCGCCCCGGGGTCCGCGGCGACTGCCGTGGGCTTCCCGGTCTCCGCCCGGCCCGGCTGGGTGCCGCTCAGCATGGTGGTCACCGCGAGCAGCACGGCGGCCACGACGGTCTCGGCGATCACGGAGCGGCGCAGTCCGCTGCGCTGCGGATCGGCGTCGCGCTCCCGCCGGGCGGCGGTCTTGTCCTTGGCCGCGCGCTGACGGGCGAGCTGGGCGGTGCGCACGGGGTCGTCCCCGGCCCCGTCAGCGGCCTCGTCCCCGGCCCCGTCCCCGTCCCCGTCCCCGTCCCCGTCCTCGGCCCCGGCCTCGTCAGCGGACGCGGAGTCCTCATCGGAACTCTCGCCGGTACCGGCCCCGGAGGCGCCCGTACCGACCGGCTGCCCGGCCTTCACCACCGCCCTGGCCCCGGTCCGGGCTCCCGCCTCCGCCGTCACCCGCGCATTCTCAGTACGCTCGCCCTCGCCCCCCGTCGCCGTGACGTCCGTAAGACGGCTCGTCCAGCGGCGCGAGAAGGCGGCGATGCCGACGAGCACCGCCACCAGGGCCACCTTGATCAGCAGCCAGCGCCCGTAATCGGTGCCGGTCAGCGCCTTCCAGGAGCCGACCTGCCGCCACGACTGGTACAGCCCGGTGAGGACCAGGGCGACGACGGAGCCGAAGGCGAGCCGCGAGAAGCGGAGCACGGCCGCCCGCTCGATCGGCACGCCCGCGCGGAGCGTCACCGCGAGCGAGGCCAGACCGCCCAGCCACACCCCGACCGCGACCAGGTGGATCACGTCGACCGGCATGGCCAGCTGCCGCTGGATGCCGACCGAGGCGTGCTCGGCCATCGCCCAGGTCGCGGCGAGGCCCACCGTGACGACGACGCCGCCGAAGCCCAGCCCGAAGGCGAGGTCATGGCGGCGCTTGGCGTCTTCCTCCGCCGCCTCGGTATGGCGGGTGTACGAGCCGAAGAGCACGGCCAGGAAGATCGCCGCTACGCCGAGCAGCAGCAGCCGGGACAGCAGCGCCGCGCCCGGCTTGGTGTCGAGGACATCGCCGAGCCCGCCGAGGTCGAGGACCTTGCCGAGCCCCTCGGCGTTGGCGTACGGGCCGCGCAGCAGCAACAGCGCCAGGGTGGCCCCGAAGAGCGTCGCCCAGCCGCCGACGGCGATCTTCCGGACCGGGCGGGAGGACCGGCACACCCCGGCGAACACGCAGGCGCCGACCAGCGCCGCGAACCCGCCGTAGGCCGCGTACCGCCCGATGCCGTACAGCGTCGTGACCGTGCTGTCGCCGCTCTCGCCCGTCGGCGCCTTGACCGACGTCTTGGACGGGGCGCCGATGGAGAAGGTGAACGCGCCGCTCACCGGGTGGCTGTCCTCCGAGACCGCCTTCCACGCCACCGTGTACGTGCCCTTGGGCAGCCCGGAGCGCAGCGCGACCGTCGCGGTCGACGCCTTGCCGTCCACGTGCGCGGCCTTCCCGGCGTCCACGCGCTTGCCCTTGGGGTCCAGGACGCGCACCGCGTCCCGGCCGAGCAGCACGCCCTCCGTGAAGGTGAGCGCGACGTCCCCCGGCGCGGACTTCACCACCGCGCCCTCGCCGGGGCTGGTGGAGGTGAGCGCCGCGTGCGCGGACGCGGGCCCGGCGCCGAAGCTCAGCGCGCACAGCAGCGCGGCGAGCAGCGTGCCGAGGACCGACAGCAGCCGCCGGGCGGTGACGGAGATCCGGGCGTCGGTCCCGGTCCTGGCGGTCGGGAAGGTCAGCGAGGGCATCGGCTGTCAGTCCTTGGGACGGTACGTCATCGGCTCGACCGGGACTTTGATCTTGATGGGGTCGGACGTGGCGAAGTGCAGGGTGAATTCGACCTTCTCACCGACCTTCGGCTTGTGGGCCAGTTTTGTCAGCATCAGATGATCGCCCCCGCTGCTCAGCCTCAGTTCGCCGTCCGCGGGCACGTCGAGCGAGCTGACCTGCTTCATCTGGGTGCCCTTGGTGGTGTGCAGGGTGACGTCGCGGGCGAGCGGGGTGGTGATGGACGTCAGCTTGTCGGCGCCGCCCCCCTTGTTCGTCACGGTCAGGAAGCCCGCCGCCATGTCGGCCATCGCGGGCCGCGGGATGTACGCGCCGCCGACGGACAGGTCGGGGCGGTCCCCGCTGCCGCCGTCGTCGCCGCCGCAGGCGGTGAGCGCGCCGGTCAGTCCGAGGGCGAGTGCGGCCGCGGCGGCGGCCCGGTGCCGGGCGGTCACGGGTTCTCCCCCTTGATGATCTTCGGAAGGTCCTTGGCGTACTGCTGGGGCGAGGTCGACGTGGTGTAGATCCAGTGCCCCTTGTCGTCCTTGGGCGAGAAGCCCATCACCTGGGCGCCGTGGTTGACGGTGACGCTGCCGTCCTTCTCCTTCTTCGGCTTCTCGATGAAGATGCCGAGCGGCTTGGCTCCGGCCTGGATGGTGTTGAAGTCGCCGGTCAGCCCGACGAAGTCCTTGCCGCCCTGGGCGTCCAGCCACTTGCGCATCCGCTGCGGGGTGTCGCGCTCCGGGTCGGTGGTGACCATCACGACCCGCAGCTTCTCCCGCTCGGCCTTGGACAGCTTGGACACGGCGATGCCGAGGTTGCTCATGGTCAGCGGGCAGACGTCCGGGCAGTGGGTATAGCCGAAGAAGACCAGGGTCGGGTGGCCCTTGGTCTCCTTGAGCAGGTCGTACTTCTTGCCCTCGGTGTCGGTGAGGACGAGGTCGGGCTTGGTCTTGGCGTCGCCGTTCAGGACGATCGCCTGTCCCGTCTTCCGGCCGCCCGAGACGCTGGCGGCGCTGTTGTCCCCCTTGTCCCCGCCGTCGCCGGAACCGCCGCAGGCGGTGAGGGTGAGCGCGGCGGTGGCGACGAGGACGGGGACCAGAATCTTGGTGCGCATGGAGCTGTTCTCCAAAAGAGATCGTCGGATCGGTGGTGCGTGACGGCGGCGGGGACCCGGGGGCCCGCCGCCCGGCGTGACCGCGGCGCCCGGTCGGGACGCGCGGTCACGCCGTGCCGTCACGCGGGGTTCCGGCTGGTCAGGCGGAGCGGCGGCGGCCCGCGAGCACCCCGAAGGTGACTCCGGCGGCGCCGATGACGATGCCTACGATGCCCAGCACCCGTGCGGTGGTGTCGGTGCTGTCGTCATCCGACGCCGAGGCGGTCTTCGCCGTGTCGCCGGACGCCGTGGCCTTCGTACCCTTGGCGTCGCCCGCGCCCGCGCTCGCCGAGCCGTTGCCGTGCCCGTCCGAGCCCTCGGCCGCGTCGGTGAGCTTGAGGACCGGCGCCGGGTTCTCGGGCTCGGGCGCGCCCTTCTCGGGCTCCTCGATCCAGCGCGCGACCTGCTTGTCGTCGTACGTCTGGAGCGCCTTGAATGCGAGCTGGTCGGCGTCCTTGGGGAGCGGGCCGACCGAGACCGGGAACTGCTGGAACATGCCCGGCTCGATCTTGCCGCCGGTCCAGGTGATCTTGGTGACCGCCTCGGTCACCTTGCCGTCGTCGGTCTCGATGGGCTTGGCGAGCTTGGACTTGGTGACCTTCACGTCCCAGCCGGGCACCGCCTCGGGCATCACGGAGGCGAGCGGATGGTCGGTGGGCAGGTTGACCTCGACCTTGACGGTCGAGGAGTCGTCCCGCTCGTTGGGCACCTTGAAGTCGACGGTGCTGTAGCCGCCCTTCTCGGCCTGCTCCGGCTGCACGGTGACGTGCGCGAAGGCGGGGCCCGCGGCGAGCAGCACCAGGGCACCCGCGGTGAGGCCGCCGAGAACCGGCAGACGACGAAGACGCGTGGCGTTCATGTCAAACGCTCCAGATGAGGAGTGAACGATGGGGTGGGCGCGCGTGCGGCTCCGGCACGGCCACCCTCCGTTCCCGCTGGAGGAGTGTCGCGTCGGTCAGGCCGCGAGGTCGTAAGACGGCGGTCCCCGCCTGATCACGCTGTGCTGGAGGACGACGGCCGTCGTCCCGCCCTCGTCCGCCCCGTCCGGGCGCGGGCGGGGCGGCCCGGTACCGGCCGCGGCGTCCGTGAGCCCGGTGAGCAGCGTTCGTACGAGCCCCAGGGCGGCGCGCAGGGAGCGTACGAGCGCGGCCTCCGCGACCCCGCGCGCCCCGTCCAGCGACAGCCGTACCGCCCGCCATACGGCCCTCTCGCCGCGCCGCAGCAGCCAGCCGACGGCGAGCGCGGCCAGCAGATGCCCCAGCGTCATCGGCAGCGACGGCAGCAGGGCCGTCAGACCCATGTGGTGCTCAGGGCCGGTCATCCCCGTCGCCGGTGCGGACTGTGCGGACGGCGCGGAGTGGAGGGACGCCGGGTCGATGCCCGACCGGGCGACGATCCGGTGCGCCATGGCCGCGTCGAGGCGGCCGGGGAGTGTGGTGCACAGCAGCTTGGCCGCCATGCCGATGACGCGGCCGTCGGCGTCCGCGCGATGGGCGGCCTCCGCGGCGGCGGCCGCCTGCTGCTGTCCGTAGCCGAAGAGGCTGTGCAGCGCGAGCTGTCCCAGGGCCAGCACCGCCGCGATCCCGGGCAGCGACCGCTCCCGCCCGGCCAGTGGCAGCACCACCGCGAACATCGCCGCGGCCCCCGCGCCGAGCGTCCACAGCGGCACCGTCGTACAGGACGCCAGTACATGCCCCGCCGCGGACAGCACGACACAGACCGCGGTGAACACCGCGGCCCGCAACATGCGCAGATCGGCAGCCGCACGGGCGACAGGGGAAGCCATGGCCGCGCCATCATCCCACTGGGTAAACGCGTTCCCCACGGCGGGTAGGGCGTACCGGCGCACACCGGGACAGGCCTATACACCGATGCGCCTACCGCGCGCGTCCGCCGAATGAGCGGAGTCACGTCAATCGGACGCTTACGGACCATGGACCCAGGCAATACGTAACGGTATGTCGAGCCGCGGCCGGGAGGCTGGAGCATGAGCATCTGGTGGTCACTCCATTTGCCCCGCGAGGCGGCGAGCGTTCCGCTCGCACGGCGACTGCTCCTCGGCACCATGGAGACGGCCGGAGTCGATCCGGAAATCTCCTACGACCTGTCGGTCGCCCTCTCCGAGGCATGCGCCAACGCGGTGGAGCACGGCGGCAGCGACGGTACGGGCGGGGACTACCGCGTCACGGCCTTCATCGACGGCGACACCTGCCGTATCGAGGTCACCGACTCGGGTCCCGGTTTCTCCGGCCGTGGCACCGTGCGCCGCGAGTCGCGCACCCGCAGCGAGCGGCGTCCGGCGTCGGCGCCGAGGCCGCAGCACCCGCAGAGTCCGGCTCCCGCACACGCGGAGCACGGACGGGGGCTCTTTCTCATCGAGGCGCTCACCGATCACGTCCGCTACCGCGACCGACCGGGCCGCGGCGGGGTGGTGGTGAGCTTCGACAAGATCCTCAAGTGGCGTGAGGACTCCTTGCTCAGGGCGTCGTAGCGAGGCGCCCGGGGTGTGGTGACGGACATGACGACGGGGGAGCGGTCCAGCCGCTCCCCCGCCGTCACGCCCCGTCTCAGCTCCGCTGTGCGACGATCCGGGCCATCCACGCCTCGACGTCATCGGCGGACCGCGGCAGCCCCGCCGACAGATTGCGGTTGCCGTCCTCCGTCACCAGGATGTCGTCCTCGATCCGGACGCCGATGCCCCGGTACTCCTCGGGCACGGTCAGGTCGTCCGGCTGGAAGTAGAGGCCGGGCTCGACGGTGAGGCACATACCGGGCTCCAGCGTGCCCCCCACATAGGTCTCGGTGCGGGCCACGGCGCAGTCGTGCACGTCCAGGCCGAGCATGTGGCCGGTGCCGTGCAGCGTCCAGCGGCGCTGCAGCCCCAGCTCCAGGACGCGCTCGACCGGGCCCTCGACCAGGCCCCATTCGACCAGCCTGGTGGCCAGGACGCGCTGGGCGGCGTCATGGAAGTCGCGGTATTTCGCGCCCGGCTTGACCGCCGCGATGCCCGCCTCCTGCGCCTCGTGCACCGCGTCGTAGATCTTCCGCTGGAGCGGGGTGTACGTGCCGCTGACCGGCAGGGTGCGGGTGACGTCGGCGGTGTAGAGGGTGGTGGTCTCGACCCCCGCGTCGAGGAGCAGCAGGTCGCCGGAGCGGACCGGGCCGTCGTTGCGCACCCAGTGGAGGGTGGTGGCGTGCGGACCGGACGCGCAGATCGAGCCGTAGCCGACGTCGTTCCCCTCGACGCGGGCGCGCAGGAAGAACGTCCCCTCGATGTAGCGCTCCGAGGTCGCCTCCGCCTTGTCGAGGACCTTCACCACGTCCTCGAAGCCCCGCACGGTCGAGTCGACGGCCCGCTGCAGCTGGGCGATCTCGAACTCGTCCTTGACCAGGCGCTGCTCGCTGAGGAAGACCCGCAGCTCCTCGTCGCGCTCGGCGGTGACCTTGTCGGTCAGCGCCGCCTCGATCCCCGCGTCATGGCCGCGTACGGCGCGCACCGGGCCGGTCGCGTCCCCGAGCCGGCCGGCCAGCTCGCGCACGTCCTTGGCGGGCAGGCCCAGCAGTTGCTCGGCCTCGCCGAGGCTGTGCCGCCGCCCGACCCACAGCTCGCCCTGGCCGTCCAGCCAGAACTCGCCGTTCTCCCGGTCGGAGCGCGGCAGGAGGTACACCGTCGCCTGGTGGCCGCCGCCCGCGTCCGGCTCCAGCACCAGGACGCCGTTCTCCGTCTGGTCGCCGGTGAGGTACGCGTACTCGGTCGCGGCGCGGAAGCCGTACTCCGTGTCGTTGGAGCGGGTGCGGAGGCTGCCCGCGGGGACGACCAGGCGCTCGCCGGGGAAGCGCGCGGAGAGCGCGGCGCGGCGGCGGGCGGTGTCCGGGGCCTGTTCGATGGGGCTCAGGTCGTGCAGCTCGGTGTCCGCCCAGCCGGACTTCATGCTCTCGGCAAGCTCGTCGGAAACACCCGGGTAGAGGCCGTTCTTCCGCTGCTTGATGGGCTGCTCCTCGGCCTCCGGGGTCTCCAGGGCGTCAGGAGTGGGCTCCTCGGTCACGTCATCCTCCTCGAACTGGACCTCTCCATCGTAGGTCCGGGGGTGCGGCGCCCGGGAGGCGTCCCGGGCGCCGCCGATCAGTCGAAGTGGGCGACGAGCAGGACGACATCCTCCGCGGCGTCCCCCGCGCCGCCCCCGGTCACGCCGGTCACGCGGGTTTCGCCCGTGCCGCCGGTGTCGGCTGCGTGGTCCGGGAGCATCGCCAGCAGCACATGGTCCGCGAAGGCGTCCGGATCGGCGCGCACCGCCCTGGGGGCACCCGCCGCGGCGGCGCGCAGCCGGGCGAAGGCGCGGTCCGTCGGCTCACCGGTGCGGTGGAGCAGCCCGTCGCTGTAGAACAAAAGCGTTTCTCCGCAGGCGGGCTCGATTTCCACGCTCGGCGCCTCCCAGCAGGAGAGCATGCCCAGCGGCGCGGACAGCGTGGTCTCCACGAACTCCGTACGCCGCTCCCCGGTGATCAGCGGCGGGCAGTGCCCCGCCCCGGCCAGCAGCACCCGGCGCGCCCCGGGCTCGCAGTACGCGAACAGGGCGGTCGCGGAGCGGGCGGGCTCGGTGAGCCGCAGCAGCAGTTCCAGGTCGGAGAGCACGGCGACCGGGTCCTCGCCCTCCATCACGGCGTACGCGCGCAGCGACGCCCGCAGCCGCCCCATCGCGACGATGGTGCTCGGCCCGGAACCGGTGACCGCGCCGACCGAGAGGCCGAGGGCGCCGTCCGGCAGCGGCAGCGCGTCGTACCAGTCCCCGCCGCCCCGCGAGCCGGGGCGGTGGCGGACGGCGAGGCGCACCCCGGGAAGCCGCGGCAGCCGGGTGGGCAGCAGCTCCTCCCGGACGGTCGCCACCGTCGCGCGGGCGCGGGCCAGCTCGATCAGCCGGGTGATGTGGGCGGCCGCGTAACGGCAGTACAGGGCCACCAGATGGCGCTGGTGCTCCTCGGGCTCGGCCGGTTCGTCGTAGAGCCAGGCGACCGCGCCGAGCCGCCCGGCGGGCACATCCGGCATGCCGGGGGCACTTGCCGGGACGGACGCCTGCGCCGCGCCCTGCCCCGCGCCGCCCGGTGTGCCCGGTGTGCCCGGTGCGCCCCGCGCCGTACGGTCACCCGAGCCCGCGCCCGGGGACGCGTCCTCGGCGGCGGGGGCGGGCACGCCGGTGAGCCCGGGGCCCGGGCCGGGGCCGGGGAAGGGGTCCAGCGGGACCGCGTAGCTGGCGGCGAAGCCGAGACGGGCGGCGACCTCACGATGGCGGGGATGGAGACCGGGCTCGCCCGGGATGTCGGGGTGGGTGACATCGGGGCGCCGCTCGCCGCCCGGTTCGGGCAGCCCGTCGAGGAGATGGCCCGCGGGGGCGGAGCCGCCCGGGATCGTCTCGATCTGGCCGAGGTCGGCGCGGCCGAGGCCGAGTCCGACGGTGGTCACCGGACCCTGCCCGTCCGCCGGTTCGAGCGCGACCAGCCCGCGCTGCGCGCCCACGAGCGCGGCGCCCGCGCGCAGCAGTTCCCTCAGCGCCTCATCGAGAGCGCTGGTATGGACCAGCCGCTCGGTGAGTTCGTGAAGGGTGGTGAGATCCGATACCCACCCCGCCAGCCGGTCCTGAACGCCGGGTTCCGGCGCGGCGAGGGGCGGGCTGATGGGATCGGCAGTTTGCGTGGGTGCGGGGAGGGAAGAATCGATTCCAGCCACTTTCGGCGGATAGGCCGAGTTCATGGTCCGCTGCCTTCACCCGCTGCGCCCAGCTTGCTCAATAGCATCGCAAACCCCCTGTCATGCTGCGCCGCTACTGTGCCGCTACTGTCTCAAGATGTACACGCACGGGAGAGCCGATGTCCAGCATTGTCCCGGTGGTCTTGTTAGTGTCTGGGGGGAATTGAACTTGGCCGAAAAAAAGTCGCCACGCTGCCAATTTGAGGTCGACTGACGTCATTCGACAGCGCGTCGTCTCCATCGCGGCGGGTACACATTCGGAGAGGGCCTGGGGCAGTTCTGACCGCCCCGGAACCCCGCGGCCGGTCCAGGCGTCATAGACCACAACGGCCGCGCCCCTCTTCGGGTGGCGAGGAAGCGCACCATCCAGGACGGTAAGCGCCAGGTGCGCGCCACCCCTCGCCACGTTCCACGCTCGGCCCGCGGCGTGATGCGCTGCCTTGTACGCGCAGTGACTTGTGATCCACGTGCTGTGAGTGGCCGAACGACGCCCGGCAGCGCGCACGTAGTGCCATGTGAAGTGCCACGAAGTGCCATGTAGTGCGAACGGATACAGCCCTCGGCGTTAACGGAAAGGAACGAGCGCTCATGCGCGAGATCCTCGGAAGGCGACGCAAGTTCTCGCTGCGGCGCGGCGCACGCTCGCCGCTGCTCCGCGCGGCGCTCACCTGCGCCACCGAGTGGCAGTGGCCCGTCCTGCCGGGCATCGGCCTCCAGACGGGCGGCGGACGCATGCGGGTGTGCGGCTGCCCGGACCCCGACTGCGCGGTGCCGGGCGGGCACCCCTTCGACCCCGCTCTCCTCGCGGCCACCACCGATCCGCGCATGGTGCGCTGGTGGTGGACCAACCGCCCCGGTGCGCCGCTCCTCCTGGCCACCGGCGGTACGGCGCCCTGCGCGCTCAGCCTGCCCGCGGTCGCCGGGGCCCGGGCGCTGGCCGCGTTCGACCGGGCGGGCGTCCGGCTCGGCCCGGTGGTCGCCACGCCCACCCGCTGGTCGCTGCTGGTGGCCCCGTACTCCCTCGAAGAGCTGGGCGAGCTCCTCAACCGCCAGGACTGGGTGCCCAGCTCCCTGCGGTTCCACGGCGAGGGCGGCTATCTGGTGCTGCCGCCGTCGCAGACGGGTCTTGGCCGGGTGCGCTGGGAGCGGGCGCCGCAGCGCCGCGGGCAGCCCTGGCTGCCCGAGGTGGCCACCGTGGTGGACGCGCTCGTCGAGGCGAGCAGCAGCGCGCCAGACGGGGGCAGCCGGCTCGCCTACTGACCGACCCGGGCGGGCGTCGTCACGCTTGTCAGCCTTGTCAACGAAACGCTTGCGAACGCCACACGCGGCGGGGCCCACGGCCTCGCCGCGTGTCGTGCGTTCGGGTGATCTTCGGTGGCGGCCCGGCTGGGGTCTGCGGCGGGGTCCTGCGGCCGGGGTCTGCGGCGGGGGCCCGGGTGGGGCAACTCCCGCGGCACCGCGGCCGGTTGGTCGGTACCGGACTCGTGCGTTCCGGTACCGGACATGGAAGCGCCCGGTCGCTGGCGACGGGGGATGCACCAGCGACCGGGCTTTTAGAACCGTAACAAGAGATCGGCCCTAAGCAAATTCGATCGCGGATTTCCGGACGCGTACTTCCAGGGCGTAACCGCGAGTTGTGAGCAGCGTCACGCGGCCGGGGCGCCCGGCCGAACCCGCCCGGAAGCTCAGCTGAGCGTCACCTGACGGTTGGTGAGACCACCCCGGGCGCGCCGCTGTTCGGAGGTGAGCGGCTCGTCCGAGGCGAGCGCCTCGCCCAGCCGTTCCGCCAGCTCCGCGGCCGGCTTCTCGACGTCCTCCGCGCCCATGCCGCGGGGCAGGTCCCACACCGGCACGGTGAGCCCGTGGGCCCGGAAAGAGCCCACCAGACGGGTGTCTTCGCCCAGCGAGGACGCCCCCGCCGCGTGCAGCCGCGCGAGCGCGTCGAGCAGCTTCTCCTCCGGGTGGGACATCACCCAGCGCAGGTGGTTCTTCTCCGGCGTCTCGCACCAGTAGGCGGCCTCCACACCGGTGAGCCGGGCGGTGGGGATCGCGGCGGCGTTGGCCCGTTCCAGGGACGCGGCGACCTCCCCGGTCGCGTTCGTGGCGTCCTCCAGCCAGAACTCGAACCCCTCGTGCAGGGTCGGCGTGAAAGCGCCGTTCGGGTCGAGCAGATCCTGGAGGCGCGGACCGTCGCCGGGCGCCCGTTCGGCCGACACCGGCGTGCCCGGGTCGGCGATCAGCGCGCGCCGCAGGGTGTCGGCCAGATCGCGGCTGAGGTCGCCGGAGGCCGTGTCGTTCTGCAGCCCGACCAGCACGGCGCCGCTGTCCCGGCGCAGCGCGGGCCACGCCATCGGCAGCACGGTCGCCAGGGTGACCGACGGCACGCCCTCGGGCAGCCCCTCGGCGAGGGTCAGGTGGACGGTGGCGGCGGGCACCAGCTCGCGCAGCGCCACCCAGTCGCATTCGTTGGGGAGCCCCTCGAAGGGCCGCTGCACCAGCTCGGTGACGGCGTGGGCGGCCTCGCGGCCGTGGCAGGCCTTGTAGCGGCGGCCCGAACCGCACGGGCAGGGCTCCCGCGCGCTCACCACGGGGATGTCGCCCGTGGCGCCCCGTGATCCTGCGGCCTTGGTCTGGGGGCGGCGCTTCTTGGCCATGATGTGGCTGTCTCCCGATCGTGGCGGCTCAGGGCTTCGTGCGTACGGCCCGTATACGGCGCGTATCCGACTCGTGTCGGCTACAACTCGTGTCGGCTACGGCTCGTATCGGCACGTACCTCGTATCGGCACGTACGCCGTCGTACGGCTTCACGTACGGGCGGGAGCCTAGCCCGTCGGCCGTACGTCGTCGGCCAGATGCGCCGCGTCGCTCACGCCAGCTCGTCCAGATCGGCGAAGCCCAGCTCACGGTCGAAATCAGGATCGATATTCGTATCGATATTCGCTGCATTCGACATATTCGTCACATTCGTCACGAGGTCCGCCCCGGCGCCCGTGCGCAGCTCCGTGCCGATATCGGGCGCCAGCACGACCCGGCCGGAGAAGCCGGTGTCGGCGGGGAGGAGCGCCCATACGGTGACCTCGCCCGTGCCGTCCCGTACGCCCCAGTCGTCCGCCAGGGACCTGATGATGTTCAGTCCGCGGCCACCACGGGCCGTGACGGAAGGTTTGGCCGGAAGTGGCCTTGTCGGGCCACCGCCATCCGTGACTTCGATCGTCACCCGATCGTCTTCATCGACGCGCCACGCCGCATGGACCGTCCCGCCGCCAGGGCCGGAGCGCCATGGGCTGCCATGCCGCCACGCATTGCTGAGCAGTTCCGAAAGGATCAACACTGCGTCGTCTATGACCGAATCCGATACCCCAGTCCTGCCCAGATCGCCGCGCATCCAGTGTCGTGCCGCGCGGACGCCCGCAGGACCATGGGGTACGGCCATGGTCGACGACGTCGGCACCTTCTGTGCCACCACCAACGCCACCCCCGAGACCTCCTTAGCCCCACGCCAGGGGATGAATGCCCCGATGGGCTGGAGCGGAAACCGGCCAAGTGGCATCGTGTGACGCACTCGTCACGATCGAATACGTAACGAACGCGCCGGTGCACGCCTTGTAATGCCCACTATGAGCGCCCGAGTTGGGACAGTACCTGTTTGGGGCGATTCGTGATCAGCGCGTCGACCCCCAGCCGCACGCACAGCTCGACATCGGCCGGTTCGTCGACGGTCCACACGTGCACTCGGTGCCCCGCGCGCCGCAGCCGCGCCACATAGGCCGGGTGGTTGCGCACGATCCGGATGCTGGGCCCCGCGATGCGCACCCCCGGCGGAAGCTGTCCGTCCCGGTGGCGCGGCAGGACGAACTGCATCAGATAGACGGTGGGGATGGCGGGCGCCGCGATCCGCACCCGGTGCAGCGAGCGCGCCGAGAAGCTCATGACGCGCACCGGCGGCGGCTCGCCGGGCGGCGGCGCGTCGAGCCCGTACCGGCGCAGCAGCTGGATCAGCCGGTCCTCGACCTGGCCCGCCCACCGGGTGGGGTGCTTGGTCTCGATGGCCAGTTCGACGTGGCGTCCGGCGTCGGCGATCAGCCCCAGCAGCCGTTCGAGGGTGAGGACGGACGTACTGTCGCGGCTCTTCCGGTCCGGCGCCTCCTTGTCGGTGGCCTGCCCCTTCCAGGAGCCGAAGTCGAGGGCCGCGAGATCGGCCAGCTCCAGCCCGGAGACCGCGCCGCGGCCGTTGGAGGTGCGGTCGACGCGCCGGTCGTGGACGCAGACGAGATGGCCGTCGGCGGTCAGCCGGACATCGCATTCAAGGGCGTCAGCGCCGTCCTCGAGCGCTCTGCGGTACGCGGCCAGCGTGTGCTCCGGCGCGTCTTCGGAGGCCCCGCGGTGGGCCACGACGGACACGGTGTGCGGCCCCGGGCGGATGTCCCGGTCAGAACGCGCATAGGTCACCGCGTTATGGTGCCACCGCCCGGTGTCCCTCGGTGGAAGGTTCTTCTTCCGGCCGTTGCCCGGAATGGCGGCAGGGCGAATTGTCCGGGATAAAGGGTGGTAGTCCACACGGCCGCCGCTCCTTACGGCGGTCTGACGCGCCGTGGGAAAAGCTGACAACGGTAATACGTACGCGTGGGCCGTCATGGAAAAACTGTCGTGCACCTGAGGAGACAGCTGTGAGCACCGAGAACGAGGGCGCTGCCGTACCGCCTGCGGCCGGGCCGCACCCGGCCCCTCCGGCGCCGCACCCGAACCCCGCGGTGCCCCCCGCGCCGGACTTCGAGCCCACGGCGGGCGCGAAGCCGGACGCGCCGACCGCACCGGCCGCCCCGGACGCGCCGATAGGCCCGGCCGCGGGCCAGACGGCGCCGGACCAGTCGGCACCGGACCGGATGGCGAAGGCGGGCGACCCCGCGCCGGCCCCCACCCCTCCGGCCCAGCCCCCGGCCCCCACCCAGCCCCCGGCGGCGTTCGCGTCGACCGGCGCGGGCGACCCCGGCGGTGCCCCCGGCTACGGCGCCCCGGGTGGTGCCCCCGGCTACGGCGCCCCCGCCGGTGCCCCCGGATACGGAGCCCCCGGCTCCGGCGCCGGACCGTGGCCCTCCGACGGCGGACAGCCGGGCGGACCGGGCCCGGGCCCCCAGGGCGGCGGCCCCGGCGGCCCCGGCGGCCCGTGGGGCAGCGCCCCCGTACCGCCGCCCCCCGGCACACCGGAGCGCAAGCCCCGCGGGCTCGTGGCCGCCGCCCTGGCCGCCGTGCTGGTCGCGGGCGGCATCGGCGGCGGTGTCGGCTTCTGGGCCGCCGACCGGGAGAACAACAGCGGCGACACCACCACCGTCTCCGCCGTCGGCAACCCGAAGGCGGAGAGCCGCGCCCCCGGCTCCGTGTCCAACATCGCGGGCAAGACCCTGCCCAGCGTCGTCACCATCGAGGCGCAGGGCAACAACGGCGAGGGCGGCACCGGCACCGGCTTCGTCTACGACAAGCAGGGCCACATCCTCACCAACAACCACGTCGTCGCCTCCGCCGCCGACAACGGCAAGCTCACCGCCACCTTCTCCAACGGCAAGCGGTACGCCGCCGAGGTCGTGGGCAAGGCCCAGGGCTACGACGTCGCCGTCATCAAGCTCAAGAACGCCTCCGGCGCCAAGCTCGACCCGCTGCCGCTCGGCAACTCCGACAAGACCGTCGTCGGCGACGCCACGGTCGCCATCGGCGCCCCCTTCGGCCTGTCCGGCACCGTCACCACCGGCATCGTGAGCGCCAAGAACCGGCCGGTCGCCTCCAGCGACGGCGGCGGAGGCAACGCCTCCTACATGAGCGCCCTGCAGACCGACGCCTCCATCAACCCCGGCAACTCCGGCGGCCCGCTGCTCAACGCCGACGGCGGCGTCATCGGCATCAACTCGGCCATCCAGTCCGCGGGCAGCGGCAGCGGCCTCGGCGAATCCCAGCAGTCCGGCAGCATCGGCCTCGGCTTCGCCATCCCGATCAACACGGCGAAGAACGTCGCCCAGCAGCTGATCAAGACCGGCCAGCCGGTCTACCCGGTGATCGAGGCCACGGTCAGCATGAAGGACAGCAGCGCAGGCGCCACCATCGCCGCCAACGGCACCGGCGGCAGCCCCGCCGTCGTCCCCAACGGCCCGGCCGCCAAGGCGGGCCTCAAGTCCGGCGACGTGATCACCAAGCTCGACGACACCGTGATCGACAGCGGCCCGACCCTGATCAGCGAGATCTGGACCCACAAGCCCGGCGACAAGGTCACCCTCACCTACAAGCGCGACGGCAAGACGTCAACGGTCGACGTCACCCTGGGCCAGCGCAAGGGAGACAGCTGACACGCTAGGCTGATCCCCGCGCCACCAAGGTGGCGCGGGGAGGCTTGCCCGAGCGGCCTAAGGGAACGGTCTTGAAAACCGTCGTGGCAGCGATGTCACCGAGGGTTCAAATCCCTCAGCCTCCGCCGAGGTCAGCGAACTAGCTGGTCAGAAGGGGTGCCCTGAGTTGAGGGGCACCCCTTCCGCATGTCCGCTGTCTCACCCTGTGCCGCCGGAATCCCACCGTTGACCAGCGCGTGTGGACCAGGTGTGGACCAGATTGCTGCCCGCACCAGGTCTCTCACCAGGCGGTTTGGGCCATGTGTGGGACGCCCGCTTATTGGCTGCGCGAGGAAGCAGCTTGGTGGAGTCGTTGGGCCTCTCCTCGGAGGAAGGCCCTGACGGGCCGTGCCCCGTTGCTGGAGTCGAAAGGGGTGCCCGAAGCCACCTCATATGGCTTCGGGCACCCTTCTTCGGGCCGGGCCTGCTCAGATGGCGCTGGTTTGCTGTGCGGCCCCGCCCTGATGTGGGGTCAGCGGACGTCGAACGAGTGGGCCTGGTAGTTGTTGGCGGTGCTACAGCCGCTCACGAAGGCGAAGGTGGGCGTGGTGGTGTTGTATTGCTGCATGCACTTGTTGTGGGCCAGGTTGCGCAGCAGGTGCCGGTTGGGCTTGCTGGAGGCCGCCATGGTGAAGGTCTGCTCCTGCCACCGGGAATCGCACGGACGCTGCTGGAGGGCTTCCGTGGCGCCGCCGTCGACAGCGGTGACGCACATGTCGCTGTTCAGGTTGCGCAGCATGAAGGTGTCGCTGGTGACCGGGTCGATGGCCCACTTCTGGGCCAAGTCGTCGGTGTCAGTCTGGTACTGGACGGTGGCACCGCCGACCGTCGAGTTGCCTGCGACGCCGAGGACGTAACCGCTCTGCCAGGCGCGGACCTTGGTGCCGCTCAACGGCCCCACCGCGTCGGCGGTGCCCACCCCGAGCACGGTCGCACTGAGCGCTACGGTGACCATGACGGCCGCAGATCGAATGCGCATGAAGGATTTCCTCCCCTTCGGGCTGGTCACATATTGTGTCCAGTCAGATGCGCAACGTACTGGGCTCGGGAATCCCCCGACAATGCCACGACAGAGTGACTCGACTCGTCCTCAGGCGCGGGCCCTAGAACGGCAATCGCCGCATGGCACGCGTAGCCACGTCCGCTGCAGCCAGTGGCGAGAGGGAAGGGGCGCGGTGCTCTGTTTGTTCAGCTGCCTTCCGTCGCCGGGTGCGGGAGCGACCGGGCGACGGAAGGCATGGCGCAGTCGGCGACGACGACGGTCGCGGGGGCGTTCGGGCCCTGTGGCCGCCCTGCCGGAGCAGACAGAGCGGCGCCGTCTCAGTGGCGCCCCCGGGCCGCTCAGCGCGCCACCCCGCATCAGCGAGCCAACAGACACAGTCAACATCGAGAACGGCCGTCTTCGTACGCTCCGGCGATCGCAACGGACGCGCAGAGGCAGCGGCACGGCCAGGCCCACGTGCCCGACCGGGCGGCTGCCGAGCGGCGGCTACGCAAGGCGGTTTACATGGCCAGCCGCCTGCCGACTGCGTCCATCGCTGTTGTGCGCGCAGGAACGGCCAGCGGCGAGGGAGGGGTGGCCGGGGGACAGGCATGTCGGTCGTCGGCCCCGGCTCGATGTGGCCGGCCGCCGTACTGTCCCCGTCACGCATGCGGCTGCGTGAGCAGATGCGCTGCCCCGGATATGGCGGGAGGGGAGCAGCTGCTGCCGCGCGGTGGCTCAGCCCGTCGTGGTCGCTCCGCGTCGGTTCCCGTATCGCCGTGGCTGGGCAGCGTGTCGTAGACGCTTCGGGTATCGCCAGCGCCGAACCCACCTCGCCATGCCTGCCCCGCACTTGTCATCACGCCTTCCTTCATCTGGACTCGACCGGGGCGAGGCGGTGCCGAAGCGAGCACGACAACCACCCCGGTACCATCGGGATGCTGTTGGCTAATTCGGGGGCTCGCGTGACGTCGGCCGGCAAGACCCGGTTGTGGTCTTGAAGGCCGACGTTGTCGTTTGGGGTGGGTGT